>JBGPLF010000017.1:0-28854 GCA_041486265.1 bacterium
GCATCGCGGTGAGCTGGGGGAAGTCATACACCTTGACCCGATCACCCAGAGCCGGAAGCGATGCCGCGGGTCGAACGTCTGTGATCTTGTCGTCCTCAACGATCAGAGCCATGTTTCGAGCCGGCTGAGCTCCGGTGCCGTTGATGAGGGACCCTGTCTTAATGATTGCGGTGGGGGTCGTCATGCGATCGAATCCTTTCGGGATCAGCCGCGGCCGGTGTGTATACTTCCTTCATGCCCGCGGGAACGCCTGCAGGCACACGATCGCGCAGGAGCCTTCTGGAGGACTCGCGAAGTCACGCCTTGCTTCCCGCATGTCGAGGTGATCCTGGGTGAAAGTCGCTATCGTCGGCGCAGGAGCGATCGGAGGGTTGACCGGCGCCTGGATGTCCAAGGCCGGCGAAGATGTGACGTTTGTCGATGTCAACCGCGAGCATGTCGAGGCGATCCGGACGAGAGGGCTGTACATTGACGGCGCCCGTGATGAGCATCGGCTGCCGCCGCAGAAGGCGTTCACCCCGGCCGAGCTAACCGAGCCGTTGGAGTGCGTCTTCCTCGCCGTCAAATCCCAGCACACGCGGGAGGCCACGGAGGGGATCAAGCATCTACTGGGCCCGGACTCTTTCGTGGTGTCGTTGCAGAACGGTCTGGTGAACGAAGAGGTGATCGCCTCAGTCATCGGCGCAGAACGGACGATTGGGGCCCTGCCGGACTACGGGGGAGCCTATGTTGATCCCGGCCACCTCGAGTTTGTCATCGAAGGGCCGGTCTATGTGGGTGAACTGAATGGCCGGATCACGCCCCGGATACAGGAAGTGTATCGCCTCCTGTCGCATGTGGCGGAATGTCACCTCCTGACAGACATCAAGGCGCGCGTCTGGGCCAAAAGGTGCTTTGGTGGGCAGACCGTTGCCAGCGCGTTGGTTGATGCTCCCTACCACGTCGTCCTATCGGACGAGCGGGCACTCCGCGTCACCGGACCGCTGGTGAGGGAGGCGCTCGAAGTGGCGTATGCGTATGGCGTGAACGTGCCCAGCGGCCCGTTCTTCGAGCCGGGGCTGTACTTCCCCCAAACCGCTGCGGAAACGGAGCGGCTGTTTGCGTTTGTGAGGGCGACGGTGGCCCGCCAGGCTCGGCATGTGCTGGAACACGAGAAGGCCGGAAAGCACAGATACGTGAAGCAGGGCTCTGGCATTCACTGGGACATCGTGTACCGGAAGCGGAAATCCGAAGTGCGGTGGAACCACGGGCCTCTAGAGGAGAAGGCTGCTGTGGTGGGTGTTCCGCTTCCATTGAACACCAGGCTGCATCGGATGATCTACGAACTTGAGGACCGTGAGCGGGAGTTCGGGTGGCACAACTTTGCTGAACTGTACGACGTCGTTTGCGCGCTGGGGAAGCAACTCCCTGGAGCGTGACAGCGGTCGAGGAGGAGTCGTCGGCATGCGAAAGTGGAGTCTGGCCTTGATGAGTTCCAATGAGATCGCTGCCATCGACAAAGGGCAGGCTGTGCTGATGATGCCGGTTGGCTGCGTCGAGCAGCATGGGCCTGCGGGATTCACCGGTGCCGACACCCTGCTGGCTGAGTTTGTATGCGGCCGCACTGCCGAAGCACTCGATGAGGTCTATGTCGCGCCCCCCCTGTGGTTTGGGTACACACCGTACACGGCGTTCCCAGGCACCGTCAGCCTTCGTCTCGATACCCTGACCGCGCTCGTGCAGGACGTAGTCCTGGGGTACATTGCCCACGGCTTTCGCCACCTCATTATCGTGAACAACCACGGGCCGAACGAGGCAGCCATTGAACCGGTCGCCGCCCGGGCGCGCAGGGAGTACGGTATCGTGCTCAGCATCCTGTACCCCTGGCGACTGGCGAATCATGTCGCTGCGGACCTGTACCCCAATGCGCCGGCCGTCTTTGGCCATGGTGGGGAACCAACCATCTCGGTCATGATGGCCCTTTCGCCCGGCACCATCGACTCGTCCCATGTGGCTCAGCGTGGATATCGCAGTCCCGAGGGCCCGTTTCAGGTGACGTCGTATCGTGCCGCTCGTTTTGCGGGTTTTGAGATCGGGCTCTTCAGCGAGCCCTCTCAAGTGTTGCCCAGCGGCGCCAGCGGCGACTGGACCGTGGCCTCAGAGGAGCGGGGCCGCGAAATCCTTGGGCGGATGGTGGAGTACGCGACGCAGTTTGTGCCTGCCTTTCGACGCTTGAGCCAGGATCTCCAGCGGAGGCGTTAGGCGCCCTTCCCTTTGTCGGCAAGATCCTGGGAGGTGGAGACATGCGCTTTTCAGCCACAGGCGATGCGCTCATCACCCGGCGGACCACCCGATGGGACGATGAGGCGTTCGATCAACTCCTTCGCGCAATCGGCAGCGCGGACGCCCGTTTCACCAACCTCGAGACTTCGCTGACCAACGGGTGCGGGTATCCGGCCGCCGGCTGGGGCGGGACGTATCTGTCTTCCCCCGCGGGCTGCCTGACCGACCTTGTGGATATGGGCTTCAACCTCTTCAGCCGGGCCAACAATCACTGCGGCGACTGGGAGGCCGAGGGCGTGATCGAAACGACCAGAGTCTGCGATGCGGCCGGCGTGTGTCACGCGGGCGCCGGCCGGCACCTGGCCGAGGCGCGCCGGCCGGCCTACCTGGATCTCCCTGGGGGCAAGGTCGCCTTGCTGGCTGTCACCACGGCCGCTCAAGGCGCCGGCTACCGGGCCGGATTGCAGCGCCCGGACTGCCAGGGGCGACCCGGCGCGAACTGCCTGCGGTTCGAGGAGTATGCCGTCGTCCCATCCGATGTCATGAGGCAGATCAGGGCGCTGATGGCGCGGACGCGGGTCGAGAAGCAGAAGCAATACGAGGTCGACCTGGGATTCCGCACCGCCGACGCGGAGGGTATCTTCAGCGTGGGCGCCGCGAAGTTCAAGGAAGGGGAGGCGTTCGGAGAAACCTGGGAGCCGAGCAAGGCTGATGTCGGGGACATCTTACGACACATCGGCGACGCCCGGCGTCAGGCCGACGTCGTCCTGTTCTCCTTCCACGGGCACGAGATGCCCGGCGGCGATCCCGATGGCGTCCCGTCGTTTCACCGGGATTTCTGTCGCGCGTGCATCGATGCCGGCTGCGACGCGGTCATCGGCCACGGGCCGCACCGGCTGCGCGGCATTGAGATCTACAATGGGAAGCCGATCTTCTACAGCCTCGGGAACTTCATCTTCCAGAACGAGGAAGTCGAGGCGCTGCCGGCCGACTTCTATGAGCGTCTCGGTCTCGACCCCGTCGCGTCCACTCCCGCCGACGGCTTCGACCGGCGCAACAATCGCGGCAAAGGCGGATTCCTGCATGACCGGGCCTACTGGGAGACCGTGGTAGCGTGGTGGGAGATCGAGGACGGCCGGCTCCGAGAGGTCCGTCTCTACCCTGTCGATTTGAGGCGTGAGCGGCCCCGGCCGCAGCGTGGCCGTCCGGTCATGGCACGGGATCCGCTGGCGTCGCAGATCATCACCCGCATGGACAGTCTCTCCCAGCCGCTTGGGGCTCGGGTGATCTGGGACACGAATGGGTACGGTCTGGTGCGCTGGTAGGCTAATACACTTATGGGTTAGACCGTCGGCGGTTCACGCCCGCCCCGCATGAACGGATTCCAGGACACGGGGATCCTGCCCGTCCCGGTCGCCGTGAGCCTCGCGCCTTGGGGTCTTATCCTCCACAAACGCGACCCGGAAAACCTCTTCCAACGACGTGACCCCGGCGGCCACCTTCGCCAGCCCATCCTCCTGCAGCACTCGCATTCCCATAGTCACCGCGACATCTCTGATCTGAGTCGACGAGGCGTTCTTCGCGATGAGATCCCTGAGCGCTCCATCGACCGCCATCACCTCAAAGATCCCGACCCGTCCTTTGTACCCGCTCTGGTGGCAGAACTGGCAGCCTTTGGGTCGATAGAACGTCGGCGGTTCTGCCGTATACGGGAATCCCAGACGGTCCAAGAGCTCGCGCGCCGGCGTGTACGGTTCCCTGCATTTCTCGCACAGCACCCGCACCAGCCGCTGGGCAATGACGCCGATTGTGGAGGAGGCCACGAGGAACGACTCGATGCCCATATCCACCAGCCGCGTGACCGCCGAGGGGGCGTCGTTCGTATGCAAGGTGCTGAGCACAAGGTGGCCGGTCAGGGCCGCCTGAATGGCGATCCGGCCGGTCTCCTCGTCGCGGATCTCCCCCACCATGATGATGTCCGGATCCTGCCGCAGGAACGACCGGAGGCCGCCGGCAAAGGTCAGCCCGGCCTTCGGGTTGACCTGGACCTGGGAGATCCCGGGTACCTGGTATTCGACCGGGTCTTCAATCGTGATGATGTTCACGTCGGGTTTATTGAGGCGGTTCAGGATCGCATAGAGGCTCGTGGTCTTGCCACTTCCGGTTGGCCCCGTCAGCAGGACGATCCCGTGCGGCTTCGCAATGATCCGATCGAACCGCTGCCGGTCCGTGGGCTGCAGGCCCAGCCTCTCGACGCCGACCAGGGTGCTTTCCTTGTCGAGGATCCGCATGACGACTTTCTCTCCCCAGGTGGTCGGCACGGTCGAGACGCGAAGCGTGATGTCCCGGTTGTCGACCTTGAGCTGGATGCGTCCATCCTGGGGGACGCGGCGCTCGGCGATGTTTATGCTGGCCATGATCTTGAGCCTGGATACGAGGGCCGCGTGAACGTGCTTCGGGGGGGTCATCACCCCGCTGAGCACCCCGTCAACGCGGTAACGGACGCGAAGGAGGCGCTCCTGGGGCTCGACGTGGATATCACTCGCTCCTTGCCTGACGGCCTGCAGGATGACGAGATTGGCCAGTCGGATGACGGGTGCTTCTTGCGCGACGGCGCGGAGCCTCTCTGTAGGCTCCGCGTCATCGGGACCTGCCCTGGTCTCAATCTCCCCAATCATGTCCGACAGCGTGCCGTCCAAGGTCGGGTACTGGGCGATCGCCCGCTGGAAATCATCGGAGATGATGATCGCGGGCTCGATGTCCATCCCGGTGAGCCTGCGCAGATCGTCGATGGCGATGAGGTCCAGCGGGTCGACCATGCCAAGAACCAGCGTGCGATTCTCTACGCGGACAGGAATAACCTGATAGCGTCTGGCAAGCGTCTCTGAGACGTGGGAGAGGACCGCCTCGTCCGACGTGAGTTGGTTGATGCGGATGAACTCGATGTCTTGCTGCTGCGCCAGCGCGGCTGCGATTCCCTCCGGAGAGGCCAGCCCCATGCCGCGGATGACGTGTCCGATCCGTTCCCCGGTCGTCCGCTGCTCGTCAAGCGCCTGTCTGAGCTGTTCCTGAGTGATCAGGCCGGCCTCGACAAGGATCTGACCCAGGCGGATTCGCCTGGGGGCGTAGCTCAGCCTCGGTGATTCCGGAGGCCGAGCGGCCTCCGGAATCACTTCAACCAGAACCGTCCGGCACACCTCCTCGCCGAAGCGGTTCCGAACCGAGATGCGGAGTTCGGGCATTCAGGCCGCGCGCCAGAGGAACACGTTCGGCTGGTCGGTCGGCTCGATCGTACCCTCGCTCGCGACGACCTCATATGTCAGGGACTCATTCTCGGGGTCGCGAGCCAGCACGGTGACCCGTGCGAGACTCCCGGGCCGCACCATGGGAGGATCAATGACTACGTTCTCGATGACCGGCGGTTCGTTGACATATCCGGTCGCGTCAATGACGGTGAGGTTCCCGGCCGTATCCCGCACTGAAATCCGAAGCTGAATTGACTTGGCCATATCATCACCCTCCGATTGGTAGTGTCGTCAATGCACAGCACAGGACCGCCCACGCTCACGGGCGCGAACGTCTCAAAGGGATATGCCCCCCTGGTGGCGAGGTCTAGACGGCCCCGGGGGCTCCTTTCAATCTCTCCCGCCGGGGCCAGGAGCAGGAGTTTGCTCTGCGCTGACTGTATTCATAGCCGCCGGCGGTCAGGCGCGGATGAACGGACCCGTCGGTGGCGTCTTCACGTCGTAGTGGGCGCCAACAGGCAGGAGGCGTACTCATGGATCTTGGGATCGGTGGGCGCGTGGCGCTCGTTGGGGCGTCAGCGCACGGACTCGGCCTTGCGACCGCGCACCGGCTGGCGATGGAGGGTGCGCACGTTGCGGTCTGCGACAAGGATGAGACGGCGCTCGAACCGGCGCGGAGCCACGTGCAAAGCGCCAATCCCGCCGCGAAAGTACGCGCGTACCCGGTGGATCTGACACAGGTACAGGAGATCGACGGGCTGGTCGCCCGGGTCCGGCAGGATCTCGGCCCGGTGCAGATCCTGGTGACCAACTCCGGCGGGCCGCCGCCCGGGGCCTTTGACGCAGCCGACGACGAGAAGTGGGAGTTTGCGTACCGGCTGACGTTCCTCAGCGCGGTGCGGATGATCCGGGCGGTGCTGCCGGACATGAAGGCCGGCCGGTGGGGGCGGATCATCAATTTTACGTCCCGCGCGCTCAAGGAGCCGATCCCGAACCTGATCATCTCGAACGCGGTGCGGCTGGCCGTGGGTGGGATGGCCAAGACGCTGGCCGGTGAGGTGGCGCAGTTCGGGATCACCGTCAATAACCTCCTCCCGGGGCCGACATCCACCGATCGCGCCATCGAGTTGGCCGCGGCGCGTGCGAAGCGGAAGGGCGTCTCCGTCGAGCACGAGCTTGAGGAAACGATCAAGGAAATCCCGATGGGACGTCTCGCCCGCCCCGAGGAGCAGGCGGCGGCCGTCGCGTTCCTGGCCTCCGAGCTGGCCGGCTACATCACCGGGATCTCGCTATTGGTGGACGGAGGAGCGGTGCAGGCGCTTTGACTCTTCCGCCCGGACTTCCTGAGTGAGGGGGGTGTGGCCCGACGCCGGAACTCCCTGATGTCACCATCTACGTTGACGCGCTCGAGCGCTTCGTCGTGGGGCAGCGGTTGGAGGACGTCCGTCTAGCCAGCCCGTTCGTCCTCCGGACCGCCGATCCACCGCTGACCGACGCGCGCGGCAAGATCCTGCGGGGAGTCCGCCGGATCGGCAAGCGCATCGTCCTTGCGCTGGACGGCGATCTCTACCTGGTCATTCACCTCATGATCGCGGGACGCTTCCACTGGCATCGCCGCGGGGCCAGAAGTCCCGGCAAAGTGGGGCTGGCGGCCTTCGATTTCCCTAACGGGAGCCTCATGCTGACCGAAGCCAGCACGAAGAAACGTGCATCGCTCCACCTGGTGCGCGGTGAGAAGGGCCTGGAGCAGTTCGACCCGCACGGCATCGAGCCCCTGGAGGCACATATCTCGGCCTTCACGGAGGCCCTCACGCGCGAGAGCCACACGCTCAAGCGGGCGCTGACCGATCCGCAACTCTTCAGCGGCATCGGGAACGCCTACTCCGACGAGATCCTGCACCGGGCGCGCCTCTCGCCAACCAGGCTGACCAGGACGCTGGACCCGGGCGAGATCGAGCGCCTGTTCCTGGCGACGCGCGCCACCCTGACCGAGTGGATCGACCGCCTGCGCGCTGAGACCGGCGACGAGTTCCCCGAGCACGTGACGGCTTTCCGTGAGGGCATGGCCGTACACGGCCGTTACCGCAAGCCTTGCCCCGTGTGCCGGAGTCCGGTCCAGCGGATCGTGTACGCGGAGAACGAATCGAACTACTGTGCGACGTGCCAGACGGGCGGCAGGTTGCTGGCCGACCGGTCGCTGTCCCGTCTCCTGGGAGACGAGCGGCCGAAGACCATCGGGGAATTGGAGAAATTACGTCACCGTTAGCCGGACGCGCGGGATCAACCGAAGCATCGAGGGGTTGGACGTCCATGGAAGAGTCGTTCCCCACAAAGGAAGGCTTCGTCCCCTTTCGCGGTTTCCAGATCTGGTATCGCACCGTCGGAGACCGCGAGGAGCGTGGCAGGTTCCCGCTGCTAGCCCTGCACGGTGGGCCCGGCGCCACTCACGACTACCTGGAGCCGCTCGAAGCGATGGCGGCGACCGGGCGCCGCGTCATCTTCTACGATCAACTTGGGAACGGCCACTCAGACCAGCCGCACGACCCGTCGCTGTGGACGGTCGACCTTTTCGTTGAGGAGGCCGGTGCCGTTCGCCGCGCGCTTGGTCTCGATCACATTCACCTGCTAGGCCATTCGTGGGGTGGCATGCTGGCCATGCAGTATGCGCTGACGCGGCCGGCGGGGCTGGTGAGCCTCACGGTCGCCAGTTCCCCCGCCCGCATGCCCCAATGGGTGGCCGAGGCGAACCGCCTGCGGGCCGAACTACCGCCGGAGGTGCAGCAGACGTTCTTGCGGCATGAGGAGGCGGGAACCACCGACGATCCCGCCTACCAGGAAGCCGTGCTGGTGTTCTACCGCCGCCATTTGTGCCGGCTCGATCCATGGCCCGACTGTGTGAATCGGACGTTTGCGAGGTTGGCGGAAAACCCAGAAGTCTACACCACGATGAACGGTCCCAGCGAGTTCCACGTGATCGGGACGATCAAGCACTGGGACATCGTGGACCGGCTGGGCGAGATCCGGGTGCCGACGCTGGTGACGTCCGGCCGCTACGACGAAGCGACGCCGGCCGTCGCCGAGACGGTTCACCGGGGCATATCCGGATCGCAATAGGTCATCTTCCAACATAGCGCGCACCTGTCCCACGTTGAAGAACCGGAACGCTACTGCCGGGTGCTGGATCATTTCCTGACCGGGATCGAGACTCGCTTGTAGTCCTTACCCGTCGGCTGTGACGCGGCCCGGCCGGCCGCCCCGAGCGGTCTCCGCGGCCTCGGGTACCGGCCTGCGTGACGCCAGCCACAGCGCCCCGACACCGAGCGCGGTCACGACAGCGGCAACCGGAAACACCGTGAAGACGCTTCCGCGCGTTACGATTCTCCCAATCGCCGGACCCACGAGGGAGCCGATATTCACGGGCAGGAATGCGAATGACATCACACGCGCACGTATGTCCCTTGACGCCGAGGCCGATAGCACGCTGAACGAGATCGCAAAGACGCTCGAGGCCACGCCGTTCAGGATCGCCCAGGCTACGGCGAAGGTCGCAAGACTCCCCGCCAGCGCCGGGAGCGGCCAAAGGACTACCTCCACCACGGCCGCCACGAAGAGTACCCGCCAGTGCCCGATCCGATCGGCGAGGGCCCCGATCGCCGGGCTCAGGCAGAGTGTGGTGACGCCTCCGGCGCCAAGGACCAGGCCGACCGCCGTTCCGCGGTCGCTGCCTCGGTAGATCGCCGTGATGGCCAGGGGGGCGTAACTCATGGCGAGCATCCAGCCGGCGAAGAGGATGAAGAGCGCTGGGAAGAGGGTCCGAAGGCGCGCCGACCGTCCGATGATCCGGACGGAGTCGACGGCCATGCGAAGGATCGGCTCGGAGCCTTTGGGTGTGAACCCGTCGCGATAGCCGAAGGCCAGCGAAAGAATGACGACGAGCATGAGCGAGGCGTCGATCAGCATCAGCGCCGGGAAGCCCCAGCGATCGACAATGCGGCCGCCCAGCACCGGCCCGACGAATACTCCAACGGGGGCGGCGCTGTTCATCAGCGAGAACGCCAGGCCGACCCTGTGCTTTGGCGCGCGCTCGGAGAGCGTCGTCATCATCAGCCCGCTGCTGCCGAGCGCGAAGCTCATTGCGGCGCGGCCAACGATGAACATCCAGAGATTTCCGGCGAGCAGCATCACGACCGCGGCGAGCAGGTGCGCGAAGAACGACCTGATGATGATCGGCTTACGGGCGAACCGGTCCGCCAGGGCCCCCCACAACGGCAGAAACGGGAGGCCCACCGCACTCGACAGCGCCACGCTGAGGCCGGTCCACCTGATCACATCGGCGGCAGGGACGCCCAGCCGCGGAAGATGCAGCGGTGTGAAGGCACCGACCTGTCCCCAGAACGCGGCCTCGATGAAGCTGGCGAGTGAGAAGAGGACGAGAATCCGGACCCAGGATGACGGTGGCGATGCCGGAGAGGACGTCAACGCCTTGCTACTTCCCCCGCATCGCCTTGACGATCAGCGAGACCGGCACCGACCCATACGAGAGAAGCCGGTCGTGGAACCGGCGCAGGTCGAACTCCGGCTGCCGCGCCGCCAGATCGCGCCGAAGCCGGTGGATCTGCTCAGTGCCGGTCAGGTACATGAGGGCCGTTCCGGGGAACATACTGTTCTTCACCGCTTCCGCGTGCGCCGCATCGGGGGACATGCCGACCTTGTCCCTGTAGCACGCGGCTGTCTGGTCCAATGTCCATTCGCCGTGGTGAAGCTTGACGTCCGCCAGCGCACGCGTGGCCATCCGCAGGCGCGAATGCATCTGTGAAAGCCGCTCCAGCGGAGTGAGGAACCCGATCTCGGCCATCAGGTCGGTCGCGTAGCACGCCCAGCCCTCGGCCATCGTTCCGCCGCAGAACATCGCGATGCGGCTGGCGCAGTCCACGGCGGCTACCTGTCCCATGCGCGAGGCGGCCCGAAACGCGTGCCAGTTCTGAACGTGATGGCCGATGCTGCCGTGGTGGACGACGTGGTTGAGCTTGATGACGCTGTCGTTGGTGGCCCGTAGCCGGCGGGTTTGGTCGTCGGACGGCATGTCCGGTTCGATCGGCGTCACCAGGTAATCGACGATAGGTACGTGATCAAAAGCCGCGGGGGACCGATAGAAGAGGAAGTACAGGGACGGCGCCGCCTCCCGCGCCCAGGTCGGCTGCGGGATATACCGGATCGGGTACTCGGGCCACGTGAGCAGCCCGTGGGCTGCCGCGGCAGCCCGGGCCGCCTGCCACACCTCAGTGTAGCGGGCGTAGTAGCGATCCACCGTCGGATGCAGGTCCGCGAGGGGGACGAGCGCGTCGCGCCACGACGCCGCGCCGAGGGCTGACGCCTGAGCCTCGAGCTGCGCCTCCCAGAGGGCCATATGCTCCTGAGCCATGGCCGTGATGGCACGGGCATCCATGTCGAGGAAATGACCGCGCCGCACGAGCAGATTGAGTGTCTCGCCGCCGCACGCATAGCCCTCGGTGGCACGCCCCAGGAGGTCGCCCTCCAGATGCGCCTTGAACTCTCGAAATGCGGCGGCTGCCGCTCCGGCTGCGGTGCGAAACTGCGGATGCCTGATTCCCTCATCGCGGGTGAGGATCTCGACCCCGCGCTCGAAAAACGCCAGCGCGCCGGTACACTCGCGAATCGCGCGCTCAATCCAGGCACGCGGGGCCTCGCGAACGTTCCGCTTTCCCTGGGCCAGCAGGACCGGGATGGCCATCATCCGCTCGATGGCCGCGTCCACCCGCACCTCCAGCGGCGCGAAGGGGCGGAGAAAAAGGGCCATTACCCCGAAGACGGCTTCACCCGTGTAGACGCAGGGGTTGCTGCGGTGGAAATGGAGGGACGCGTACTCCCACTGCTGGATGTCGAGGAATCCCTCTGCGAGCGAGCGGTCCAGGGCTTCGGTTTCTGTCAGCGGCTCGGGCGGGAGACTGCGCAGGCGCTCCTTGAGCGTCTCGATCCCTGTGACCGCGTCGGCGATCCCGCTGTCCGAGCAATCGGGCAACCTGGCGTCGTGCTGGTGGACGCCGATGAAGGTCGCGCTGACCGGGTACGTGCGGTAGTACCAGTCGAAGAAGGCGTCGAGGGCGGCCGCCAGGACCGGGGCGCGCGTTTCGGGCGCTTGAGGTGTCATGCCTGATGTTCCCGCGCCTGCACGCCTAGCGTTCGAGGGGCAGATCGACCCAGCGGCGCTCGTGGAACGACCGCTCGACGGCGTTGATCACTTCCTGGACCCGGGCGCCGTCCTCGAAGTTGCCCTGGTTGCGGCCCCCACCGTCAAGGATCTCGTCAATGAAGTCCTTCACCAGATTCGCGTAGAAAAGTGAACGCCACGACTCGCGCGGATGCCCGCCGGCCGGGTAGAAGCGCTGCGGGATCTCGAGTTGCTTGAACTCCACGGCACCGGGCGTCGCCACCTTGATCGTCTCGGCCACGCCGAACTCCTCAACCAGCCGGCAGTGGATCGCGCCCTTGCTGCCGTAGAAGCGCGCCTCGGTACCCGGGTAGTTGCCGAGGGTCACGAACGACGTCTGGATCGACCCTAGGGCGCCGTTGGCGTACTCGACCAGGTGGATGTCACCGTCGTCGATGTTCATACGCATCGTCCGGCCGGTGGCCCGTACCATGCGTTCGGGGATGAAGTTGCGCATCGTGCCGACGCATCGCGCATAGCCTGCTCCGACCCACCACATCCCGATGTCGATGATCGGCGCGCCGTAGCCCTCCAGCGACTGCGTGTGGAGGACCGACTGGTCGGCCGTGGGGTTCACCTGGCGGAGCGGGACCTTGGGGTCGAGCCACTGCGAGTTTTGTTCATACCCGTTGAAGATGAACGGCTCGCCGACGAAGCCCTCGTCGATCAGCGATCGAGCGTATCGGACGCCGGGACTGTAGCGGAAGGTGAACCCGAGCTTCGTCAGCACGCCTTTGCGCTTCGCCAGAGCCGCCGCCCGGTCGGTGTCGCGGAAGTCGTAGGCGACGGGCTTTTCGCACAGCACGTGCTTGCCGGCCTCCAGGGCTGCGACGGCCAGTTCGTGGTGCGTGTGCGACGGCGTCGCGATATCGATCACGTCCACATCGGATCGCGATACCGTGGCCTGCCAGTCGTGCGTCGCTTCTGCGATACTGAACTTCCTGGCCGCTTCCTCGGCCTTTGTTCGGTCGACGTCACAGACGGTCACGACCTCGCATCGCGGATCCCGCTGCCACCCGGGGATGTGCGCATGATGCGCCCACGCCCCTGCCCCAAGCATTCCTACTCTCAGTCTGCGTGTCGTCATACTGTGCGATTCTCCTTGGAGTTGCCAGAGCCCTGCGTTCCGCAGCGCCGTTTAGCGAGCGCCGAGATGATCGCGGATCATCATGGGATCCGAGGCAGGTGCCATTCTGGCCATCCTCCATGCAGCACGTGTTACGCCGTTGTGTTCGCGGAGCACACGCCGCCTCCTTGAAAAAGGGAGAACGCGACATCGAAAGGAAATGCACGGATAGCTCGATGAAGGGCTGTACGCGCGACGCGCGATTAGGAGGTGTTCAGGTGGAGGGCTCGTTTGCGGGAAAGACGGCGATCGTGACAGGGGCGGCCTCGGGGATCTGCCGGGTGATCCTGCAGTCATTCGTCAGGCATGGCGCCAGCGGGGTGATTGCGGACGTGAATGAGGAGTGGGGGCAGCAGGTCGCTCAGGGTCTGCGCGCTGAGGGCGGTACAGTCATGTTTGCAAAGACCGACGTCAGGGACAGCGCCTCGGTAGAGCGTGTGTTTGATGAGACGGTTCACGCCTACGGCGGCGTAGATATCCTGGTGAACTGCGCCGGCGTCGGCGTGCACAAGACCGTCGTTGAGATGACCGACGACGAGTGGGACTTCCAGGTCGATACTCAGCTCCGCGCAGTGTTCTTGACCTGTCGTGCCGCTGGGCGCCTGATGATCAACCAGGGGCGGGGCGGCCGCATTATCAACATCGGCTCGGGGGCCGGGGCGATCGCACGCGTCAGGGCCGCGGCGCACTGCGCCTCCAAGGCCGGCGCCGTGCACTTTACCAAGGTGCTCGCCCTGGAGCTCGGTCGTTACGGGATCACCACGAATGTTGTCGCCCCGGGGTTGACCGACATCAGGAACATCTCAAATGCCTACCCGACCGATGAGTATCGGGACCGGCACCTCAAGGAGATTCCCCTGGGCCGGCTCGCCGACCCTCAGGAGATCGCCGACATGGTGTTGTTCCTCGCGTCGGATCACGCCCGGTTCATCACCGGCCAGGCGATCTACGTGGACGGTGGCTACTCGGCAGGCAAACTCTCGATCGACGGGCCGCACCGGACCGTGCACACGCCGACCGGAACCCGGCACGGACGGCAGTAACCACGCGATAGGCCGTGCCAGGGACGCCTGCTTCGCTGCGGCCAGGCGCCTCATCCCGCCGGCGGCACCGTGTCCTTCGCGAGCGTTGCCCTCCGTCTCACCCGCCCGCGTGGCGGCTTCCGCCGAGTTCCACGCGTGTGCCCATGCCTTTCTCCGTCGCCTTTACATAGATGTGATGCGCCGAGGCCAGGTCCTCAATGGCCAGCCCCAGCGACTTGAAGAGGGTGACCTCTTCGGATGAGCGTCGGCCGCTGACCCGTCCGATCAGGAGTTCACCGATCTCGCCCTGGATGTGCTCATCCCCGATCGCACCTTCCTTCTTCGGAAACAAGAAATCCCCGGCCTCGTGGATCGTAGACTCGCGGCGGTCGACGAACAGGCGCGAGTTCACAATGGCCGCGGTGTCGAGTTCACGCGCGAAGGGCACGCTCGATCCCACGGCGTTGATATGGGTCCCGCGTGCGATCCACTCGCCGCGCAGCACCGGCTCCGGCGATGCGGTCGTAGTGCAGATCAGTTCCGCTCCACGCACCGCCTGCTCCGCCGCCGGCATTGCCTCGACGGTGACGCCGCGCCGGCGCGACTCGCGCTCGGCAAACCGTGCAGCGTTCTCGGGATTGCGGCTCCAGACGCGCACCCGGCGGATCGGACGCGCGAGCAACATGGCTTCAAGATGCTTCGATGCCTGCGTCCCGGATCCGAGGATCGCGAGATTGCCCGCGTCATCGCGCGCCAGCAGCTTGGTCGCGACGCCGCTTGTCGCTGCGGTGCGGATCGCCGTGATCTCGGTGGCGTCGATGATGGCCAGCGGCCGGCCGTTCTTCGCCTCAAACAGCATCACCGCGCCCTGGTGCGCGTCGAATTCGGTCCCATGGTTTCCGGGGAAGACGCTGATCACCTTGAGGCCCAGCACGTTGGCGTCCTTCAGATAGGCCGGCATCATCCCCAGCGCGCCCACCTTCTGGGGCAGCCACATGATCGACCGCAGCGGCAGGACCGCCTCGCTGCGTGCCAGCGCGGCCAGCGCCTGGGCCATCACGTCCATGCACTCGTCCATCGGCAGCAGCGCCGAAACTTCTTGCTGATTGACAATGAGGATATGCATACGCGTCACCGTCCGGAGCCGCGCAGGCGGGGATCGAGGATGTCGCGGATCCCATCGCCGAGCAGGTTGAATCCGAGCACTACCAGTGAGATCGCTAGGCCCGGGAACGTCGACACCCACCACTGGCCGGGGATGTAGTTGCGGCCTTCGGAGATCATCAATCCCCACTCAGGGGTGGGCGGCTGCGCGCCGAAGCCGATGAAACCGAGTCCGGCCGCGGTCAGGAGGATCCCGCCCATGTCCAGGCTCACCTGGATGGTCACGGGGCTGATCACCCCAGGCAGGATATGACGAAAGAGGATGCGGCCGGTGCTGGTGCCCAGCGCCCGGGCGGCCTCGATGTAGTTCTCCTCGCGGATCCCGAGGGTGACGCTGCGGGCCAGCCTGGCATACGCCGGCCAGGCGGCCAGCGAGATCGCGATCACGACGTTCTCCAGCGTGGGCCGGAGCGCCGCGGCGATGGCCATGGCCAGAATGAGTCGGGGAAACGCCATGAACATGTCAGTGATTCGCATCAGCAGGTCGTCCATCCGGCCGCGGAAGTACCCGGAGACGATCCCAAGCGGCGCGCCGATCGCCAGGGCGATGGACGCGGTCAGGAGGGCGATGCGCAGCGAGATCCGCGCCCCATACAGGACCCTGCTCAGAATGTCGCGTCCCAACTGGTCGGTGCCAAACGCGTGTTCCGCGCTCGGTGCCCGCAGCCGTGAAAGGGTATCGGTCTTCAGGGGATCGTAGGGGGCCACCGCCGGCGCGATGAACGCGATCACGATGAGCAGGCCGATCAGCGTGAGCCCGGCGAGCGAGAGCGGATTGCGCAGCGTGCGCCAGACTAGCCGCCAGGTGCGGGCCCGCTCCGCGCGCGCGATCTCGCCGCCCGAGCGCGCGGCGCCGGTGGGGCTATTCGAAGCGGATCTTGGGGTTGAGGAAGCCATAGGCCAAATCCACGAACAGGTTCGCCAGCGAGAAGACCATGGCGATGAGCACGGTCACGCCCATGATCGCCGCGAAGTCCTGAGAGAGGATGGCGCTGGTCGCGTAGCGGCCGAGCCCCGGCCAGGCGAAGACCGTCTCGGTGAGCACCGCGCCTTCCAGCAGCCCGCCGTAGTAGATCCCGATGACGGTGATGATGGGGAGCAGCGCATTCTTCAGCGCGTGCCTGAAGATGACGGTCCGCTCGGTCAGGCCTTTCGAGCGCGCGACCTTGACGTAGTCCTGACCGAGCACCTCCAGCATGCTGGCCCGCGTGATGCGTGCGATCCCGACCAGCGCGTGCGAGCCGAGCACCATCGCCGGCAGGATCAGGTGGCCGAGAGCATTCATGAGCGCCGCGGTATCTCCGGCAATCAGAGAATCCGCGATGATCAGGCCCGTCACCCGGGGCGGGCGGGAGATGAAGATGTCGAGTTGGCCCTGGCCCGGGAACAGCCCCAGCCAGAAGTAGAAGATCAGCAGCACGATGAGTCCCAGCCAGAAGACGGGCATCGACAGCCCGATCAACGAGAAGAACCGGGTGGCGTGGTCGAGCCAGGTCCCCCGGGCGACCGCGGAGATGATGCCCACCACGAGCCCGGTGGCCGCGCCGATCAGGATCGCGGTCGTCGCCAGTTCGATCGTCGCCGGGAAGAATTCCTTCAGATCCTGTAGCACCGGACGGTGGGTGGCGATCGAATCACCCAGATCACCGTGCGCGAGCCGGTCCAGGTAGATCACGAACTGTTCGTAGATCGGGCGGTCGAACCCCAGCTTGTGCCGCATCGCATCGATTACTTCCTG
Organism: bacterium; assembly: GCA_041486265.1. Classification (GTDB taxonomy): domain Bacteria; phylum Sysuimicrobiota; class Sysuimicrobiia; order Sysuimicrobiales; family Humicultoraceae; genus JBGPLF01. The sequence goes on from JBGPLF010000017.1 coordinate 16,787, forward strand.
GCGCGCCTGCTGCCCGAGGATGGCGGCGACAGGATCTCCGGGGATGACGTGCGACAGGAAGAACGTGATGATCAAAACACCGAAGATCGCCAGGGATGCGAGGATGAGCCGCCGGACCAGGTACGCCCACATGGGGAAGGGGGGACGGCTCCGGCCGCCCCCCGGTCAGGTCACTCCTTCACAGCGTTGAAGAGCTCGTAGGTCTCGTACAATGGCGAGGGATCGAAGTTCTTCACGTTGGCGCGCATGACGTACTGCCGCAGCGGGTACGCGAAGACGGCGTAGGGGCCCTCGTCGAGCACGGTCCTCTGGATCTCCTTGTACATGGCATCGCGCTTCGTCCTGTCCAACTCCGCGACTGCCTGCTGGACCGTCTTCTTCACAGGATGATCCCACTGGTTGCGCCAGGCCAGGACTCGCGAGTCGAAGTCGGCGAATGCCTTGGCCAGGTTGTCGGGGTCGGGATAGTCGGCGCCCCACCGGGCGATCACCATCTGATGGCGCTGCGCGCGGTAGACTGTGTTCAAATCGGCATTGCGGACCACCCGGACATCGACGTTGATGCCGATCTGACCCAGATCTTCTTTGAGCTTGGCGGCCACGTCCGGCAGGGGTGGATCGAGGGGCACCAGGAGTTCAGCCGTGAAGCCGCGTGCCTGCCCGCCCTCCTGCATCAACTGCCTGGCCCGGTTGATGTCCTTCTTGTACGGGGTTTCGGGGAGATACCCAAACATGCGGGCGGGCACGATGGTCTGCCCGACGTCGATGGTGTCCTCCCAGATCCGCTTGATCGCGTCGTAATCGATCGCCCACTTCACTGCGTTGCGCACGTTCTTGTTTGCAAACGGCGGGTACCCCACGTTCATCCCCACGTACCGAAGGGAGAAGGTCGGGGAGCTCTTTGTGACAAACCCGGTTTGCCCGGTGAGTTCCTTGATCTGGCCGGGCAGCAGCCGCATCGCAATGTCAATGTCGCCGCGCTGCAGCGCCAGCGACTCGGCCGTCGGCTCCGGCATCTCCTGGATGAAGATCCGGCCCATCTTCGGGCGGCCACGCCAGTAGTCGTCGAAGGCCTGCAGTTCGATCTTGATGTTCCGGCTCCAGCCGATGAGCTTGAACGGTCCCGATCCGGCGTCGTGATCGGAGAGCCACCGATTAGCCATTGGATCGTCGGAGGCGGCGTTCTTCTTGACCACCGCGGGGTCGACGACTGAGGCGACCGGGTTCGCGACGACCGAGGCCATTAGAACCTCTGGCATCGACTGATTGAAGGTGATGCGAACCTGGTTGGCGCTGATGGCCACGATGTCCTCGGGATTCTTGATGAAGTCGGTCAGGATGAACGACGGAGGGAGCTTCAGCGTGTGGGCCCGCCGCAGCGAGAACTCCACCGCCTTGGCGTCCACCGCGGCGCCGCTGTGGAACTTCGCGCCGGCCCGCAGCTTGAACGTGTACGTCCTGCCGTCCTGTGAGACTGTCCAGGAGTCTGCCAGCCTCGGGACGGCGCGCGTGAAGTCTCGGCTGAAGTCCACCAGCGTGTCGTAGACTTGAAGGTCAACCCAGGTGGAGCCAAACTCGAAGGCCTGGGCGGGGTCCAGACTGTTGGAGTCGGAAATGATTGTGCCGATCACCAGCACGTTGGCCGGCACCCGGCTGGGCACCGGAGCACCGCCTGCCCAGGTAGGCAGCAGCACGGCAATCGCGAGCAGGACGACCGCCACGAGATATCGCCCTCGCATCATGACTCCCTCCTTTTTCTGGCAGACCCGTACGTTGGGAAAAGGCCCCAGGCGTCGTCTTTCTTCCTCCATCCCTGACACACCTGCGTCGCAGGCGGCAGGGGTTTGGCGCGGCCTGCGCAGAATTGGCATGGTAGACGTGCGCTGGTCACAGGAGGGATCGACGATGGTTGCTTGGCGACGGCTTGCTCGAATCGTGCTGCTCGGCGTAGCGCTGCTGGTTCTGTTTCCCTTGCCACGCCTCTATGCTCAACCCAGGGTCGGCGGAGAACTGGTGTTGGTCTCCGGCCAGGAGCCCGATACGCTGGACGCTCAGAAGACCAGCGCGGCGGTCACTGGCACGCTGATGCGGTACCTGGGCGACACTCTCGTGACGAAGGACCTCAAGGGCAACTACACTGCAGGTCTGGCCAAGTCCTGGAGCGTCTCGCGGGACGGCCTCACCTGGACCTTCCAGTTAAAGGACAATGTGAAGTTCCACGACGGGACGCGGTTCAACGCGCAGGCGGTCAAGGTCAGCATCGAGCGCGCGGTGGCGCCCGAGACCAAGTCCCCTATCGCTGGCGCGCTGTTTGGTCCGGTGGCTTCGGTTCAGGTAACCGGCGAGCTCGCGGTGGTCCTCAAATTGAAGGAACCGTTCTCGCCGTTCCTCGACAACCTGACCGATCCGCGGGCTATGATTGTCAGCCCGCAGGCCGTACAGCAACTCGGCGACCGGTTCGGCCGCAGCCCGGTTGGGACCGGTCCGTTCAAGTTCCAGGAATGGCGCAGCGCCGACCGGATCATCTTCGCACGCAACCCTGACTACCAGTGGGGACCCAGCTACGTCCACGCAGGTCCGCCCTACGCAGAGCGGCTAGTGCTGCGGATCGTGCCGGAGGATGCCTCACAAGTGGCCGCATTCGAGCGGGGCGAGCTCTCGATCCTGACGGCGCCGCCGACGGACGTGAAGCGCCTCCAGGCCACCGGGAAGTATCAGCTCTCCACATTTCTGCGCAAGGGTGTCGGGCTGTTCTTGGAGTTCAACGTGACCAGGGAGCCGTTCAGCGACCTCCGCGTACGCCGGGCACTCAACTACGCCATCGAGAAGAAGAGCGTGCTGGCGATTGCGCTGGAAGGGCTGGGCGAAGAGGCTTACGGGCCGCTGCCGCCGTCGATCTGGGGCTACTGGGACGGCATTACGAGTTACGCGCCGGGGTACGATCCGGCCCAGGCAAAGAAGCTCCTGGCCGAGGCCGGCTGGCGGCCGGGTGAGGGCGGCGTTCTCCAGAAGGACGGGAAGCCATTCGCGTTCACCATCTTCATTGCGCCCATCGATACGTGGCGGAGATCCGCGCAGATTGTCCAGGCGCAGTTGCGCGCCTACGGCATCCAGATGGACATCCAGACCTTCGAGTTTGGGACCCTCCTGGCGAAGTTCCGGGCCGGTGAACAGCAGGGCGGGTTCATGGGCTACACGTATACCTCGCCGGACATCGTGCAGCTCTGGTTCCATTCGTCGAACATCGGGACCGGGCTGGCGTTCAGCCATTACAAGGACCCGGCGCTGGACAAAATGATCGAAGCGTCGCGCACTGAGGTCGATCAGCAAAAACGGCTGGCGATTTATCGCGACATCCAGAAGTACATCGTGGACAAGGCGCTGTGGGTCCCGCTGTGGACCAATACGAACTACGTGTTCATTCAGCCGAGCGTGCAGGGCGCCAAGTTGCACCCGGACGGGTTCGTCGTCGTCAACGACGCTTCCCTCCGGTAAGTTCAGGGGACGGGCAGCATGCAGGCGTATCTGGCACGCCGCTTCGTGCTGCTCGTCCCCACTGTCTTCGGCGTGACCCTGGCAGCCTTTCTAATGCTCCACCTCACCCCCGGCGATCCCGTGGCGATCATGCTGGGCGAATTCGCCTCGAAGACCGATGTGACGCGGCTGCGGCGCGACCTCGGCCTCGACCAGCCGTTGGTCATGCAGTATGTCAGGTTCGTCGAGCGGGCGGCCCGCGGCGACCTGGGCACCTCCATCAGGAGCCGCCGCGCCGTGACGGCCGAGATCTCCGATCGGTTTCCCTCGACCATCGGGCTGACCCTGGCGGCGATGCTGCTGGCGATCAGTGTGGGCGTGCCGATCGGTGTGATCGCCGCGACCACCAAACACGTGGCGGTGGACTCCGCCGCGATGGCGTTTGCGCTGCTCGGTCTCTCGATGCCGACGTTCTGGTCCGGGCTGCTGCTCATCCTGTTCTTCTCGCTGAAGCTCGGATGGCTGCCTATCACTGAGTCGGAGGGGATCCGCGCGCTGATCCTCCCCGCAGTCGCCCTGGCGGCGCCGGCCGCGGCGGTCCTGGCGAGGATCACGCGCTCCAGCGTCCTGGAGGTGCTGCGCCAGGAGTACATCAGGACGGCGCGCTCCAAAGGGCTCGTCGAGCGGCTGGTCATTTACCGGCACGCGGTGCGAAATGCGCTGATTCCGGTCCTCACGATCGTCGGGTTGCAGTTCGGCGGGCTGCTGGCCGGGGCGGTGATCGTGGAGTCGGTCTTTGCGAGGCCCGGTCTCGGCCGCCTGGCCGTCAGCGCCATCCTGGCCCGCGATTTCCCGATGGTACAGGGCGTCGTGCTCGTTGTGGCGGTGATGTACGTGTTCGTCAACCTGAGCGTTGATCTGATGTACGGGTTCCTCGATCCGCGGATTCGCTACCAGTGAGCAGCGCGATCCCCCAGCGAAGCGCAGTCGTCCTTATGTGGCGCCGGCTGCGCCGCCGGCCGGTCGTGGCGGGCGCCGCCATGGTCCTCGTTGCGCTCGTGGTCCTGGCGGCGGCCGCGCCGTATGTGGCGCCCTACGATCCCTTCATCCTCATTCCCGGGGGGACGCTGCACCCCCCATCGCGGCAGTTCCTCTTTGGAACCGATGAGCTGGGGCGCGACATCGCCAGCCGGGTTGTCTACGGCACGCGCATCTCCCTTCAGATCGGTTTCGTGACGGTCGGCATCTCGCTGTTGTTCGGCACGATCTTTGGGTTGCTGGCCGGCTACTACGGGGGGCGCATCGAGGGCGCTATTATGGCGCTGATGGATGTCCTGCTGGCCTTTCCACAGATTCTGCTGGCGCTGGCCATCCTGGCGATGCTGGGCCCGAGCCTCACCAACGCGATGATCGCGGTGGGCATCTCAGGCGTACCCGTTTATGCGCGTACGGCGCGCGGTGTGACGCTTGCGCTTCGGAGCATGGACTACCTTGATGCGGCGAGGGCGCAGGGTGCCGCCGACCTACGCATCCTCCTGCGACATGTGCTGCCCAACATGATCCCGCCCATCATTGTGCTGGCGACTGCCGGCATGGGGATCTCACTGCTTGTTGCCGCCGGGTTGAGTTACCTGGGGCTCGGCGCGCAGCCGCCGGCCCCCGAGTGGGGAGCCATGCTCAGCGAGGCGCGGGCGTACCTGCGCAACGCCTGGTGGATGGCAACATTCCCCGGCCTGGCCATCATGGTCGTCGTGCTCAGCCTGAACCTGTGTGGGGACTGGCTGCGGGACTTCCTGGATCCAAGGCTACGCACCTAGCGCCCGATGCTTGAGCCCGGGTCGCCTGCACCCGGTGCGCGAATACCATGGCCGTCGATTGGAGGAGAGGCATGTCTGCATTGGATGAGATCCGGACCCTGGCCGGCGGTTTCAGCGGGATCGTCGGCGTCTGGGCACAGTCACTCGATACCGGTGAGACGATCGAGTGGAATGCCGATGAGTCGTTTCCGGCGGCATCAACGATCAAGGTGCCAATTCTCTGCGAGGTGTTCCGGCAGGCCGGCGAAGGCCGCTTCCGGCTCTCAGATCCGGTCGTGATGCGGGCCGACGATGTCGTGCCCGGCTCGGGTATTCTCAAAGATCTCACGCCAGGCGTGACGCTGCCCGTGCGAGACCTGGTCACGTTGATGATCGTCGTGAGCGACAACACCGCGACCAACCTGTTGATTGACCTCGTGGGGGTCGACTCCGTGAACGAGCACATGGCGCGTCTGGGACTCACCGGGACGCGTGTCGAGTTCAAACTGTTCAAGGCGCCGCAGGGCGCGCCGATGAATCGTTCTACCCCACGTGATCTCGGGCGGCTGATGGCGTTTATCGCCACCGACGCGATCCTGACGCCACAGGTCTGCGCCGACATGCTCGGGATCCTGGGCCGGCAGCATTTCACCGATCACATCTCACGGCGGCTACCAGAGTACGACGGCTATCTCGAGACCGGCAAGGCGCCGGCGGTGACCGTCGCCTCAAAGAGCGGGGCGATTCGGGGCACCCGCAATGACGTCGGGTTGGTGCAGGCGTCCAGTCGACGCTATGTCGTTTCAATGATGAGCAAGGGCTGCACCGACCTGCGGTTCTATCAGGACAATGAGGCGTCGGTGCTGCTGCCGCAGGTCTCGGCCGTGATCTTTCAGCTTTTTGCCGCCCGTGAGATTCCCGTGTGAGATACAGCGCCCATGCTAGAATGGGCGCAGGCGAGGTGGGTTCTGTGGGCGTGCAAATCAAGCGATGGACTCGCGAGCAGTACGACGCCCTCGTGCGCCACGGCGTGCTGGGCGAGGACGACCGCGTCCAGCTCATCGAGGGAGAGATCGTTGAGATGGCGCCGCAGGGGCCTCCGCATATGACCGCGATCAGCCTGGTTGCTGAAACGCTCCGAGAAGCGTTCGGGGAGGGATACCACTGCCGCGTCCAGGGTCCCCTGGCACTGTCAACCGACTCCGAGCCTGAGCCAGATGTGGCGGTCGTCCGCGGCAACCCCCGCGACTTCGCCCGCGAGCATCCTGCAGTGGCGGATCTGGTGGTCGAAGTGGCCGATACCACGGGTGACTTCGATCGGCACCGCAAGGGGCCGATGTACGCCGCTGCCGGCATCCAGGAGTACTGGGTCGTGGATGTCGGCGCCCGCATCGTTGACGTCTATCGGGATCCTCACCTTCGCGCCGACGGATCCGCCGGCTACCGGATCCATCAACGGATGGACATCGAAGTTGAGCTCACACCGCTGGCGGCCACGGGTCGACCCATCCCCGTGCGCGAGATCCTGCCCTGAGAGGCCCGCAGAAGGAGCCAGGGGAGCCCGCCTAGCCCGCCGCCCAATCGCGTCGCGGCACGCTCCAGTTGGTCCGCCCGGGCAATTTGATCGAGATATGACACATCGGGCCCTCGCGCGTCGCGCCGTGCCAGTGCCAGACGCCGCGGGGGACGATGACGAAGTCGCCGGGCTCGACGATCCGCCGTTCCTCCTCGATCACCACCTGGCACCGGCCTGAGATCACCTGCAGTACCTGTGCGCTCTCATGCGTGTGCGGCGTGGTGCGCGCACCGGTGTCGAAGAACACGGCCGTCAACTCCGATTCCTCGCCGTCGCGGTCCGGCCGGTAGAGTTCCTGCATGCGTACCTGCCCGCCGAAATACTCTGCTCGAAGGGCAGGATGGGCCATCGTACTGTCGATCCGCTTGATGTCCACACAGACCTCCCAACCTGGCGGCCGGCCAGTGACGGCCGGTGGATGTTGAGGCTCAGAAAGGGTTCCGCTTGAGAGTGCAGGCTCCTCCACCGGGAGGCGAACGCCCCCGCCCCGCGGTAATAGTCCAGGGATATCCGACAGAAGGGAGACATACGTGTGCGCACCGTGACGGATCTCGCGTCGGCGCCCGACATCAGCCATCTCTGGCGGGCGCTTGAGGCGAGCGTTGCCGATGTCATCGACGAAGCCGTGGCGATCTGCGAAGTTCCCGCGCCCCCATTTCAAGAGGCCAGGCGCGCCGAGCACGTGGCCCGCAGGATGCAGGCGCTGGACCTGCAACCGACGCGGATGGACGCCGAAGGCGACGTCATCTGCGAATTGCCCGGCACACCGGGCCGGCCGGCCGTCGTCCTCATGGCGCATCTGGATACCGTGTTCGGACCTGAGACTCCGATCACGGTGCGTCGCGATGGGCATCTTCTCCACGGCCCTGGGATCGGCGACAACAGCATGGCCCTCGCAGCGATGCTCTGGCTCGGCCGGACCCTCAAGGACCTGCCCGGCCGCGGCACGCTCGTGCTCGCCGCGAATGTCGGAGAAGAAGGCCTGGGGAACCTCCGCGGCGCCAAAGCCGTGTGGGAACAGTTCGGCAGCCGGGCAGACGCCTGGGTGATCCTGGAGGGGGGGATCTTCAATCGCCCGGCCAGCGCCGGCGTCAGTTCCCGCCGGCTCTCCGTCTCATATCGCACCGAGGGCGGACACAGCTGGAGCGACTTCGGCCGCCCCAGTGCAATTCACGCTCTCGGGCGATTGATCGATCAGATCGCGCAGATCAAGGTCCCGACCGATCCCAAGACCACCTACAACGTCGGCGTCATTCAGGGCGGCCGTACCGTGAACACGATTGCGCCCGAGGCGACCCTCATCCTGGACCTCCGGTCCGAAGATCCCGAGGCCCTGGCGGCGCTCGAGCGTGCGGCCCGGGGTCTCGTGACCGCTGTGGCTGAGGCATCGGACGTGACACCGGCGGTCGAGGTCGTGGGTGACCGGACCGGTGGGAGGCTGTCTCCCGGGCACCGGCTCATCACCCTGGTTGATGAGGCTGCGGCCGTCGTGGGAATTCCCGCAACGTGGAGGGCCTCGAGCACCGACGCGAACGTGCCGCTCAGCCATGGGGCGGCGGCGGTGTGCATCGGCATCGCGAAGGGCGAGGATGCCCACACCACCGATGAGGTGCTCGATATCAGCGTCCTGCCTCAGGGACTGCGGCAGACCTATCTTGTGCTGGTCGCGCTCCTCCTCGGCGAGTGAAAGAGTGAAACCGCGTCCAGGAGACGGTTACAGGCCTGGAAGGGCGGAGTCGCGCATGCTCATCAAATGGATCGTCGCGCTGTCCTGCCTGGCGGGGCTTGCGGCGCTGGTCGTCTCACCCCTGACGTCGCTCGGCGCTCCCGACCAGGCGATCTTTACCGACGGCGTCCTGATCTATGCCGATCGCTCCGATCCCGAGGGTCTCGACCCGACGATGGTCGAGGGCACCTCCGTGTACATCCAGGGGCACCTCATGTTCGACACGCTCCTGGCCAAGAACAACAACGGGAACCTCGTACCCCTCCTGGCCACATCGTGGACGGCAAGCGCAGACGGGCGCGCCTACACGTTCAGGCTGCGCACCGATGTCGAGTTTCACAGCGGCAAGACGTTGACGTCTGCCGACGTGAAGTACTCACTCGAGCGCCTGGGCAAGAAAGAGAACGCCTCGCCCTGGAGGGACCTTGTCGCGTTCGTCGATCGCATCGACGCGCCGGACGACTACACCGTTGTCGTCCACCTGACCAAACCCAACCGGCTGTTCCTCGAGAATATGTCCCATACCGGCGCCTCGATCGTGAACCGCCAGGCGATCGAGAAGTACGGCAGGGAGTTCGGCCGGACGGTCGTGGACGGGACCGGGCCCTTCAAGCTCGTCGAGCGCGCCTTCAATGAGCAGATTGTCTATGAGCGCTTCGACAAGTACCGGTGGGGACCGGCGTTCTACGGCAACCGCGGGCCGGCGCGGATCAAGCGGCTGGTCTGGCGCGTGATCCCCGAGCTGGCCACCCGTCAGCTGATCATCGAACGCGGCGAGATCGACCTCATCACGCACAATACGATCCCCAACATCCTCTATCGCTCCACCGAGCTGCAGGGCAAAGTGGATATCACCCTGCGGCCCGTCACCGATACCCGGGCCGTGACCGTCAACATCAGCCTTCCCCACATGAAGGATCGTGCGGTCCGCCGGGCCATCGCGCACGCCGTCGATGCCAAGACGATCGCCGAGACGCTCTATGCGCCGGTCGGGACGCAGGCGTTCAGCATGCTGCATCCGATCTCCTACGGGTACTGGAAGGGAATCGGGCCGCTCGTCCCCCGCTACGATCCGCAGAGGGCGAAGCAGACGCTGGAGGAGGGAGGGTGGCGGCTGAACGCCCAGGGCTTCCGTGAGAAGGGCGGCGTCGTCCTCAACGGGATCAAGCTCATGGCCCTGCCACAGTATCGCGAACCCGCCGTCGTCGTGAAGGACAACCTAGTCGAGATCGGGATCGGCGTCGACATCCAGCTCCTCGAGCGCGGGCGCCTCTACCCGATGCGTCGGGCCGGAGAGGTCGAGATCGAGTTTGGAAACAACGATGCCACCCCGGACACCCTGACCGCCTATCTGCTGTCGAGCAACTTTCCGGGCACCAACCGCTTTGGCCGGAGGGATGCGCACACCGATCAATTGCTCGAAACGTTCCTGTCGAGCCCCGACGAGCAGAAGGCCCTGGATGCCGCACACGAGATCCAGAAAATTGCCGTGGTCGACGAGTCGCTCTTCATTCCCGTCTACTGGACCCAGGAGCTCAACATCGTCAACAGCCGCACGTTGCGAGGATTTGTCGGGACGACCTGGCTCAATTCCGGCATGGGCAAGCTGCTCGGCGTCTGGAGCGTTCGCCGCCAGTAGATTGTGGCCACGATGCTCCCGTACACCCTGCGGCGCGTCGTGCTGATTCCCCCTGTGGTGCTCGGCGCTGTGACGCTGGTCTTTCTCTTGTTGCACCTCATCCCCGGCGACGCCGCGACATTCATTGCCGGCGAAAACGCCTCGCAGGATGTCGTGCAGCAGATCCGCGTGAAGCTGGGGCTCGATCAACCCATCACAACGCAGTACGCGCGTTATCTGGTACGGCTGCTCCACGGTGACTTCGGCGACTCGGTCGTGACCGGCACGGCCGTGGCCAGGGAACTGCGGCGGGCCTTTCCGAACACGCTGGTCCTCACGCTGGCCGCGGTCGCCTGGTCGGTCGCGGTCGGAATTCTGCTGGGCATGGCCGGGGCGCGATTCAGGGGATCGCTGCTGGATCGGGCGATCTTGAGCCTGGCGGTTTTCGGCGTGTCATTCCCGGGATTTTTCATCTCGCTCATGCTCCTTTATGTGCTGGCTTTCCGGTTCGGTTGGTTCCCGATGGCCGGCCGCGGGCCGAACTTTACGTCGATTGCAGGTGTGCGCTACCTGATCTTGCCGGCCCTGGCCGTAGGATTCGACATGCTGGCCCAGGTGGCGCGGATGACGCGTACGTCAATCCTCGAAACCCTGACGACCGACTACGTGCGGACGGCGCGTGCGAAAGGCGTGGTCGAATGGCGGGTCGTCTTCAGGCACGCGCTGCGCCCGGCGCTGCTGCCGGTGATCACACTCATCGGGATCGCCTTTGCACGGCTGCTGTCCGGCGCAGTCGTGGTCGAGACCGTGTTCGCCTGGCCGGGGATCGGCCGGTTGGTCGTGGCTTCGATTTTAGTCAAAGATCTGCCGATGATCCAAGGCGTGCTGCTGCTCAAAGCGCTCATCACGGTCGGCATGAACCTGACCGTCGACCTGACGTACGGCGTCATCGATCCGCGGATACGCTACGCATGAGCGATGAGATCCCACGCTCGGCCTCCCGCGCCAGGCGCATGAGCGATGCCGCGTCTCATACGGTCGCCGGCGTCTCGAGGGGCTACTGGGCTGATGTCCTGCTCCGGCTCGGTCGCGACCGGACGGCCTGGTTGGCGGCTGTGGCGATCACCTCCTATGTCGCGGCGGCGCTCGCCGCGCCCCATCTCGCGCCGTACAGTCCCCTCAAGACCTCGTTGCTGGAACGGCTGCGGCCGCCGTCGGCGGCGCACTGGTTCGGGCAGGATGAAGTCGGACGGGATATCCTCAGCCGCGTTATCTATGGGGGCCGAATCTCGCTGGCCATCGGGCTCTTCTCCGTCGCGCTGGGGATGGGGGCCGGCGGCTTGCTGGGGATGGCCGCCGGGTTCTATCCGAGGCTGGACAGCCCGATCATGCGCGTGATGGACATCATGATGGCGTTTCCATTCATCTTGCGGGCGATCGCCGTCGTGGCTATCCTCGGCCCCGGATTCGCCAACCTGTTCATCGCCATCGGCTTCGGGCAGATCCCGACCTTTGCCCGTCTGGTGCGAAGCCTGGTGCTGACCCTGAAGGGGGAAACATTTGTCGAGGCCGCGCGAGCACTGGGATCGACCGACGCGCGGGTGCTGACGCGCCACATCCTCCCCCAAATGGTCGCGCCCATCACGACCTACTCGACCCTCGAGATGGGGGCCGCCATTCTCGGCGCGGCCACGCTGGACTTCCTGGGCCTGGGCGTCAACCCACCCACTCCTGAGTGGGGCGCGATCGCCAGCGCAGGGCGGGAGTACCTCCGTACCGCCCCGCACGTCGTGATCTTCCCCTCGCTCGCGATCTTCCTTGCGGTGTGGTCCTTCAACGTGCTGGGCGATGTACTTCGCGACGCCATGGATCCACGGC
>JBGPLF010000018.1:0-28844 GCA_041486265.1 bacterium
CGTACCGCGGCGCGGGTCGGCCGCACGGCGTCTTCGTGATGGAGCGCCTCATGGACCGTGTCGCGCGCGAACTGGGGATCGACCGCGCAGAGATCCGCCGCCGCAACCTGATCCAGCCTGACGAGTTCCCCTACGACGTCGGCGTGATCTACCAAGACAATGCGCCGCTGATCTACGACAGCGGCAACTATCCTGCGGTGTTCGAAAAAGCCCTGCAGATGATCGGGTATGCGGACTGGCCGGCGCGGCAGACTGCGGCGCGGCGCGAGGACCGGACCGTGGGCCTGGGTATGGCAATGTATGTTGAAGGGACCGGCATCGGCCCCTATGAAGGTTGCCGGGTCACGGTCGAGCCAACGGGCAAAGTCTACGCCGCGACCAGCGTCGGAACGCAGGGCCAGGGTCATTATACATCGTTTGCGCAGATCGTCGCCGATGCGCTGGGCGTGGGCGTCCGCGACGTCACGATCACCACGGGCGACAGCGGGGCGTTCGGCTGGGGCACGGGAACCTTCGCGAGCCGCGCCGCGGTCGTCGCGGGCAGCGCGGTCGCACTGGCAGCCCGGGCCGTGAGGGAAAAGGCGCTCGCGGTCGCGTCGGGAATGCTGGAGGCGCGGCCGGACGACCTGGAACTCGCCGAAGGCAAGGTGTTTGTCCGGGGATCGCCGGCTCGGGCGGTTTCGCTGGGCGAGGTCGCGGCAGCCGCCAACCCGCTGCGCGGTACAATCCCGACCGAGTGGGAAGGTCCAGGCCTGGAAGCCACGCGCTACTTCGCGCCGCCGCGCGGCGCGTTCGCCGCGGGCTGTCACGCCGCGATCATCGAGATTGATCGGGGGACGGGCGCGGTGCGCGTCGAGAAGTATGTCGTCGTGCACGACTGCGGCAGGATTATCAACCCGCTGATTGTCGAAGGACAGATCAAAGGCGGTGTGGCGCAGGGGATCGGCAATGCGTTCTACGAGAAGCTGGTCTACGATGAGAATGGACAGTTGCTGACGCAGACGTTCATGGACTATCTGCTGCCGACGATCGAAGAGGTTCCGGCCGTGATTGAGATCGGGCACATCGAGACGCCGTCGCCGCTGAATCCTCTTGGGGTGAAGGGCGCCGGAGAAGCCGGCGTCATCCCAGTGCCGGCGGTGTTCGCCTCGGCCATCGACGACGCGCTGGGCACGCGAATCACGCAGATGCCGCTCTCCCATGCCCGGCTGCTGGAACTGGTTCGCGGCACCCCCGTGACAACGGTGGCAGGACGAGCAGGCGGCGCGGGAGGAGCCGCGTGAAGCCTGCGCCTTTCGAATATCTGGCGCCCGGAAGCCGGGAAGAAGCCCTCGAGGCCCTGCGCCGATTTGGCTCCGACGGCAAACTGCTGGCCGGGGGGCAGAGTCTGGTGCCGTTGCTCGCCATGCGGGTGGCACGCCCTTCGGTGATTATCGACCTCAACCGGATCCCTGATCTCGCCTTCGTGAAACCGTCCCGCGGCGGGCTGGCGATCGGCGCGATGACGCGCCAGCGCGCGGCCGAGCAGGATCCCGTGATTGCAGCGCGTGCGCCGCTGCTGCGCGAGGCGCTGCGCTGGATCGGTCATCCGCAGATTCGCAATCGCGGAACCGTCGGCGGCAGTCTGGCCCACGCGGATCCCTCGGCGGAACTCCCCGCGGTCGCGGCGATCCTCGGCGCGCGGTTCGTGCTGGCGAGCGGTCGCGGCGAACGGATCGTGGACGCTGAGAGCTTTTTCACCGGCTACCTCACCACGACCATCGAGCCCGATGAGCTGCTGACCGAGGTGCGCCTCCCGCCCCAACCGCCGGATGCCGGGTGGGCGTTCACCGAGGTGGCACGCAGGCACGGCGACTTCGCGCTCGTGGGGGTCGCGGTGCTGCTCCACTGCGGCGATGATCGCCGATGCGCCGAGGCTCGGCTCGCATTCATCGGAGTCGGTCCGGGCCCGGTCCGGGTGCGCGACGCGGAATCGGCGCTCGTCGGAAGGCGCATCACCCACGCGGCGACCGCCGAGGTCGAACGCATCGTCGCATCGGCACTTGATCCCGAGGGTGACATCCACGCATCCGCCGACTACCGCCGACATGTCGCGGGCGTACTTGCGGCGCGGGCGGTGACACAGGCGGCCGGACGGGTGCGGATGCGGGCATGAAGCCAACGCAGAAATCACCGCGAACCTCGAAGCCGGCCAGGCGCGCCCGCCGCCGCACGCCCGCAGCGGCCGGCGCAACGCGTGCGCTTGTGCCGGTCACCGAATCCACCGTGCATCTTCATGTCAACGGGATCGAGGTGACCCGCACCGTTGAGGTCCGGCGCACCCTTGCCGACTTCCTGCGCGAAGACGTCGGGCTCACGGGCACTCATCTCGGCTGCGAGCATGGCGTCTGCGGCGCCTGCACCGTGCTCCTGGACGGCCAGCCGGTGCGATCGTGCCTGATGTTCGCCGTGCAGGCCGGCGGCAGCGAGATCACCACGGTCGAGGCCCTGGGACAGATCGATGCCCTCTCCCCGCTGCAGCAGGCGTTTCGCGATCACCATGCGCTACAGTGCGGATTCTGCACACCCGGCTTCCTGATGAGCGCCCATGCGCTGCTGCGTGATCAGCCTAATCCCTCCGATGAGCAAATCCGTGAGGTGCTCGGGGGGCACCTGTGCCGGTGCACCGGGTACCAGTCGATCCTTGAAGCCGTGCGGGCGGCGAGCCTCGGCAGCGGCGGCGCGTGATCCTTTCATCGCCCTCTGTCACGCTGCACGCGAGTAGCCTTCCCACCCCACTCGCGCATCTCCGCCAAACGGCGGCCGGCGGCACCGTGCTCGCGGTCTTTGCGCGCAGTGCCTACCTGGATCTCGATGGCCGCATCGTCGCCCTGGCCTCCTCGGACCTGGCCAGGGGCCCGGTGACCATCACGCTGCGCGAATCGGGATCGCTGCACCCCGTCGTGCCGGGCGCGGCCGTGAACCTCGCCGATGGTGAGTTGCATATCGGGGACGTCGCCGTGGATCTCTCCGGGGCAGCGGCGTGGGATCCGACTCTCCCACCCGCTCCCCCAAGCATGACCGGCGTCGTGCTCGCGGCGCGCGAGGTCGCCGCTGCCGAAATCCTGATCTCGGCCCCGGAGGAGAGCATCGCGCCTCTTCTCGCATCCACGACGCTCACCGGACCGCTGCTCCAGCCACTGTCGCGCGGCCTCACCGCCATCGACGCCCTCCTGACAGGCCGGGAAGATCAAGCAACAGTACTCCCGGTGATCGCGCAAGATGTGGCGGGACGCGGTCCAGGACTCACACCTTCAGGAGATGACTTGCTGATCGGGATCGTCCTGGCGCTCTGGCTCTGGCCGGGGATCGCCGCGGCCGTCGAAGGCAGCGCACGGGCCGTGCGTGACCTGCTGGTGAACGCGGCGCGGCCGCGCACGACGCGCATCAGCGGTGCGTATCTCGAAGCCGCCCGGCTGGGCCAGGCCGCCGAACCCTGGCACGTCCTGGTCGCGAGTCTGCATCGCTCTCCGGCAGAAACACGCAGAGCTGTGCGCCGGCTGCTGCGGATCGGCGAAACCTCGGGGGCCGACACGCTGACCGGCTTCTGCTGGGCCTGGCGGCGCGTGCCAGGGTAGGTCACGTCCGAGATCTATCCGCCTGGCCCGGCTGGTTCAAGCTCGCGCCATACGTTGGACTGCTGGTCGACGTACATCGTCAGGCTATCGGCACGGACCTGCCACAAAGGGTACAGCGGCGACCGCGACGCGCGGCACGGTTGCCAGACCAGTTCGAGTTGGGCGCCACTCCCCAGGCCTGCCAGATCCAGGGCTCTGCGGTCGTCAACGGTCAGATGTGGACCACGGCCGGGAAGGCGGGCCGACACGCCGACCTCTCCCCGAACGGCATCAACCGTGGCCACGCCCGTCGCGGCGTGCTCGTCCCCGAAGACCACCAGATAGTAGGCGGCTCCGGGACGATCGAGTCGCCGCACGCGCCATGCCTGTGCGCCGGCAGAAGGGGCGACGCTGAGCGCCCGGCGGGCGCGGCTGATGGCCTCCTCGTGAGACACCTCAGCCATGCGCCTCCCCCACGGCCGGCGTTCCGCCAGATCAGATGCCGCGGTCGTCGACGTGCAGCGCAGTGAACACCGCCCCATCGATCCGCACGTAGAGCCGGTGAGCTCCGGCGGTGAACATGTGGAACGGGTAGAACGGCGACAGCGATTCCCGGCAGGGTCTCCAGACGAGCGTGGGATAGAGACACCATGCCTCCTTGCGCACGGTCAGCCATCCCAGCCGATCCTCGAGCTCAAACCGGCGGCCCACGACGCGCTCAAGTAACACCTCGCGCTTCACATGCGGCAGCAGATGGGTCCCGCTCCGCAGCGCGACCGCCTCGCGGTAATATCCGAAGCGCGCGTCCACGCTCGCCAGCACCGGCACGCGCTTCCGCGAAGCGTGCATCGGCACGATGTAGTAGAAGCTGTCGAGGCGATCCAGCCGCTGGACCAGGACAGGCTCGCCCGGGCGGGTGTTCTGCAAGGCCTTTCTCCACGTGTCCCGCTCGTAGAGACCGTACTCCTTCAAGCCGGCAACCGCGCGCCTCGCGGCCTGCTCGGCCCCGAGAAGGCGCTCGCCCGACAACAGCTCTGGGCGCCTCTGCGGGCCGGGATGGTCGGCCGGCGGCTCCGGATCGCAGACCGCAACGAACTTCCCTGCCCAGTACCCGCCCCCGATCCCTGTCATGTAATCAGACTGCCAGGTGGCGTAGGCGATGTGCTCGTCGGCGATGCCCCGGTCTCCCCCGGAGCCGCAGACGTCGCCCACCGTGTGCGGGGGCGGTGGGGAGCTGGGGACGGGTGGCCACGGGTTGTTCACATTGAAGGCGGTGATCGTGTATGAGTTATCGGCGTAGTTCGTGGGCGCGGCGCTGGCGTCATAGCCGCGGACCACAATCCATTGCGCGGACCCGAACACCATCGCGATCGGTGCCACCTGGTAGTGGTGAATGGTCCAGCAGATCTTGCGGGAAATGAGATCTTCGTTGGAGAGCGCGAAGAGGACGAAGGAGTTGAAGAAGCTGGCGGGCCGGCGGTCGTTCATGGTCCACGTCAACCCGTCAGGCGCCGTGTACCACCCACCCTCGGCGACGCTGTGGCTGTGATTGTCGGCGTAGAGGTCGTCCTGGTCGAGTAGCCCGGCGCCGATCTGCGCCAGAACCATCTGCGCGCAGGCGCCGCCGCAGTAGTAGTTCGTGTCCTGCTGATGGTATTGAACCGCAAGATCCTCGCTGACTGGCATGAGCGTCTCCCCCCCTCGCGCTAGATCATCACCTTGTCGGCGAAGCACCACTTCCAGTCTTCGCCGCGCTCTAATGACTTTACGATCGGGTGACCCGTGCCGTGAAAGTGTTTGGTCGCGTGCTTGTTCTTCGAATTGTCGCAGCAGCCTACGTGCCCGCAGATCATGCACATCCGCAGATGCACCCACGTGTCGCCCATGGCCAGGCACTCCTCGCAGCCTTCGGCGCCGGGCGTGACCTCACGAATCTGGTCGAGATGGGTGCACGAGGGCGCCGACTTCTGATACCCGAGGCGAAAGATTCCCTGCCATCCCTTCCCCACAGAAGTCTCCTGTCGTTGACAAGAAAGGAAAGTCAGCAACAGGTTCAGCACCAAGGGCAGGATGACCTGTCTCCCCACCCGCAGAGGGCAACGATCTCCCTCACATCCCGCCAGCAGTAGGAAAAGCAGGCGAGCCCCCGGAAACCCTCCCACGTCGTCCGCTCGATCGTGCAACTCCGGGCGACGTCTATCCGCCTTCGGGAGATGCGGCCAATGCAGGACTGGAAGCGATGGGGGATCCCGATTGCCGCCCTGATCGTCCTGATCGCCCCGTCGTTCCTGCTCCCGCTTTGGCTCAATCAGGATGTCCCGCGCGAGACCGTGCAGACCCTAGGCAGCCGCGTCTCCCAGGACGCGACCATCGTCCAGCTGGCACAGGCCTTTGAACGTGAGGGCGCCGGCGCCCTCGACGAGGCGCGGATCCGCTACCAGGTGGCAGTGAACGCAACAAATCCCCTCCTACGCGAGGCGGCGCGCGCCGGTCTCGCCCGCGTCGCCGCCAAGCAGGCCGACCCGACCTGGCGGTTCGTGCACGAGCTTCAAGTGTGGGCGCTGCTCGTGCGCACGGCCGTTCCCGTACTCGTGCTGGTCCTGCTGGCGGGGTGGGTGCTTCTTGTCTCCACCCACCGTCTCCGACGGCACGCCGGGTTTCCCATCATCCGGCGCCGAAGCCAGGAACGGCGGGAGTCCGATTTTGTCGGCCGTACCGAGCAGATCACGCTCTTTCGCCAGAACCTCGATCTGAAAATGAATGACGCCAATCGCCGCCGCATCTTCACTGTGTCGGGCCAGGAGGGTGTGGGCAAGACCCGGCTGATCAAGGAGTTTCAACGCGTGGCCCTGGAGAAGGATGCCCTCGCCGCGGCGGTGGATGAAGCGGTCGAGGGCCCCCCTGCCGCGATGGGCCGCATCGCCGAGCAGCTTGCTGAACAGCAGACCTTTCCGTCGTTCGAACCGCGGTACCGTGTCTATCAACAGAAGCGCAAAGAACTGGCGCCGGATCCCGAGGCGCCATCGGGTCTGGCTGCCACTACGGGAAAGGCCGTTGCGAAGATCGCGCTCAATCTGGCCGGCGAGATCCCGATCGCCGGGGCGCTCGTCGGCGCCATGGACAGAGACGCGGTCGCCACGCAGGCCGGCGAGTGGGCGCAGTACGTCGCCCGGAAGCTCAAGAATCAGGACGACCTGCAGTTGATGCTGGAACCCGTCAAGGTCCTCACCCCGCTGTTCCTGGCGGACCTGCGCGCCCTGGCCAAGGGCGAGAACCTGGTTCTGCTCTTCGATGGCTACGAGCGCACCGGCGAGTTCCTCGACCAGTGGCTGCGCGACCTGCTCAGCAGCACGTACGGCGAGACTCCGGGTGGTCTCATCGCGGTGATCGCAGGATCTCAGGAGCTGGACGCGGGCCACTGGAGTTCCCTCGATGCCGGAATCGTTCGCGTCGCGTTGGACGCCTGGACGGAGGACGACGTCCGCCAGTACCTCCGCGGCAGGGGTCTTGTGGACCCGCAGGTCGTGGCCCGCATCTTCGAAGCTTCCAGAGGCCTCCCCCTGCTGGTCGCCGCCCTCGCGCAGGCGCGCCCCTCCACCGCGGACGACGTCGGCGATCCCAGCACGATCGCGGTAGAGCGCCTCTTCCAGCACGTCGACGACACCGCTCACCGGCGCGCCGCCCTGGACGCGGCGCTGCCGCGCTTCCTCGACGAAGACGTGGTGGCCCGGGTCGCTCCGAACGCCGATGCCGAGGCGCTGTTTCGCTGGCTGCGCGGCATGCCGTTCGTCGTCGAGCAGAACCGGCGCTGGGTGTACAAACCGCGCGAGCGGGAATTGACCCTGCACCACAAGCGGCGCATGTCGCCTCAGGGATGGACCGACGTCCACGACCGCCTCGCCGACATGTATGAGGCGACGGCGGGCAAGATCGGACTGGACGACCGCGCAGGCTGGAAGCACGCGGGGTGGCGCGGGATGATGCGCGAGGCCATGTACCACCGGCTCTGCCAGTCTGCGCCCAGACACCTATCGAGTGCCTTGAGCGGCTTCTTGCCCTCTCTGCG
The DNA here is from genome assembly GCA_041486265.1 of bacterium. Taxonomy (GTDB): domain Bacteria; phylum Sysuimicrobiota; class Sysuimicrobiia; order Sysuimicrobiales; family Humicultoraceae; genus JBGPLF01. The sequence goes on from JBGPLF010000018.1 coordinate 7,663, forward strand.
CGCGGGCCGCGGCTCGGCCCGCGCGTGGGCCGAGGCGATCCAACAGGCGGGCCGGGACGCCGAGGAGGCCGAGGTGGCGCGGTGGGGCGACCGGTTGCTGGCGGGGCTTGATGCCATCGAGAAGGACCAGCACGAGCAGGCGGCGGCGATGTTCACGGCCCTGGTGGACGAGGGGACTCTCGACGCCCGCTGGCAGCCCATCGCGCTGAACTGGCGCGGATACCTGCTGTCGTCCGGCCGGCGCTACGAGCAGGCGCTGAAGGATCTCACCGACGCCATCGAGGCGGCCCCCGATGAAGCGGAGTACTGGACGGACCGCGGCCTCACCTACCACCGCATGGACCGCTATGAAGACGCTCTCACCGACCTCAACGAGGCGCTGGCGCTGGATCCTCGCTATCAGCGGGCGCTGGTGAGTCGCGGCGCCGTGTTCCACGCGCTCACGCGGTACGACGAGGCTGCCGCCGACTTCACCCGGGTGCTCGACACGACCCCCGACAACGTCGGAATCCTGGTCAGCCGCGCCGAGGCCTATCTCGGATCGAAGCGCTTTCCCGAAGCGCTGAGCGACATTGACCGGGCCATCGCCTTAGACCCGCAGAACGTGTTCTGGCTGTCCATGCGCCTGGGGATCCTGGCGCGGATGGGCGATGTGGACGAGGTCGCTGCCACTTACGCCAGGGTCGCCGATCGCGCGTCAGACTTTGTCCAGCAGTCCCGTGAGGTCATCCTGCGAATGCCGCAAGAGGAGCGCGTGCGTCAGTACCAGCAGCAGATGGGCCTGCTGGGACTGGATCCCGGTGCGACGCAGGCGAGCGTCGACCGGTTCGTCTCGCTGCTCAGTGCCGGCGATCTCGAGACCGCGGCTCGCGCGCTCCGCGCCGAGGCGGCCGCGGCCGCCGGTCTGGCTCACCTCAGCCACCAGCAACCCGACGCGGCGCTGGCGGACTTCAATCATGCGGTGGATCTGGACCCCGCCCATCCGGGCTATTGGTTGAAACGCGGGGAGATCTTCGCCTCGCTCCACCAACACGACAAGGCTCTGGCCGACATCGACCACGCGCTGGAGTTGTCTCCCGACCTCGTCCCGGCGCTGATGAGCCGCGCGCGCGTGCGCATGACTGACCAGCGGCACGGCGAAGCGCTGGCCGATCTTGACCGCGCGGCGGCCCTCGAACCGCGGAACGCTGCCCTGCTCTCTTTGCGTCTCGTCGCGGCAGTGCGAGTGGGAGACACGGCCGCCGTGGCGAAGGCCTATGCCGCCCTGGCAGATCAATCGCTCGACTATGCGCGCATCCTGCAGACGCTCTACACGAACGTACCAGTGGATCAAGCCCAACGACAGATCCAGACCGGCCTAGCGACCCTGGGGGTTGACCCCGGCGTGATGCCGGCCCAGAACAGGGTGGTGGCGCTTGCCCAGGCAGGCAACCTGGAGGCGATCGCTCGGATCATTCGGGCCGAGGCCGCCAATGCGCAGGCGGCGCTCGCGATACAGAACAATCAAGACGACGAGGCGCTCGCGGCCTACGGCACGGCCATCGAGTTGGACCCGACCCTGGCGATCTACTGGATCCGCCGCGGGGAGCTGCACCGCCGCCTCGACCATCATCAGATGGCTCTGGCCGACTTCAATAGGGCCCTTGATCTGGAGCCGGACAATGCCGTGGCACTGGCCAGCCGCGGCCAGGTGTATCGCGCGATGGACCGCCCCGAGGAGGCCCTCGCCGACCTCGATCGCGCGCTCGCCGTCCAGCCCGATCTTGCGTGGGCGCTGTTCGAGCGCGGAGAACTCCATCGCCGCATCGGCCGCCTGGATGAGGCGCTGGCCGACTTCAATCGGGCCCTGAACCTGGACCAGGACAACGCGGTAACGGTGGCCAGCCGCGGCCAACTGTACCGCGCGATGGAGCGTCCCGACGAGGCCCTCGCCGACCTCAACCGCGCCATTGAGCTTCGGCCGGACTACAAATGGGCGCTCGAACGTCGAGCCGAGCTGCATCGTCAACGAAAGGCCTTTGCCCACGCTGCTGCCGACTACGCCCTCCTGGCGACACCGGAACCACCCGATTCCGTGTACCAGGTGATCCTGGGCGACCTCTTCCTGGAATGGGGACATCTCGACGAGGCGCAAGCTGCGTTAGAAAAGGCGCTCGCGCGGGGGACCGACTACGCCGTCTTCGCGACGATATCTCTCGGGCTCATCGCGTATCGGCGCGGTCAGGTCGCACAATCCCAGACCCTGTGCGAACAGGCGCTGGCCCGCTGGGACTCGGCCCGGGAAGTGGGCAGGCTCCCGGGCTTCGGGCTGCTCGAATGGAAGGCGCTGGCCCTGCTGTGCCTGGATCGAGCGGACGAGGCCCGACAGGCGCTCCATGAGGCTGAAGCGCTGCGGCAGCCCGGCGAATCGCACGATCTCTATCTCTTCGCCCTGCTCCGGGACGCACCCCAGCCGCCCGAGGGCATCGACGAGATCTTAGCGCTTCTCCGGCCCGCGGGCTCCGGATCTCAACAGGTCCGGCAGTGAACCAGATGGGATCCTCGGAACCCGATCTACCTAAGGTCTTCATCAGCTACAGCCATGACTCGCCCCAGCACGCGGATCGTGTCCTCGCACTGTCCGACCGTTTGCGAGCCGACGGAATTGATTGCCACATCGACCAGTACGAAATCTCGCCGCCAGAGGGATGGCCTCGCTGGATGAACAGACAGATCGAAAGGGCCGATTTCGTTCTCGTGGTCTGCACGGAGACATACGAACGGCGATTCAAAGGTGAGGACGAAACCGGAAAGGGTTTGGGGGCGAAAATGGGAGGGGGCTGTAATCACCCAGGAACTCTATGATGCCGAGGCTGACAACCGGAAGTTCATCCCCGTGGTTTTCTCGTCAGAGGATTTGTCTCGAATCCCAATAGTGCTTCGCGGTGTGACACACTACCAGGTCGACACCGAAAGAGGCTACAAGGATCTCTATCGACACCTCACCAATCAGCCTCGCGTCCGGAAGCCCGACCTCGGTACGCCGCACTCGATGCCGCCAATGGAGCGCAAACAGGATTTCTACAAGCCCTGGAATGTGCCGCATCCACGGAATCCCTTCTTCACGGGCCGTAAAGAGATCCTCATGCAATTGCAAGCCGCGCTCACATCGGGCGGGACGGCGGCACTGGCGCAGCCGCAGGCGATCAGCGGGCTCGGTGGCATCGGCAAGACTCAAACTGCTGTTGAATATGCCTATCGCCATCAAGATGAATACCAGGCGGTGCTGTGGGTGCGGGCCGACGCGCGCGAGGCGCTTGTTTCGGGGTTCGTTGCCCTCGCAGACCTGTTGAACCTTCCCGAGAAAGACAGCCAGGACCAAAACCTCGCAATTGCCGCTGCGAAGCGCTGGCTCGATACAAACCATCACTGGTTGCTGGTCCTCGACAACGCCGACAATCCAAGGCTAGTTGATGATTTCTTGCCCCTAACTCCAAGGGGGCACATCCTTCTCACATCGCGGGCGCAAGTCTTCGACAACCTGGGCATCACGAAGCCAATCGAACTCGATGACATGACCCTCGACGAAGCTGTGGAATTCCTTCTAAGACGTACAGGACGCGACGAAGTCGATGAGGCCGAGACCGAGGGGGCTAAGCAACTGGCAGAGGAGCTTGGTTATCTGCCGCTGGCCCTCGAACAAGCCGGCGCATACATTACCAAGAACAGAAGCAGTTTCCGAGACTACCTCGCCAGCTATCGGAGGCGGGGCCTGGAGTTGCTCCAAAGGGCCCGAGCAGTCACTGGCAAATACCCGGAGTCATTGGCAACCACATGGTCATTGAATTTCGAGCAGGTGGCGCAGACATCCACGGCAGCGGCCGACCTCTTGCAGTTTAGCGCCTTTCTGAACCCAGACAAGATCCCGCTTGAACTCATAGGTCTTGGTGCAGAGGAGCTTGGTCCCGCCCTTTCCACGGCCCTGGCCAACTTCGAAGGTGACCCGCTTGTCCTCGACGAGGTTCTTGAACCTCTCACTCAATACTCACTCATTCGCCGCGACCTTGAATCTCGCGCATATGATATTCACCGACTCGTTCAAGCCGTCTTGGTTGAAGGACTGGACGAAGTCGTGCGACGCCAGTGGGCCGAGCGGACCGTACGTGCCGTGGGCAGAGCGTTTCCAAACGTCGACTTCGAAGCGTGGCCTCTGTGCGAGCGGCTCCTCCAACATGCGCAGGCATGTTTCCACCGCGTTGAACAGTGGGGTCTGGAATTCGTGGAAGCTGGAGGATTGCTCAACGGGGCAGGGCTTTATTTGAGTGAGCGCGCCCGATACAGCGAGGCCGAGCCTCTCTACCAGCGGGCGCTGGTGATTGCCGAGAAGGCCCTGGGACCCGACCACCCCGACGTGGCCACCCTTTTGGAGAACTACGCGACGTTGTTACGCAGAGTAAAGAGGCCAGCCGAGGCTGTGAGAATGGAGTCCCGCGCTAAGACCATACGAGCCAAGCATTCCCGTTGACGAACGACCTCAAGATTCTTGACCTTCTCCCCTGTTCTAAAGAAGACAAGAACCTTATGTGGCATCACCGGGGTGTACGATGATTGCTGGGCCGCCCGGCCCCCGGCGCTGCAGCCGGTGCTCGACGGACTCCAGCATCTCCTGCATCCCGCGTACGACCTCCCGCCACGGGCCGCCGACCTGCCCGATGTTCCGATACTTCTTGTAGCGGGCCTCCACCAGCCGGCGGGGCGACTGCCGGCTGAGATCCGCGAGGGCGGACACGAGATAGCGGTGGACCTGCGCGGCCGCGGCGTCGGGATCCATGTGGGCGCCGCCGGGCGGCTCAGGGATGATCCCATCGATGACGCCAAGCCGCAGTAGATCGCCCGCAGTGAGCTTCAGCGCCGCCGCCACCTCAGGCGCGCGCGACGCATCCCGATAGAGGATCGCGGCCGCCGCCTCGGGCGAAATCACCGAGTAGAACGCGTGCTCCTGCATCAGCACGCGGTCGGCCACCGCCAAGGCCAGCGCGCCTCCGCTCCCACCCTCCCCGATCACCACAGATACGATCGACATGGGGAACAGGGCCATCGCCTGCAGATTCTGCGCCAGCGCCTGCGCAATGCCGCGCTGCTCGGCCTCATAACCAGGATAAGCGCCCGGGGTGTCGACGAGGGTCACTAACGGGAGGTGAAACTTCGCCGCCACCTGCATCAGGCGCAGCGATTTGCGGTAGCCTTCGGGGAGCGCCATACCCCGATGCGCGCCAGCGGGTGCTCCAGCAGCCTGTGCCTCGGCAGTTTGCGCTCGCTGCTGGCCGATGACGACGATGGTCCTCCCATCGATCTCGCCGAGGCCGCCGATGATCGCCGGGTCGTCGCCGAACTGACGATCGCCGTGCAACTCAACGAACGATGAGACCATCCGGCGCATGTAGTCGGAGGACGACGGCCGCTGCGGGTGGCGGGCGATCTGCACCACATCCCACGCGGCAGGCAGGGGCTGGGCGCCCTCGGGTGCGCGCGGCAGCCGCTCGGCAGTCCAACGCCCCGGGTCGGGGTGTCTGAGGTGGTGGACGAGATACTGCAGATTCTCGCGCAGGGTCCGCCGGTCGAGCAGCAGATCCACCAGGCCGCCGGCGAAGAGTCGCTCGGCCCGGTGCGAGTCGGACGGAAGCTGCCCACCCAGGGTCGCCGAGATCACCCGCGGCCCGACGAATCCAATTTGCGCCCCGGGCTCCGCGATCAGCACGTCGCCCAACGACGCGAAGCTGGCCGTGACGCCGCCGAAGGTCGGATTGGCCAGGACCGAGACATAGGCGAGGCCGGCGGCGTGATGGCGCGCCCGCGCCGCCGCCGTCTTCGCCATCTGCATCAACGACAGCATGCCTTCCTGCAGGCGGGCGCCCCCGCTGCTCGTGACGGTAATCACAGGCCAGCGCCGCCGGGTGGCGACCTCGAATGCATCGGCGATCTTTTCGCCGACGACCGAGCCCATCGTGCCGCCGAGGAATGCCCAATCGAAGACGGCCAGCACCGCGGGCAGACCTCCGAGCCTCGCCTGGCCAATCACGACCGCTTCTCGCAGGCCTGTCCGTTTTCGTGCGTCGATCAAACGCGCCCGGTAGGCGCGCTCGTCCGCAAACTGCAGTGGATCGACCGAGATGAGGGTCCGGTCGAACTCCTTAAAGCTCTTGTGATCCGCCAGGGCGGCGATGCGGTCTCGCGCCGGCATCGGCAGATGCCGGCCACATGACGGGCAGATCCAGAGCGCCGGTCTCAGGATCGTATCCGGCGTCTCGATCCCGCAGGACGGGCACCGGATCGTCTCGGGGGCCCGGCCCTTAGATCGCGCCACGGTCTCGCAGTGCGGCGATCTTGGCCGCGTCGTAGCCTATCTCGAGCAGGATGCGGTCGGTGTGCTCGCCAAGCAGCGGCGGCGGGGAGGCGATGCGGCCCGGTGTGGCGGAGAGCTTCACGGGGACGCCCGTCTGCGTGATGCGGCCTGCCTTCGGATGATCGAGGTCGGCGACCATCTGGCGGTGCCGGACCTGAGGGTCGCTGAACAGGTCGGACAGCAGGTAGATCGGTCCCGCGGGGACGCCGGCTGATTCGAAAATCCCCGACCACTCCGCCATGGTCTTCGCCGCGAAGATCGGCTCGAGGAGTGCGATGAGAGCGTCGCGGTTGTGCACCCGGTCAGCGTTGGTACGAAACCGCGGATCCGTGGCGAGCTGCGATGCGCCCACCGACGCGACGAAGCGGCTCCAGATCCCCTCACTCCCCACCGCGACGTTCACGTATCCGTCCTGCGTCCGAAACGATTGGTACGGCACGAGCGACGGGTGCGCGGTGCCCAACCGCTTCGGATTCTGGCCGGTGGCAAAGTAGTACCCGGCCTGATAGGTCATCCAGGCCACCTGACTGTCGAGCATCGACGCGTCGACCATCTGCCCCACTCCGGTGCGGACGCGGGCGTGCAGCGCGGCGAGCACGCCATAGGCCGCAAACATCCCGGCGGCAATATCCGTAACGGCTACCCCGACCTTCACCGGAGGGCCGCCCTCATCACCGGTGGTGCCCATCAGGCCGCCCATCCCCTGCACGATCAGATCGTAGGCCACCCGCTCGTGATACGGACCATCCTGTCCGAAGCCCGAGATCGACGCATAGACCAGCCGGGGGTTCATCGCGTGCACGACCGCGAACCCGAAGCCCAACCGCTCCATGATGCCGGGCCGGAAGTTCTCGACCAATACGTCCGCCCGCTCGATCAGCCGGCGGAGCACCTCCGCCCCGTCGGGGTGCTTCAGGTTGAGCGTCAGGCTCTCTTTGTTGCGGTTGATCCCGAGGAAATACGAACTCTCGCCGTTGATGAACGGCGGTCCCCAGCCGCGCGTGTCGTCGCCGCCGTCGGGGGTTTCGATCTTGATGACGCGGGCCCCCATGTCCGCAAGCATAAGCGTGCAGTACGGACCGGCGAGAGCCCGGGTCAGATCGACGACAGCCAGATCGTCGAGCGGAGCCGGCACCTATGCTTCCACGAACGCCACGAACCGGCAGAAGGCCGCCTCGCCGCCCTTGAAGCGGAACGGGAAGCCACCCACCCAGACGCGCTGGTTGAGGATCAGGTCGATCTCGCCGCCCGCATTCTCGATGTGAAAGACGCCCTTCGGAAAAAGTTTGGTATGCGTGGCCTGGTAGTCCTTCGGCCAGGGGAAGGCCTGGTCCATACTCATGCCGATCTTGGCCTCGACGTCGGGGACCAGATCTCGGCGCGCGTCGCGGACCTTGGTGTTGAAGGGGTGGTCGGTCGAGATCGCGTCAATCGCCATCCAGCGGATGCCGCGGTCGAGCACCCAGTCGCAGAACTCGGCCTGCGGTCCAGGATGTCGAAGGAACGACCGGGGCAGGTCGGCGCGCGCATCCTTGTGCTGCGCCTTCGTCGCCGGTGACCAGTCTTCGTTATAATACGCGTGGTAGCCGGTGTGGATCACCAGGATGTCTCCGCGCTCGATCTTGATACCGTATTTCTTCTCCCACTGCTCAAAGTGCTTCGGCCCGTAGATATCGTAGTCGCCGATCCCGAACTGCTGGAGGTCGACGATGCAGGCGGGTCCGACGAGCGTGCCGATGGGAATGCCCGCCACATCCGGGCCGGGATCGTTGAAGTGCAGCGGCGAGTCCAGATGGGTTGCAATGTGGTTGGTGCTGCTGATGTGCTGGGCGTTGACGCCCTCAAACGCCATCTTCTTAACCCACTTGATCGTCGGCCCTTCGTAGTAGGCGAACGGCGGCGAGTCCACGCTGAAGTTCTGCGAGAGGTCGAGCACCCGGCACCTGGACAGGTCAAACGGTTTCATTGTCTGCCTCCCTTGTGATCTCCACGTGTTGGATTGAGTTCCATTGGCGCCGGGATTCCCCCTGCGGAGAGCCCCCCCGAGGGAGGCAGGGAAATCGTCGATCGGCACGTAATTTCATGCCGATCCCACTGTCAGCCGTCCCGTCGAGGGTCCCTCCGCCGTGCCATCGTCTGGCCTGGAGCGCGCCCTCGACACCGGCGGCGCGGTGGGGCTGGGGTGTGACCGGGTGGACCTTATCGTCAGACGGGCGACGATCGCCGGCTCCGCACAACCCGTGGACATCGCCATCCGCGGCGGCCGGATCGCCCGCGTCGCCCCGGCGATTACCGAGCGGGGCGCTGAAGAGATCGACGCCGGCGGCCGGCTGGTCACCCCCTCCCTCATCGAGACGCACATCCACCTCGACGCGGTCCTGACCGTCGGCCATCCCCGCTACAACCAGACCGGCTCGCTGTTCGAAGGGATCGAGATCTGGAGCGAGCGGGTCAAGAGCCTGACCCACGACGACGTGAAGCGCCGCGCGGGGCAGGCCATCAAGTGGATGCTGGCGCACGGCGTCACGCACATCCGTACGCACGTCGACGTCTGCGATCCCAAGTTGACCGCGCTCCGCGCCCTCGTCGAAGTGCGCGACGAGTGGCGCGATGTGGTTACCATCCAAATCGTCGCATTTCCACAACAGGGCATCTACTCGTTCCCCGACGGCGAGGCACTGATGGTCGAAGCGCTTGGCATCGGCGCCGACGTCGTCGGCGGCATCCCGCATTACGAGTGGACCCGCGAGTACGGCGAGCGCGACGTCAAAACGGTGCTGCGGCTGGCGTCGGAGTGCGGGCTGCGGGCCGACCTGCACTGCGACGAGACCGACGACGACCAGAGCCGGTTCCTCGAATTGGTGGCCGCCGAGACGATCCGTTTGGGCCTGCAGGACCGTGTCACCGCCAGCCACACCACCGCGATGCACTCCTACAACAACGCCTACGCCTACCGCCTGATCCGCTGGATGCGGCGGGCAGGGGTGCACATCATCACCAACCCGCTCGACAACGCGGTGCTGCAGGGCCGGTTCGACAGCTATCCCATCCGCCGCGGCTTCACCAGAGTGAAAGAGCTGCTGGCCAGCGGCATCAACGTGGCCATCGGGCAGGACTCGATCATGGATCCCTGGTACCCGCTGGGCGTCGGTGATCCCATCCAGGCCTGCTTCGTCATGGTGCACTATGGACACATGTCGGGATACGAAGAATTCGCCACGCTGCTTGACATGGTGACGACGCGCGCCGCGGCGTGCTTCGGATTGACCGACTACGGCCTGGCCGAAGGGAATCAGGCGGACTTAGTTGTCTTCGACGCCCTGACGCCGATGGACGCCATCCGAACGCTGGCACCGCGGATCGCGGTCGTCTCCCGCGGCCGCGTCGTGGCACGCACAACGCCCGCGCGCTCGGAGGTCATCCTCGGCGCCGAGCATGAAGCCGTGACGTTCCAGCCATGATTGTAGAAACCGGTCGCCCCGGCTCGAGTCTCCGGCGACCTTGCTCTCACGGACAGGTCGCGCCGACGACGAACCAGCATCGGGTCATGGACGATCCCTTGAAGAAGGTCATCAGCATGTTGGCGACTTTCGTCTCTCCACTCATCGACGGGTGCGTGCCGTCGGTTGGGCGAAAATCCGTCGGGCTCCAAATCAACCCATCCGACCTGGGGTTTGTCCCGTCAGCCCACAGGTACGGTCCCCAGGCGATCCACGGCGCCACTGTATTGTAGTTGAGGTCCCCCGCCCGCGGGTCAACGATGACGCCGCCGTGTTGCATCTGGTCAATCTGCGCCTGAACCACCCACTTCACCGAGAAGCCGTACTCATAAGCATAGGGCTCTGGGTTGAGCGTGACTGTCGCGTAGCCGGCGTAGATTCGGCTTGAGATGAAGACCTGCCGGATGTTCGGATAGCGCGTCCGCAGCGCCCGAACGATGTCGCCCAGTTGCGTCTGCAGACGGTACGCATCGGCGCTCGCCGACGGAAGCGACATAACGGGATCGGGATTGGCCACTTTGACCCACGCGGCCTGCACCTGGCGCTCGCTGAGGCCCTGCGGCGTCAACAATGTGTCTCGGATCTCGTCGTAGCGCGGATCTGTGGGCTGATCCCAGGAGCCAGCCGGCCGGCCGTCCGCCGCGCCGTTGACGATAACCAGCGTCGTATGGTTGACCGTGGGGTCGGCGGTCGCCTGTCCGATGAATGTCCAGGATGCGCAGCAGAACTCATCGGCAGTATTGGACATCCCGATGGAGAGCATCACGTACCGTCCGCTGGGACTTGGATTCCCGTTTGTGTCCAGCGGCTGCACGGCGTTCCCTCGCGCAATGCCGATGCTCGCGTGCGCGGCCGGAATGCTGTTGCTGCCGCCGGGGTACAACTCGCCGGAGAACATGCCCAGGTAGCGCCCCATCCCCATGTCAATGAGGGGGATCCTTCGCATCCAGGTCCCGTCCAACGGGATCCATCCGGCGCCAGGCGGCCCGTAGGCAAACGTGACGTCCGCGGTGCCGGTCGTGTTCGAGTTCCGCAGGAAGAACGTTGCCGTCGTCGGATTGTACAACCCGATCGTGCTGGTCCCGTTGCCGTCCCAGTCCCCTGCCCTCGCGACCCACCCCGCGCCACCCGGCCCGAACTGAAACGTCACGTCGGCGACACCGGTGCTGTTTGTGTTCCTCAGGTAGAAGAACCCGGTGTTGGGCGCGTAGAGCCCGATCGTGGCCACACCGTCGCCGTTCCAGTCTCCGACCAGAGGTGTCCAGCCCAACCCTCTAGGTCCAAACTGAAACGTCACATCGGCCACCCCGGTGCTGTTCGTGTTCCGCAGGTAGAAGAACCCGGTGCTGGGAGCATAGAGCCCGATGGTGTCCACGCCGTCACCGTCCCAATCCCCGACGATTGGGATCCAGCCTAACCCCCCGGGCCCGAACTGGAAGGTGATGTCGGCGACCCCGGTGCTGTTCGAATTCCGCAGGTAGAAGAACCCGGTCGCGGGATTGTACAGCCCGGGCGTCTTGATCCCCCGTCCGGTCCAGTCCCCGACGATCGGAATCCAGCCCACTCCCGGCGGGCCGAACTGAAATCTGATATCCGCCACGCCGGCCGTATTCGAGCTTCGCAGGGAGAAGATTGACGTGGCAGGCGCATACAGACCGGCGGTTTGTATCTGGCCGAGCACGACGTTGGCGCGAGCGGTCAGCGTAATGGGCAGAGCAGCCAGGGCGACAAAAATCAGTACTGCGAGGATGCGAAGGAGCCTGCCTCTTCGATTCGACACGTGTGCCCTCCGATTGAGCCCAACAGGGGAACGTGACGTCTCCGGCCGAGCGCCATCCCTGTTACGCGGGTAGAGGGTGCTGGTGTACCTATTGTACTTCCAGGATCATCTCGATTTCCACTGAGATGCCCCTCGGCAACGCGCACATCCCCACCGCAGACCGCGCGTGCCGCCCGGCATCCCCATACAGTGAAACCAGCAGGTCGGACGCGCCGTTGATCACCTCGGGCTGCTGCCCGAATTCGGGCGTGCAGTTGACCATGCCCAGCAGCTTGATGACCCGCTTGACGCGATCGAGGTCGCCGAGGGTTTCCTTGACGGAGGCCAGGCAGTTGAGACAGACGAGCTGGGCGGATTTGTAGCCCTCTTCCACCGATAGATCCCCGCCCACCTTGCCGACGAATTGCGCCTGCCCATCGCGGAAGGGCCCGTGCCCGGACACGAACAGCAGATTCCCCGTGCGCACCGCACGGACATAGTTGGCGATGGGCGCCGGGGCGCCGGGCAACTGCAGGCCCATCTCTGCGAGCTTGGCTTCCACCTTCATCGCATCGTCCTCCCGAGGTGATCGCATTCAACTCATTGCATCAGAGCTTCATCGCCCCGCGCGCCATTACCTTCGATGAAGTTCGTCGGGCCGGCGGTGAGTCGCGCGGGGTGGTCAGGTTCGCAGCTTCGGATCCAGCGCGTCCCGCAGCGCGTCGCCCAGGACATTGAACGCCAGCACCGTGATGCTGATCGCGAGGCCGGGAAAGATCGCCATCCACGGCGCGCGCTGCACGAACTCCACCGCGGCGCCGCTCAGCATCAGTCCCCACGCCGGGGTGGGCTCGGCGACGCCCAGCCCCAGAAAGCTCAGCGATGCCTCCAGCAGGATCGCCTGTCCCAGCATGACCGTCAGCATCACCAGATACGGCGCGACCACGTTGGGAACCATGTGGCGGAAGATAATGCGCCGGTGCCCGGCACCCACGGCGCGGGCAGCCTCCAGATAGGGCGCGCGCCGGACGCCGAGCGCGCTCGCCCGGACCACGAGTTCCACCCGCGGGATGAAGGACAGCCCAATCGCGACGATCAGGTTGAACGTGCCGGTCCCCATGACCGCGACAATCGCCATCGCCAGGATGATGATCGGGAATGAGATCATGATGTCGGCCAGCCGCTGGATCAGCAGGTCGGTGGTCCCCCCGAAGTATGCGCTGATCACACCGACGACCGCGCCCAGCGTGGCGCCCGACAGCGACGCCGAAAACCCTATGAGCAGGGCCGTACGCGCGCCGTAGAGGAGGCGGCTCAAAATGTCGCGGCCGAAGGCGTCGGTGCCGAGCCAGTGCCCGGGACCGGGCGGGGCGAACATCTTCAATAGATCTGTGTCCAGCGGATGGCGCGGGGCGATCCACCCCGCGAACGCAGCGGCAGCCATCGTGACGAGGATCAGGCTGCCGCCTGCCGCGCCCAGCGGGTACTTCCGGACGAACCGCGCCAGTCCCCGCGGGCGGGGCCGCGGCCAGACGATCATCACTGATATGCGATTCGTGGATCGAGCCAGGCGTGCATCAGATCAATCCCCAGGTTCATGACGATATACGCGAATGAGACCAGTAACATCAGGCCCTGGATCAGCGTGTAGTCGCGATGGCTGATCGCGTCGACGAAGAGCTTGCCGATCCCGTTGAGATTGAACACCTGCTCGGTCACCACCAGACCACCGATCAGAAAGGCGAACTCCAGCCCGATGACCGCGACGACCGGCAGCAGGGCGTTGCGGAGCGCGTGGTGCCGCACGACCCTCCATCCGGCCAGACCCTTCGACCAGGCGGTCCGGACATAATCCTCCCGCAGCACTTCCAGCAGCGACGAGCGGGTCATCCGCGTGGTCACGGCGGAGTAGCGGTACCCCACGGCCAGCGCCGGCCAGATCAACTGCAACAGATTGGCCCGCGGGTTTTGCCATAGCGGCGTGAACGTCAGCGGCGGCAGCCAGTGAAAGTACGAGAGCAGAAACAGGATGAACAAGATGCCCAACCAGAACGACGGGACGGCCAGGCCCGACACGCTGATCACCTGGACTACAGCATCGGCCCAGGTGCCGCGGCGGACCGCGGCGATCGTTCCGAGGGGGATGGCCACGGCGACGGCGATCAGCGTCGCCATGAGGGCAAGCTGCAGGCTCAACTGAAGCCTGATTCCGATCTCGTGGGTGATCGGGGCGCCGGTCCACATCGACGTCCCAAGATCAAACCGTGCGATGCCGGTCATCCAGTCGCCGAACTGCCGCCACAGGGATTTATCAAGGCCGAGGCGGGCGCGCTCCGCCTCGACGACCTGTTTCGTGACGAACGTCCCACCGCTGACCAGGCGCAGCTCCACGACGTCCCCGGGGATGACGCGGACGAGCACAAAGACGAGCACCGCCACCGCAAGAAGAGTGGGAATCATCAAAAGGATTCGCGTGAGAACGTACCGCGTCAATCGGAGATCCAGAGAACCTCGAGATCAGGATCCACGTAGTGGTTCGACGTCATCTTGTACCCCTTGAGCGACGTCCAGTGGGGAATGATGCGCTGCCACCACAGCACGTAGATCTGATAGATCTTCTCGTCGAGCAGGCGCTTCTCGAACTGCCGAACCAGTTGCAGACGCTTCCCGGGATCGCGCGTGCGGCTTTCCTCGTTGTAGAGGCGGTCGAGGGTCCGGTCGACGTAGTTCCCGTAGTTGGCCGGGCTCCGGTCGTTGGAGATGAACTTCGCGAGCTGCACGTCCGGCTCGTCCATGAAGTCGCAGCTGAAGTCGACGCTCGCCTCGTAGTTGCCGGCACGCAGGTCGGCCAGATACGGACCCGTCTCCTGGACAACGTGCCTGACGTTCAGGCCGATCTGCCGCCACTGATCGACCAGAAACACGCCAACATACTCGTATGGCATCTGGACGTTCCGGTTCTTCAGCGTGAACTCGAAACCGTCCGGCACCCCGACCTCGGCAAGCAGTTTCTTCGCCTCGGCGCGTGCGGCATTGATGTCGCGACCGTAGCCTGCGAGCTTCACCAGCTCGGTCTCCGGCGGGGCAAACGCCGATCCCGGCCGCATGATCCCGCCCACCGGTCCAACGAAGGCGATCTGCGAGAGCGCCCTCGATCCACCCCAACGGTCGATCGCGAGCGTGAGCGCCCGTCGGAAGCGCGCGTCATCGAATGGTCGCTTCTGCGTGTTGAACACCACCAGGTTGTTGCACAGCCAGCCCGATTCCTGAACCGTGACCTTGGCGCCAAGGCCCTGTGTGATCTCGTCCCGCTGTGATGGGGAGAAGCCGCGGAACTCGACCAGCGCCTGGCCGCTCCGAACCGCGGCCACCTGCGCGGCGGCCCGGCCGATGAACAGCGCGCGATAGCCGTCCAGGTACGGCCGGCCCCGGACAAAGTAGGTCTCGTTGCGCACGCCGGTCCAGGCCGAGCCGCGGACGTACTCGCCGAACTTGAACGGGCCGGTGCCCATGACGTTGCGCTCGTACCAGTGCGGGTCCTTATCAAGGAGGTCGGCTTTGTAGATCCAGTTGAACGGCGATGCCAGGATCGGGATGAAGGACGGCGACGGCCATTTGAGCGTGAAGACCACTGTGTTCGGATTCGGGGCCTCGATCTTGTCTACCACGTCGTACATCGCCTGACGGACGCTGACCACATCGCCTTTGGGGAAGATGATCCTGTCGAAGCTCGCCTTGACGTCGCGGGATGTCAGGATGCTGCCATCATGAAACCGGACGCCGCGCCGAATCTTGAATGTATACGTGAGTCCGTCGGACGACGCCGTCCAGCTTTCGGCCAAGTCGGGAACCACCTTGGGGTAGTTTTGCGTGTCGAATTTAACGAGCAGGTTGTAGTGCGGCCGGATGGGGTGCAGGACTGCAAACGTCGTCTCGCGGTGGGCGTCGAAGGACGGCGGTTCCGCCGAGACGATGAAATTCAGCGTGCCGCCATACCTCGGCTGCTGCGCGGCGGTAGGACCGATCGCAGTTCCCACCACCAGCAGGCTGATGACGAGTGCGAGAAAGACCGGTCGCCTCCGCCGGCCCTGAGCGTGCCCGGGCGTGATCATGTGCCTCCCCCCGTTTCGGACTCCCGTCGGATTCCGTTCACTGCATCCCACCGGATGATCTCGCGCGCCTCACCGTACCGGATGTACGTGGCGTCATGCCAAGGTAGAGTTCGCCGTCCGCGAGTTCGGGCGCGACCTGCTTGAACGCTCCCCAGCGCACGTGCTGCCTCCGGCCGTGGACGCCGCGGCGTCCACCTCAGCGACCCAGCGCGGCGGCCATTGCCTCAACCGCCTGCTCGAAGCACGCCATGGGCGGCCGAACAAGCCCCGCCCCCACCTGTCCGATCCCCGGCTTCTTGTGCGCAATCCCGGTGTTCACGCGCGGGGTGATGCCGGTGCGGACCACCTTACGGATGTCAATCCCGGTCGGCGTCCCGCGGAAGTCCAGCGAAGGCAGGCCGAAGGCCGGGTTCTCCCCGACGGTGATCTCGTACATCTCCAGCGTCGCGGCATGGGCGTCGCGGGGAGCGCCACCGATGAACTTCACGATCGCCGGCGCCGCCGCCATTGCAAAGGCACCGATGCCGGCGGTCTCGGTGATCGTCGAGTCGCCGATGTCGGGGTTCGCATCGTCGGCCGTGAATCCCGGGAAGAACAGTCCCACCGGCACCTGAGCCGGTGCCGCAAACCACCGGTGGCCGAGCCCCGAGACGCGGATCGCGAAGTCGGTGCCGTTGCGCGCCATGCAGGTAACGATCGTGCTGCCCGCGATGCCGTGGGCGGCGTCCATGGTGGCCTTGCAGGCAGCCATCACGGGATTCAGCACCGCCAGGTCGTTGTCGGCGAAATAGCGCAGCACCTGTTCCAGCGCCTCGCCGGCCAGTCCCACGCGCGCCAGGTGCGGCGCAAGCAGGCGGCCGAAGGTCGCCGATCCGGCGACGTTGCGGTTGTGCCCTTCATCCCCCATCGTTAGTTGCCTCGCGATCAGGGTTTTCATGTCGAGCCCGCCCGCGCGCTGCAGCGCCGCGCCGACCGCCGGTCCCAGCGTCTCGTTCATCCAGCGCAGCCGCGACAGGACGTCCTCACTGTACGCACCGTAGCGCAGTACCTTGCCGTAGCCTTCGTTGAGGTTGGAGAACGCCTTGTTGCCGAACGCCTTGTTCTCGATGACGTACACCTGCATCGAGGCGGTGGTCACGCCCGCCATCGGCCCGACGGCGGCGTGGTGATGGCAGGGCTCGAACTTGACTTCGCCGCGTTCGACCAGCGCGATCGCCTCGCCCTCGGTCTTCGCCAGGCCTTCGAAAATCAGCCCGCCGATGATGGCGCCGCGCAGCGGGCCCGACGCCCGATCCCAGGTGATCGGCGGCCCGGCATGAAGGATCAGGTTCGGCCGCATCCCGGGGATGACGTCCAGGGCTCGGGCGGTGCCCACGAGCACCGGCTGGGCGGCGAGGATGTGGTCGAGCGCATCCTGATTGGCGGCGTTGATGCTCATCAAGCGTCCCTCACCCTTCGAGTTTGTCGAGCAGATCCAGCAGGTGCTGCTTCCCGCCGGCGGGAGGCTGCCAGTCCACCGAGACCACGGGCACGCCCTGCGCCTGCAGGCTCTCGGCGAACAGTTCGAGCCCCACGTTGATGACAGCAGGCTTCCGGCCGAGCAGCGTGGTGATCGGGCCGACATCGGGCCATGCCAGCGCACCCGGTGCGGCGGAAATGATCTTGTTCTCCTCAGGCACGCCGCGAGCGCCGCGGGCTTCAGCCCAGAGCCCCGCCGCGCGCACCGCCTGGGCATTGCTATCCTCCACCAGCACACCGGCCTCAACCAGCGCATCGCGTTGCGCCGACGCATTTTGCGGATCGTCGTCGGTGCCGCAGACCGACGCCACCAGACAGAGGTGCCGGCTATCAGCGTCCGCCGCTTGGCGGATCTCGCGGATCATCGGCACCAGGGCCGAGGCGGGATCGGGGTGGGCGCCGTAGCCCACGACCACATCTAGCAGGATGACCGCGGTCTCGGGATCACCCGCTTCCTGGTGCAGGCGCTGCAGCCGCAGCATGGGATCGAGCATGGGATGCAGGCGGCCCTGGGTGAACTCGTCACCGCCCATGTCGATGATGGTGTGGTCGCGGCTGCGGGTGACCGGATCGAGCACCTCGTCAGGGTGCAGCGGGGTGTTGGAATAGATGCGGCCCAGGCGCGAGCGCAGCAGCACCAGCGCCTCGTAGCAGAGCGTGCCGCCGCTGTAAAGGCCGCGGAGATACCGCTGGCCCGGCGCGAGCCGGCCGGCCTCCTGAACCGGCAGGGAGCGGAGTTCCGCCATGGGCGGCTCCAAGCCGTACGCGAGGGACACGGCACGGCGCGCGGCGTCTTCGAGCGTCGAAGCGCTTTGCAACTGACCGGCGATCTGGACCGTCGCGCCGACGAACGTCACGATCACCGGCTTACCGGAGGCCGCGGCCGCCGCAACAATCTGCCCGGCGACGTCAGCCGCCGGCGGCTTGCTGATCAACACGATCACGGACGTCTCGCGGTCGAGCGCCAGTGCCCGCAGGCCCTGCAGCATGGTGACGCCGCCCACCACTGCCGACAGGTCGCGGCCCCCGGTGCCGATCGCGTGGGTGATCCCGCCACCGAATCGGTGGATCAGCGACGTGACCTCCTGCAGGCCGGTGCCGGCCGCGGCGACGAGCCCGATGCGGCCGGCGCGAATCTTGTTGGCAAAGCCCAACGCCGCGCCGCCGATGATAGCCGTGCCGCAGTCAGGACCCATCAGCAGCAGCCCCCGCTCGCGGCTGCGCTTCTTCAGTTCGATCTCGTGCTCGATCGGGACGTTGTCCGAGAAGAGCAGGACGTGCAGCCCTTCGTCCAGCGCCTCGAGCGCCACCGTCCGCGCGAACCGTCCGGGCACCGAGATGACCGCGAGGGTCGCCTCGGGAAGTTGATGTCTGGCCGAGGCCATCGTCTTAGGACGGTAGTCGCCGCCGACATCAGATGTCCGGCGTCGGACCAGCGCCTCCTGGACGCGCGCGATGGCGGCTGCGGCCTGGGCCTGGGTGGCGGCGCGGGCGACCATCGCCAGGTCGTCGGGGCCAGCGCCGGCGAGTTCGGGAACGCCGAGACCGCTCTCACGCAAGATGGCCTTGTTGGCGTTGGTCGCCATGACGACGCCGACTTCCTCCACCCCCGGCAGCTCGCGGGCTTCGCGCTGCGCCAGCATGAGCGCGACCGAGTCAAAGTAGGCACTCTTACGGATGATGCCGAGAGTGGGCACGAAAAAACTCCACGGAGGGCAACCTGGGGGCGGCCCTCCGTGAGTAGATTCAGAAGTCGGCGAGGTTTTCCTGTGCCCTGCGTCAGGTCCCTCCGCCTCAGGTACTCTGGGCCCCAGCCACCCCGTGCCTACCGCGCCGCCCGTAGCGGCCCCAGCGCCGACTGCTGCAGCATCACCACCGCGCGGTTCAGTGGCGCGTCCTCTGCGCTCCCAATGGGCACACCGCCGGTGGCGACCTCCACATCCGGCGACAACCCCTGTCCATCGATATCACGGCCTGCCGGCGTCAGGTAATGGGCCGTCGTCACGCGCATCCCGCTGCCGCCCGGCAGGCTGTAGACGCTCTGCACAGTCGCCTTGCCGTAGGTCCGGGTGCCGACAAGCTTGATGCCGGCATCCTGCAGCGCGCCGGCGACGACCTCCGAGGCGCTGGCGCTCCCGCGGTCCACCAGGACGACCAGCGGTCCCGCGTACTTCGGGGCGCGCGGCTGGACCAGGTATGTCACCCCCGGCGCCCGGCCGGACTCCACGGTTACCACTTTTCCGCTTTCAAGAAAGTGGCTGGCGATCTTGATCGACGCGTCCAGCAGGCCGCCGGGGTTCCCGCGCATGTCGAGCACCACGCCTTTCGCACCCTGCTCAATGAGCGTGCGCAGCCCCGACGCCACCCGGTCGGGCGCGTCCTGGGTGAACTGGGTGAGGCGCAGATACCCAACCCCCGAGGGCAGCAGGCGGGTGCTCACCACACTTTGGATGATGCGCCGCCGCGTGAGCGTAATCACGAGGGAATCAACCTGACCCTGCCGCTGCAGGGTGAGGCGCACCTGGGTCCCCTCGTCACCCCGGATCATCTGGCTGACCTGGTCGAGCATGAGGCCCGCCGTGGACGTCCCGTTGACGGTGAGGATGACGTCGCCGCTGCGAATACCGGACTCGCTCGCCGGAGAACCGTCCAGTACCTCGGTGATGACCGTCCGTCCGTCCCGGTTCTCAATGATGACGCCGATCCCGACAAACTCATCCCCGGTCGTAATTCTCCTAATGAAGTCGGCAAAGGCGTCCGGTGGATAGAAGGCGCTGTTCGGATCACGCAGCGAGGCGGTCATCCCCGAGAGCGCTGCGTAGACGACCGCCAGTGGTTGGGCTCGGACCATCGACTGGACCTGCTCGATCCGGCGGAGGAACTGCGTCAGGTCGCCTCGTTCGTCGCCGGCGAGCTGCAGCGCACTCAGGGCTGCATCGGGCTGCCCGTCGTCACGCAGGATCGTGCGCAGCCCGCCGTCGGCGCCCCGCAGCAGGGTGTCCGAGGTGGGCTGCGCCAGCGCCTCGCCGCGGAGCACGCGGTACGCCTCGACGAACAAGAGAAGGCCGGAGTCCACCGGCTGGGCGATCGCGTGCGGCGCCAGCGCCCCGACGGCCAAGATGAAGGCGACGGCGAGCGGGATCAGGTGCCGGCGCATCGGATCAACCCCCCCTTGATCAAATCGCGCCCTCGACCACCGACCGGCCGAGCGCGTACCGGAGTCCGATGACACCAGCGAGTTCGTCGAACTGGGCGTTCGCCAGCGTCACCTGTGCCTGCACCAACGTGGTCTGCGCCGTGGACACCTCGATCAGGGTGCCGGCCCCGGCGGCATACCGGCCCTGCGCCAGGCGCAGCGACTCCTGCGCGAACGCCAGGCCGGCCTGTGCGCTCACGGTCCGCGCCCGGCCGCTGAGGATGTTGAGGAGCGCAGTGACGCCCTGCTGCTGGACGGTCAGCCGCGTCGATTCGATCCGGGCGCGCGCTGCCGCCAGGTTGGCCTGCGCGGCCGCAACGCCGGAGGCCACCTTCCCGGCGTCGGAAACAGGGATACTGAACGTCGTTCCAATCGAGTAGAACGCCGATGTGCTGGGCGCGAACGGCTGCGCCGCTGTGCCGTTGAGCGTGACCCTGAGCCCGCCGCCGGCCTGCGCGAGGAGCACGGCGGCTTCGGCCGCCTCGATGTCGGCCAGGGCCTTTCGGATCTCGGGCCGTTGCTCGACCAGGGCGACCAGGGCGGCCTGGGCCACGGTCACTTGCGGGGCCGAAGGCGCCGGGGCGACGGCAATCGGGGTCACCGGGCTGTAGCCGACCGCGGTGTTAAGCGCGGTCTTGGACTGCTCGACGATGTTGAGCGCGACGAGCAGGTTCCCCTGCGCCAACGCCAAGTTCGCCTGTGCGCTCACGACGTC
>JBGPLF010000019.1:0-28817 GCA_041486265.1 bacterium
CGTGCGGCCTGAGCGCCATGTCCCCGCGTCGCTCCCGACGATGCTCCGGCTGCGAAGCCGCGCCCTCCTGCAGCAACTCCCCTGCACCTGGTGCGGCCACACCGCGAGCGCCGGGACATATTTTATGACACAGTAGTACTATCACGTGTGGACAACGACCGATCTCGTCGGGTTCGAGGTTGGCGCAGCGCTGAAGAATGCGTACACACTCGGCGTCGGGCTCGCAAGCGGCATGCTGGAGAAAGCTGCCGGCTCGGATCCCGCGAATGCGTGTATGCACAACACGGCCGCGGCGATTTTCGCGCAGGGATGCACCGAGATCGAGCGGCTGTTGCGCGTTGCTGGCGCCTCACCGTTTTTCGCGTACGGGTTACCGGGCGCGGGTGATTTGTACGTCACGAGCGCGGGTGGCCGCGCGGTGCGGTTTGGTTCGCTGTTGGGCGCCGGTCGCAGCTACGCTGAGGCGCGGCAAATCATGGCGGAGGAGACGCTCGAGTCAGTCGAGATCATCCGGGCGATGGATTGTGCGTTGCCCAGGATGTTCGAGCGCGGGCTGCTCAAACCGGATGAGATGCCGCTGATACGGGCGTTGATTGGCATCGTGGTGCACGGCCAGCCGGCGGATGTACCCTTTGATGCATTCTTCGGGAACCTGCGTAGCTGAGGCGAGACATGCACAAACCGCGCTGTTACCGCCCCATGATCACAAGGGCGAGTCTCACCCCGATAAGCAGCCAGCCCACGGCCAGGATGATCCAGGCGATTCGCCTGGCGACCCCCGCGAGGAGAACGAAAATGGTGAGAATTGCGAGAAAGCCAATGGGGTCGGTCAAATCTGCCGGAATGGTCGCCTGCGGTACGATCCTTTGAATGAGCCCCACGATCGCCTGACCCGTGGCGTGCGCGATTGCGGAAATGAACTGCAAATACTGGCTGGACTCACGCGGATTCATTCGCCCTCTCCATACATCTGATCCGGCTGAAGCGTGTCCGGGAACCGTCCCCGCAGGGTGCGGCGGGCTTCGTCGCACAGGTGACAGGCATCTGCATAACCTTCTTCGTGGGGCAGGCCATAGCGTCGCACCAGTTCCGACGGCCCGCCTTTCAGCAATGGGCCTGTGATCGGGTGCGCATCAGGATCGTATGTCTCGCAGATTTCCTTCAGCGGCGTCCGGAAGATGTTGCCCAGCGAGATCCCCTGGCAGATGTGCACGTTCCCAAAGGGATCGAGATGCACCCGGCCGGGCTCGCGCAAGTCCTCGTGCGGGCACTCGGTGAACTCTGCCCAAGGCCGCCGGGGAACTCGAGCGGCGAGTTTGGCCGCGGCGCGCCCACGGTACATGACGGTTGATTCGCCTGCTGGGAGCTGGCCAGCAGCCGATGCCGCATTCGTGGCCTCTGGCTGAGCAATGCTGATGATTTGGATCGGAATCCCCAGTTGCTCCGCTGCGGCGCGCGCATGTGTCGTTTGCAGGCTGAGCGTCTCACTCCAGTGGTACAGGTCGCTGCTAATAGACAGATCCTGGACCAGACCCGCGAAAGGTCTCAGCCATTCGACGGCATCCTCTACGGCCGTCGCCCAGTATCCGTTGGAAACAATCCCCACGTGAAACCCGAGATGCGCTGCCATCCGTACTCCTTTGAGCAGAACGGCGTAATAGAGGAAAGGTTCCCCGCCTTCAAAGTAGATCCACTGGACGGTTCCGAGATCCCTGGCCTGGTGCAGCGCCTGCCGAACAACCTGGAGGGTCATGGTGCCGGTCTGCTCGGAGCTCCCCCAGACAAAGCAGTGATCGCACTCAAGGTTACACTGATACGTGAGAAGGAGGTGCAGGCCTGAGAGCTTCATGTCAGTTTTCCTTATACTGGACCCCGCCACAACAAACCTACCGCAACTCATCCTGTCGCACGTCGGGTCCGTGCAGTATACGTGGGGGCGTCCGCATGACGCGCCGCAATGGGCTTCTATCCGAGGGGGGGTCGTCCTCTTACTCCAAGGGCCCCGACCCGTCGAAGAGGTAGTAGATCTTGCTTAAAGGAATTCGGCGCCGGCTGCGGAAACGCAAATCTGAGGACCCAACTGACACGGAGGTGTACGGATGGCAAAACCGATGACCAAGAACAAGACCGCTGATCACCTGGCAGGCAAGCTCGACGTGACCAAGAAGCAGGCAAACCAGTTCCTGGAGGAGCTGGCCCATCTGGCCTACAAGGAGGCCAAGAATTCATTTACGATCCCGGGGGTCGGAAAGCTGGTCCTCGTCAACCGCAAGGCCCGGATGGGACGCAACCCGCAGACCGGCGCACCGATCAAGATCCCGGCCAGGCGTGTCGTCCGGTTCCGGGTCGCCAAGGCTGCAAAGGACGCCATCCTCGGCGGGCGATAACACTGATTTCGGTGATGCCCGGAGTCCCCGCGGTGGGGACTCCGGGTTGCACATCAGGGCCATGAAAGGGGCGGCGCTGCTGATCCTCGCCGCCGGACTCATCCTCGTTTGGATCGTCAGTACCGGCCGGCCGCTCTCCGGCGGCGGACCGCTCCTCGCCGCGACGGCGCAAGCCGATCCCGTCATCGCCGCCGCCGGCGACATCGCCTGCGATCCCGGCGACGCCAGCTACAACCACGGCAACGGCGCTGCCGGCGTCTGCCAGATGAAGGCAACGGCCGATCTCATCGCCGGCCGCGCTCCGACCGCGGTGCTCGCCCTCGGGGACACTCAATACGAGGACGGGGCGCTCACGAAATTCCAACAGTCCTACGATCCGACATGGGGCCGGTTCAAAGCCATCACGCACCCCGCCGTAGGAAATCACGAGTACGGTACCCGCGGGGCCTCCGGCTACTTCTCGTACTTCGGCGCGGCGGCCGGGGATCCGACGAAGGGGTACTACAGCTTCGAGATCGGCGCCTGGCACGCCATCGTCCTCAATTCCAACTGCGGGCCGGTGGGCGGGTGCGGCGCCGGGTCGCCCCAGGAGCGATGGCTGCGCGAAGACCTGACGGCGAGCACCAGCAAGACGTGTATGCTGGCTGCCTGGCACCACCCGCGGTTCTCCTCGGGGCTGCACGGCAGCAACACAGCGTATGATGCGTTCTTCCGGGACCTCTATGACGCGAAGGCGGAGCTTATACTGAACGGCCACGACCACACCTATGAACGATTCGCCCCACAGAATCCCCGTGGCGAGGTCGAACTTGACCGCGGCATCCGTGAGTTCGTCGTCGGGACCGGCGGGAGGAGTCACTACCCGTTCATCTCGATCATTCGTAACAGCGAGGTCCGGAACAACGACGCGTTCGGCGTGCTGGTGCTGACGCTTCACCCGTCCTCGTTCGACTGGGAATTCGTGCCAGGGGGGGGAAAGACGTTCAGCGACAAGGGCTCAGCGAGGTGCACGCCATGAGCGCGATTCGCGAGAGGCCTGGCACCGGGTCGCACGGCGGACTGTCCGCCACCTTGCGCGCCATTCCCGCCAATGTCAAAGTGGCGGGGGTCGTCAGCTTCTTCACCGATCTCTCGTCCGAGATGATCGTCCCGGTGCTGCCGCTGTTCCTGAGTATCACGCTCGGGGCGCCCGCCGCGGCGATCGGCGTGATCGAAGGGATCGCCGAGAGCACGGCCAGCGTGCTGCGTGTCTTTGCGGGATGGCTCTCCGATCGGGCGGGGAAGCGCAAGCCGCTCGTCGTGGCCGGGTACAGTCTTTCCAACCTCACCAAGCCGCTGCTGGCGCTGGCCGGGTCGTGGCCGCAGGTCCTGGCAGTGCGATTCGCCGACCGCTTCGGTAAAGGGATTCGCGGCGCGCCGCGCGACGCCCTGATCGCGGACTCGGTGGGACCTGAACGCCGCGGGCTGGCGTTTGGCTTTCATCGCAGCATGGATACCGTGGGCGCAGCCGGTGGTCCGCTCATCGCTTTTGCAACACTGGCGTTCCTGCCGGAGAACTATCGTGCCGTGTTCTGGATCGCGGCGATTCCCGGAGTGATCGCGATTGCGGTAGCCGTGTTCTTCCTGCGTGACATCGCCCGGCCCCCGGCGCCGGGACAGGCGCCGAAGCTCGGGTTCGCCGGGCTGGGCCGTGGATTCATGCTCTTCACGCTCATTGCCGGCCTCTTTGCCTTGGGTAACTCCTCGGATGCATTTCTCATCCTGAGAGCGAGAAATCTGGGACTCGCCCCGGCCGTCATCCCGCTGGTCTACTTCGCGTTCAATGTGGTGTACGCTGTCCTGGCCACGCCGTTCGGCGCCCTGTCCGACCGGGTTGGACGGCGCCGGCTGCTGATGGCCGGCTATGCGATCTTTGCGGTGGTGTATCTGGGATTTGCCGTGGCCGGTGGGGCCGCCGGCCGGGCGGAAGCCGTCGCGCTTTTTCTTGTGTATGGGACGTATTATGCGCTGACCGAGGGCGTGCAGCGGGCCCTCGTGGTGGACTTGGTGCCGTCCGGTCTGCGCGCCACGGCGCTGGGCACGTTCTCGACGGTGACGGGTGTCGCGCTGCTGCCGGCGAGCGTGGTGGCGGGCGCGTTGTGGGATCGCGTCGGCCCGGCGGCGCCCTTCTTCTATGGCGCCGCGCTGGCGGCCCTTGCCGTCATCCTGTTCGCCGTCCTTTTGCCCGGGAGACGCAGCCAGGCCGCATAGTGGTGGGACTTTCTGGCCCTATGGCCTGGCGGCAGGCTCCGGCCTCCAGCCCAGGTACGCGCCCTGAGCGATCAGCGCGCCCTGCAGCGATCGGACGAGCGTCGGGTCGAGCGCCATGTGCCGCGGTGTCCAGCCGTTGCGGGCACAGAGCGCCGCAGCGACGCCGGCAGCCTGGCCGAGCGCCGTGACCGTTGGCACCACGCGGGCCGATCCGTGCGCCTCGCTTGTGGCGGAGAACGCCTGTGACGGGACAAGCAGGTTTTCGACACCTTCCGGGACGATCGCGCGAAACGGCAGCGTGTACTCGGAGGCTTCACGGGGATACGGGTCCGCCCACCCAGGATAATACGGGTGAATGTCGATTGGATACGAGGCCACCGCCACTCGATCGTCGAACACCCGCCCGGATTGGATGTCCCCGGCGGTCAACGTGTACAGCCCCACGATGTGCCGGGTCTCGCGGACGTACAACGCCGGGGCGTGGTCGAGGACAGACGCGCGGCCGAATCCCGGGACCGTCTCTCGGAGGAAGGCGATCAGGCGCGGGAGTTCAGCCACACCCCGAGCCATCCCCGCCTCGACCGACGCTGGATCGAGCCCATCCACCCCGGTAATGTTCAGCGCGTTGATCAGGACGGACCCATCATCCTGCAGCGCCAGGTTGAGCGGGAGGAGGACCAACCGGGCGTCTGAGGGCTGGTAGCGCGCCGCCTCGTCGGGATATCCCCAGGCGGCCTTGCCGTTCACGCCCCAGACGCTGAGATCGGCACCATCGAGCAGCCGGGAGTAAATGTCCGCGGTGACATGCCTCCAGTCGACATTGCCGACTCGGAAGATCAGCGAGGCCGCCTGCATCCACCGTTCTGGGGTCTGGTCGCCCGCCCGCCCGACGATGAAGGGGACGCCCGAGGCTGCCGCGATGTCACCATGGTCGGTGGCGTCAATGACCTGCGAGGCCCGCACGAGCGCGGTGCGATGCCAGCGGAGGTCCTGGACCTCGACGCCGATGATGCGAGAGCCTTCCGTGATGATGCGGACGAGCGGGGCATCGACCATGATCCGGATGCCCCGTTCGCGGACGAGCACCCGGCCCAAGACCTTCGCCGCTTTGCTCCGGTCAAACGAGACACCGAGCCTCCGGTAGAACTCAAGGAAGATGCCCCGGGTCAGATGCTCGCCATCCGGCCCCATGTTCATGTCGAACGTGGTCAGCCAGGCGCTGGTGAGAGATCCGCCCAATTCGCGGCGCGGCTCCACCAGCGCGACGCTTGCGCCCATGCGGGCGGCCGCGACCGCCGCGGCCACGCCGCCGGGCGTGCCTCCGATGACGAGCACATCGACGTCGGCCGCGGATGGGACGGCGGTCGCCGCCGGCGCCGCCCAGCCCATCGCGACCACCAGCGCGGCCACGATGATCACATTGACGAACCCCAGATGGATTCTCATCGCCTCTCTGATCGTACCAGCTCCATCGCCGTCCCGTCTCTCAATGTCGTCCGCCCGCGTGACGCATGCCGCGGCAGGGGTCGTCCGCCGGCGCGTGGAACGAGACCCGTGGGAGCCAGCCCGGTCATGGTGAAGCTGTTTCATGCCGCCCCGCTCTTCATCTACGGGCCCATGGTTGGGTATGCCCTGCTCGCTATCCTCGCAGGCCTTTACACGATCCGCCGCAAGTCGCTGCCTTCCTGGTTTTGGAGCGTGAGCCTGCTCCTGCTGGCCGCCGTGGTTATCCACATCGGGGCAGGGGCGCTCCTCTACCTGTCGGGCTCCCGCCCCAGGCGGGCGCTCCATCTTCTCTATGGGCTGCTGGTTTTGGGGACCGGACTCATTCTATATTGGCTGCGGCCGGGTGGGCTCCTGCGGCGTGCGCAGGGTCAGCTGCTCACCCGGGACCAGATGCTCACGATCGCGTTGATCGCGCTGACGCAGGCCGCGCTGATCATGCGTGCGTGGATGACCGGCGCAGGAGTGGGAATCCCATAACCAATCACGCAGAAGGGGGGAGAGGACATGCGAGGACGAGAGCGACTCGAGGTCTACCTTCGCGAACAAGGCGTCCGGTTCGAGGTGATCCCTCACCCGGAAGCCTATACCGCTCAGGAAGTGGCCGCCGCCGAACATGTGCCCGGTCGCCAGTTTGCCAAGGTTGTCATCGCCGAAGCCGATGGCAAGCACGTGATGTTGGTGCTGCCGGCGGCCGCCCGGGTCGATCTGGTCCGTCTGCGGACCGCGCTCGGCGCGACGGTCGTGCGCCTCGCACGCGAGGACGAGTTCGCGGCGCGGTTCCCCGACTGTGAAGCCGGTGCGATGCCGCCGTTCGGCCACCTGTATGACGTGCCGGTTTACCTGGATCGCTCCCTGAGCGACCAGACGCGTCTCGTCTTCAACGCCTGCTCGCACCGGGAGACGGTGGCGATGGCCGTTACTGACTACCTGCGGCTCGCCAAGCCCACGACGATCGAGTTTACGGCGCCGCATCAGTAGCCCAGCCCACGTCACGAGGGGAGGAAGGAGGCGATCATGAGAGGAGAACGGCGGCTCCCGCCCGGTGAGCGGAGACACGGATTCGTCATGCCGGTTCCCCACACGCGCTCGGCGCGCAAGTCCACGCAGATGTACCTGAAGACGCTGCGGCCGATCACCCACGAGATCGCGGCCGCGCTGCAGGTCCCCGCAGACATGCTGCGTCCCGGTACTCTGCCGCAGGAGGTCGGTGCGGCCTATCTGGCGGCATTCCTGGATGACCTCAGCGCCCGTCTGGTCCATGAGTAGCCTTCGGGGCGCTCCAGTCTTCACCTCGCGGCCGGCCGGGCGCTGGCCCGGCCGGCCGCTGCTGGTCGCCCGCCTCCGCGAAATCCTGCACCACGAGTTCGGCGCCGGCGACGCGTGGGTCGTCCATACTTCCGGCCGCTGCCGGCTCGAGGCGCGGGACGGCTGGCAGACCGTCGTCCTGCTCGACGGCGACGAAGAGACCTTCTGGGCGCCCTTCTACACGGCGGCTGTGCGGAACCGGTTCATGCAGGGGACGATGGTCGCGGACCTGGCGCCCACCCAACGCCCGCGGAAGGATCTCATCGAAGTTCTCCGGCCGCTGTGGTCCGAGGCGACGGACCGCGTTCCCGCCGCGCCGTCAAATTGACCCGCCGGGCGACGGTATCCTACAATGGCCGAGGCCGCATCCCGGTCCGTCTTTCCGGCATGCTGTCCGTGAGGGTGTCGCCATGCCACAGTACGTAGCCATTGCCGTCGCGACGGCTTTCGCCCTGGTAGCATTCCTCCCGCTCGCCGGGAGGAGCGTCCTTCGACCGTTGTTGTGGCTGACGCTGATCGCCTGCACGGCTGTCGGGTTTATCGTCCGTGATGGTACGCAGGTTGTGCTGGACCTCCTCCGTCCGTACTTCGATATGGCCGCAGATCCCTCGGGCGCCGTCGTGTCAACGCTGATCGCCGCCGCGGTCGGCGAGCTCCTCAAGGCCACACCCGCGCTGATTGCGATCAGCCTGGGATCGGCCGACGACGTCACCGGTCTCGCCTTCGGCGCGGCGGCCGGAGCCGCGTTCGGCGCCTTCGTGAGGTGGCCGCTCCTGGCATTCCCAATCGCGATGATCATGAGCGGCTCCTCCTTGACCTCGCCCTTCTTCGCGGGGGTCGCGATCTTCGGCGGGTTCTTCTGGATCCTCGCTCACGTGGTGACGACCGCGTACGTGGGCCGTGCGGGCGTCAGCGGTGGATTGGGCAGAGCGCTGTTCTTCGCCGTGTTCATCCAGTTCGTCCTCGGTCTGGCCGAGCGGATGCGGGTTGTCGCCAGCATCCCGACAGGCGTGGTGGTCACGGCTGTGATCTCGGTGGCGATGTTCAGTTACCTGTGGAGCCTCAGGTCGCGGGCGCTCGCCGCCGCGGAATCATGAACGCCGGAGTCGTCACAGCCGCGGACCCGCTGAGCGCCGGCTGGGCGGCGCTGCGCGCGTTCTTCAGTGACGGGATGGCAGCGCTCGAACAGGCCATGGGCGCGTTCCGGGCCGCGGAGATCAGCGCCCGGCGCTCTGCGGATCCATCGCGGCTCGTCCTCTGGCTCCTGGGCCAGGCCACGGCACTCCGGTACACGCGCACACCCGAACCGATGGAAGCCGGGCTGGAGCGGTCGCGCGAACTGGTCAACCTGATCGCCCGTACGCAGGATGAGGCGTCGACGATTCCCTATCGCACGCTCGTCGAAGGTATCGCCCGCGATCTGGCCGATGTTATCCCTGCGCAGGCATCTTCGTGTCTGGCCGACGGCCTCGCCTACTCTGAGCGCACGACGCGTCTCGCCCGAAAGGTGGCGCGCGACGAGTGGCTGGCGGTGGCCGCGGCCAGCCGTGCGGACCTCCTGCTCCGCGCGGCGTTCCCGTCAGACCGCCGCGCCATCCGCCGCGCGGTGACGCTCCACGAAGATGCGCGCCGGCGGTGGCCCGCGCGCGATCCCTACGGCCGCGCGCAGGCCAGCCTCGGATACGTCGAGGCGCTCGTCGCCCTGCATGAGGCCGCGAAGGCCGAACTCATTGTGCGGGAGGCGCTGGCGATCTTCGCGGCCAACAATGATCGCTACCACGAGGCCGCGGGACGCATGCTGCTCTCGCGCGTCCTCTACGAGCAGGACCAGAGCGATGCGCTCGACGAGCAGGGTACGGCGGTCACGCTGTTCCGAACACTGGGATGCCGATGGGAAGCGTTGCGCGCCGAAGGGGCGCTGCCCTGAATCCTGCACGCCTGTGTCGCGCCGCCCGCACGGGGCGGCACGGTCTTCGTGCCGCGACCCGGGTGGGGATGGCCGCGGCAGCCATTTTGGTGATCGGCGGTCTGTTCAGCGCGCACGCCGCGCCGACCCTCGATGACCGGATCGATGCCATCGCCAAGGACCTGATGTGTCCGGTCTGTTCCGGACAGACGGTGGCCGATTCCAACAGCCAGCTCGCCGGGCAGATGCGGCAGATCATCCGCGAACGGCTCCAGGCCGGCCAGACCCGTGAGGAGATCATCGCCTACTTCGTCGCGCAGTTTGGCGAGGGTGTCCTCGCGTCGCCACCTCCCCATGGAGGGGGATTGGTGCTCTGGCTGTCACTACCGGTGGCGCTCGTCGCGGGCGTTTTCATCATCCGGCATTTCATCCGGCGGAACGCCGCCGCATCACGTCCCCTGCCGGCGCCGCCTCCTCCGACCCCTGCGGAGACTGAAGAGATCGAACGTGAGTTGCGCCGGCTTGAGTAATCCCCGCTGATGCGCATCGGGGTCGTTTCGGATATACACGCGAACCTGGAGGCGCTGGATGCCGTACTGGCGCACCTCGACCGCGACGCTCCCGATCTGCTCGTGTGCCTGGGAGATTTCGTCGGCTACGGTCCGGACCCCAACGACTGCGTAGACCGGCTGCGCCCCAGGCTGCGCACGGCGGTGCTCGGGAACCATGATCAGGCGGCGATCGGCGCCCGGTCCATCGACGACTTCAACCTGTTCGCCCAGGAAGCGATTGTCTGGACCCAGCGGATGCTGGCCGACGGTCCCCGCACGTACTTGAGCGCGCTGAGCCAGCGCGACGAGCTCGAAGGCCTGCTGCTCGTGCACGGGAGCCCGCGCCAGCCAACCGACGAGTACATTGTGGACACCCGCACCGCGCGGGCGAGTTTCGTCGCCCACCAGTTTCGTGTCGCGCTCGTCGGGCACACGCACCAGCCGGCTGTCTTCACCGAGGTGAACAATCGCGTCAGCGCGCGCGGGCTGCTGCCCGAGGTCCCGCTCGCGCTCAAACCGACCCACCGGTACATCATCAACGTCGGCAGCGTCGGCCAGCCGCGCGATGGCGATCCACGCGCGGCGTACGTGGTCTTCGACACGAGCGAATTGTCAGCGACCCTCCATCGGGTGCCGTACCCGGTGGAGGAGACGCAGCGCAAGATGGAGGCTGCCGGACTCCCGGTTCCGTTGATCGAGCGTCTCGCCGTTGGGCGCTAAACGCGAGGGAAGGAACCCTCTCCGCGCGACCCGAACACACAGACCGTCACCCACATCCGGAGGTCCTTCATGAGCACGTCGCGCATCACGGTTGAAGACCTGCTGTCCTTCAAATGGATCACGGATCTGGCGCTGTCACCGGACGGGCGCACCGTCGCCTACGCTCAAGAGGTGGTCGAGGAACGCACGGCCACGGACGACGGCCCGCCGAAGGTGTATCGCTCGGCGCTGTGGCTCGTGGATGCGGCGGGAGGCTCCCCGCGGCAGTTCACCAGTGGCGAGGCCCGCGATAAGCGGCCGGTCTGGTCGCCGGATGGACGATCCATTCTGTTCGTCTCGGACCGTCCGGGGCCGACCGCGCCTGGGTCCACGCGCCCTAAGCATCTGTGGGTAATCCCGACGACCGGCGGGGAGGCGCGGCGCGTCACGCAGGCCGACCACGGCCCGGCCGACGCGACCTGGTCGCCCGACGGGACGCAGATCGCCTTCACGGGCAAAGTGTCGGTCACCGAGAAGCCCCAGAGCGATGTGAAGATCATCACGCGGATGAAGCATAAGTTCGATGGTGAGGGCTTCTGGGACAACCGCTACAAGCACATCTTCGTCGTGCCGTCCACCGGGGGGCCGGCCCGGCAGGTCACGACCGGCGATTTTGAGCACCGCGAGCCGGCGTGGAGTCCCGACGGCCGGCGCCTGGCATTGGTGGCCAACCGGAACGATGACGCCGACTACAGCAACGCCGCCGACCTCTGGGTGGTGACGCTCGCCACCGGGGAGTTGCGACGTCTCACGGGCACCGTGGGACCGGTCAGCGGTCCGGCCTGGTCGCCCGACGGATCCATGATCGCCTACCTGGGTCATGAGAACGCCTGCATGGGCGCGTCCAGTACGATGCTGTGGGTAGCCCCCGCGCACGGCGACGGCGCGCCGCGATGCGTGACCCGCCACTTCGACCGGTCGCTCGCGCATCACCTCACCACGGACATGCGAGCGCATCCGCACGCGGGCCAGCCGACCTGGTCACCCGATGGGCGGTATATTTCCGTCATGGTCGCCGAAGGCGGGACGACCCAACTCGCCGCGGTCGAGGTCGCCACGGGAACAGTCTGTCTGATGACGACCGGGCGGCGTGAGATCTACGGCGAGTCCTACGACGCGTCGTGCCGGCGCGTGGCCCTGGCGATTTCCGATCCTGCGACGCCGGGTGACATCTGGATCGCAGACGTCAAAGGACTGGCGGACGGCCATCCCACCGTCCCGGTGTCCAGCGAGTGGCGCCTGACCGACGTCAACCGCGCATTGTTCGACGGCAAGATGCTCAGCATGCCACAGCGGTTCGCCTACCGCGGGGCCGACGACTGGACGTGCGAGGGCTGGGTGATCCCGCCGGCGGGGCATGAACCCGGCCGGCGCTATCCGACGATCCTGGCGGTGCACGGGGGACCCCACGCAGCGTACGGCGAGGCCTTCTTCCACGAATTCCAACTGCTGGCCGCGCTGGGCTACGCCGTCGTATTCACCAATCCGCGAGGCAGCCAGGGCTACGGCCAGACCTTCTCTGCGGCGACGCACCACGACTGGGGCGGGAAGGATTTCTCGGACGTCATGGACGGCCTCGACGCGGCGCTGGGGCGCTTTCCATTCCTAGATCCCGGGCGGCTCGGTGTGGAAGGCGGTTCCTACGGCGGGTTCATGACGAACTGGATTATCGGGCACACGCCGCGCTTCAAGGCGGCGGTGACGATGCGCTCGATCGCCAACTGTCTGAGCCAGTGGGGCACCAGCGATCTCGCGTACTTCAAAGGGTACTGGGAGTTCCCCGGCGATCCATGGGATAGCCCGCAGTTCTACTGGGACAAATCCCCGCTAGCCTACGTGAAGGACATCGCGACGCCGCTGCTGATCCTGCACAGCGAGAACGACCTGCGCTGCCCGATCAGCGAGAGCGAGCAGCTCTTTGCCGCGTTAAAGAAGCAGGGGAAAGACGCCGTGTTCGCGCGGTTCCCCAACGAGAGCCACGACCTGTCGCGCAACGGCCAGCCGCAGCATCGGATCGAGCGGCTGCAACTCATCGTGGACTGGTTCACGAAGTACATCCCCCCCGTGGCGCGGCCCGCATACGCGGAGCAGGCGCTGGCAGGGACGCCGGGCGGCGACGCCGGCACGAACGCCTAGCGCCGCCGTCGGCCGCTGGCAGGGCGAGTCGATGCCAAAGATCTACACGAAGACGGGCGATCGCGGTGAGACCGGGCTGTTCGGCGGCAGCCGGGTGTCCAAGGACGATCCTCGGGTCGAGGCCTACGGCACGCTCGATGAGGCCACCAGCGCGCTCGGCCTGCTGGCTGTGCACCTCGACGCTGAGCTCGCGGCGGTCGTGCACGCGATCCAGCGGACGCTGTTTGACATTGGGGCTGAACTCGCGACGCCTAAGCCGGGGCGTGTCCCGGCAGACCGTGTGCCCTCGGTGACTGCTGAAGCGGTCGAGTCCCTCGAGCGACTCATCGACGGCTGGGAGGCTGAGCTCGCGCCGCTGCGCGCTTTCATCCTGCCCGGCGGGAGCCGTCAGGCGGCGATCTGCCACCTGGCCCGATCGATCGTCCGCCGCGCGGAGCGGCGCACCGTGACGCTCGCCCGATCGGCGGCGATCAATCCCGAGATCCTGCGCTACCTCAACCGGCTCTCAGACTGCCTGTTCGTGCTGGCGCGCGTACTGAATCGCCGGGCCGGGATTGCAGATGTGCCCTGGGAGGGACGGCGGAGCAATTAGGCAGCGCCCCCGGATTGGCGCGCGGGGGCCCAAGCCCGGGCGTTGCAGCCCTCATGGCAGGAGCTCGTTGTGGAAACGCGAACGCCATAGCCACCACAGGATCAGGCCGCACGGGGGTGACACGCGACGGTCTCGCTGCCCACAGGGACAGTCACATTCCTCTTCACTGATATCGAAGGCTCCACGCGGCTTGTACAGGAGCTCGGCGACGGCTATGGCGAGGTGCTGGAAGAACAACAGCGCCTGCTGCGCGGCATCTTCAACGAGCACGGCGGTCACGAGGTCGACACGCAGGGCGATAGCTTCTTCGTAGCGTTTCCCCTCGCGAGAGAAGCGGTGGCCGCCGCAGTGGCGGCGCAGAGGACGATCACGTCGCACTCCTGGGCTCACGGGGCGCAGGTCCGGATCCGCATGGGACTGCACACGGGCGAGGGGCTATTGGCGGGCGACGACTATGTCGGGCTGGATGTTCACCGGACCGCGCGCATTACCGCTGCGGGACATGGCGGCCAGATCCTCGTCTCGCACGCGACCCGAGGCCTGATCGAGCACGACCTGCCTGACGGCGTCGAACTCCTAGATCTCGGTGCCCACAGGCTTAAGGATCTCCAGCGCCCCGAGCACATCTTCCAGGTGACGCACCCCGACCTGCCTTCGCGGTTCCCACCGTTGCGGTCTCTCGATGCGATGCCGAACAACCTGCCGGTCCAGCTCACGACGTTCATCGGACGGGAACGGGAGATGGCCGAGATCAAGCGCCTGCTCTCGACCGTCAGGTTGGTCACGCTGCACGGTCCCGGCGGTGCGGGCAAGACGCGGCTCGCGATGCAGGTCGCCGCGGATCTCTTCGACTGGTATCACGACGGGGTATGGTTGGTCGAACTCGCCCCGGTGGCCGACCCGGGCCTCGTGCCACAGACCGTGGCATCGGCGCTCGGACTGCGGGAGCCAGCGCGGGTTGTGACAGAGGTCTTGAATGATTTCCTCGCGACGAGAGCCTTGCTGCTCGTCCTGGACAACTGCGAACAGGTCCTAAAGGCCTCGGCCGACCTCTCCACCATGCTGCTGCGTTCCTGCCCGCAGCTCAGCATTCTAGCGACGAGCCGCGAGTCACTCGGCGTGCCAGGCGAAGTCATCTTCAACGTGCCTTCGCTTGCGCTTCCCGACCCGGAGCACGCGCCCTCGCCCGAGACCGCGAGCCAATATGCGGCCATCCGCCTGTTCGTCGAGCGCGCGACCCTCTATCGCCCGGAGTTCACGGTGACGACCCTCAACGTCCAGGCGGTATCGGAAATCTGCCGCCGCCTGGACGGGATTCCGCTCGCCATCGAGCTGGCGGCCGCGCGAATCAAGATCCTCTCCGCGGAGCAAATCGCCGCGAGGCTTGAAGATCGGTTCCGGCTTCTGGCGGCCGGGCCTCGAGGCGGTCTCCCCCATCACCAAACCCTGCAGGCCGCCATGGATTGGAGCTATGACCTCCTGTCGGACGCGGAACGCACTCTCTTCCGGCGGCTTGCGGTATTCATTGGCGGATTCACGCTCGAGGCGGCCGAGGGTGTCTGCGCCGACCAGAGCATCGAGACGTTGAATGTGCTGGATCTCCTGGCACGGCTCGTGGACAAATCCCTGGTGACGGTGGATGAGGCCGGGGCCAGCGGCGTCAGGTATCATCTGTTGGAAACAGTGCGCCAGTACGCGCTCGACCGTCTCCGCGCGTCGGGGGAGATCGACTCACTGCGTGCCCGTCATCGTGACTTCTTGCTTTCCTTTGCGGAGCGCGCCGAACCCGAACTGCAGGGACCGCGACAGAAGGACTGGCTGGATCAGTTGGAGGCCGAGCACGACAACTTCCGCGCGGCGCTGGAGTGGAGCCGACTAGATCCCGGAGGTAGCGACGCGGGACTCCGTCTGGCTGGCGCCTTGTCATGGCTCTGGGAGGTCCGCGGGTACTGGGCCGAAGGGCGCGCCTGGCTCATGGACATCCTTTCGCGGACAGGCGATTCCTCGACAGCGGCCCGCGTGAAAGCGCTGAACGCTGCGGCCAGTCTCACAATGCGGCAAGGGGATTTCGCGCAGGTCGAAGCCCTGACCAACGAGAGCCTGGCCCTGTCAAGGCAACTTGGAGATCGGCGAGGTACTGCATCATGCCTCGTGATATTGGGAGTGCAGGCCTGCCACATGGAGAACTATCGAGAGGCTGAGAGCCTGAGCGGAGAAGGCTTGAGCCTCTCCCAGGAAGTCGGGGACAATTGGGGGACGGCGTGGGCTCAGTCGATCCTCGGCATCGTGGCACGGACGAAAGGAGACCACGCGAAGGCTCGAGTTCTCCTTGAGGAAAGCCTCGCCAGATTGCGGGCCCTTGGCAATACGTGGGCCGTCGCGATCATCCTCGTCAATCTCGGGCTACTCACCCGGGACGAGGGCGACTACATGCAGGCGGCGTCGCTGTATGAAGAAGCGCTGGCGCTCTTCCGCCAACTCGGTGACAAGGCGCACATCGCCTACACGGAACTCAACCTCGGGATCGTCGCCTCCGCTGTGGGGAACTACGAACAGGCGGGCGCGCTCTACCAGGATACGCTGGCGCTGCGCAAGGAGCTTCAAGACAAGCGCGGGATCCCGACCGCGGTCCTGGCGCTGGCGTGTGCCGCCACCGGGGTTCGGCAGTTCAAGAGAGCGGCTATCCTCTTCGGGGCCGCTGAAGCCATGCGCGAAGCCACCGGCGCCTCGATTCCTCCGATCTTCAAGGATGAATATGAGCGGCGGGTGGCGGTGACGTCCGATGCGCTCGGCGACGCCGAGTTCCGTGCCGACTGGAGCGTGGGCCGGAGGATGTCCGCCGAGGCTGCCATCGAGTTTGCGCGCGTGGAGAGCCGTCAAGAGGTGGGGACGCCTCCACGATAGGTCTAGCGCGTGGTGCCCCTCGCCGCGACATCCCACACCACCTCGACGTGCCCCCGCCGCACGCCGATGAGCTGGTCATGGAGGTTCGTGACCACGCACGTGTGGTTGGGGATGACCGAGACGATCTCGCCCACGTCGGGCCGCCTGTCACACCCCGTCAGGTCAACGTACCCGTGCTCTTCGTTCAATTGAGCGATGACCGCGTCAGGATATTCGGCGATGTAGCCGTGACCCGTCAGTCCCATCAGGTCTGACGACAGCGTCTTCGATCCCGCGTCGATGATCGCGCGTGTCGGCGTGGGGCGGCTGACCACCGTCGTGCGGATGCGCATGGCGCAGTCATCCCAGGTCGCGATGCCCCTGGCGACCGTGGCGCGATCGTTGAACACATAGGTTCCCGCGCGGTGCTCGGTGACGCCCGGCACCTCGTGCGCCCGAACATAGCCCGGCGTGCCTCCGGTCGAAACGATCTGCGCTCCAAGGCCGGCACGCTCAAGTCTTGCCAGCGTGGCTTCGAAGAACTTGCCCGTCTCCGGCGTGATCGGATAGGTCATCAGGCCGTCGAACCGGAGGCCCGGCAGGCCGGCGATGACCTGCGCCAGTTCCAACGCCTCGGCCGGCGTCTGGACGCCGTTGCGTCCCATACCGGTGTCACACTCCACCACCACGCCCAGCGGCTCCGGGGCGTCGGTGAACTCACCGGACAGCGCGCGCGCCACCGGGGCGTTATCTGTGACGACCCGCACCCGCGCGCCGGGCCGTGACGCGAGTTCATGCAGCCGGACCAGCTTCGGCTCGCCGAGGATGTTGAAGGTGACCAGGATGTCCTCGACGCCGGCGTCGAGCATGACCCTGACCTCGCCCAGCTTCTGGCAGGTGACGCCGATCGCTCCGCCGGCGATCTGCATCCGCGCGATCGCGGGAATCTTGTGCGTCTTGATGTGCGGCCGGTTGCCAATGCCGTGGGCGTCGCAGTAGGTCTGCAGGCGGCGGATGTTCGCCTCCATGATGTCGAGGTCGATGGTGACGACCGGCGTATCGCGCAGGTCGACGGCGGGACGGGTGGCGGTCAGGCTCATCGGATCCTCCTGGACACTACGCGATATCTGAAGCAGTCGACGACGTGGTCGTTGACCATGCCGGCGGCCTGCATGAAAGCATAGCAGATCGTCGAGCCGGCGAACTTGAATCCGCGCGCCCGCAGATCCTTACTCATCGCATCGGACGCTCTTGTCCTGGCGGGGATTTGTGACATCGTTCGGAATTTGTGCGTGATGGTCTGGCCGCCCGTGAATTGCCAGATGTACTCGTCGAACGATCCGAACGCTTCTTGCGTGTCGAGGAACTTCCTGGCGTTGGTGATGACCGCGCCCAGCTTGAGCCGGTTCCGGACGATGCCGGGGTCGGCGAGCAGGCGCCGGAGATCGCGGCCCGTGTAGCGGGCGATCTTCTGTGGATCGAATCCGTGAAGAGCCTTTCGGAAGTTCTCGCGTTTCTTGAGGATGATCGCCCAGCTCAAGCCGGCCTGCATGGCGTCGAGGACCATAAATTCGAGCAGTTTTCGGTCGTCATGCACCGGCACCCCCCATTCGGCATCGTGATAAGCGATCATCAGGGGATCGGTGCTTGACCACGCGCAGCGCATCATGTCGGCTGTGGCTCCTTTCAATACAACCATTCCTTGGGGCGACGAGGGGCACGGAGCCGCCCTCCAGAATCTAACATAGATTCGACCCGCTCCATTCGACGTGAGAGACGCGGTATGAGCGTGGCCATTCCTATCTTCGTCATGGGCGTTCCCCATTCCGGGACGACCATCCTGTACCGGATGCTGGCGATGCACCCGGACGTCGCCTGGTTCTCGCAGTTCGCGGGCCTTGACGGCTCAATCCCGGGCCAGAGGCGCATCCCCGGCATCGGGATGCTCGAATGGCTGCTGCGGCGGCAGCGGTACAACTGGATGAAAGTCCAGGTGCCCTGGCGCAGGTACGTCGTGCCGCTTCCGGAGGAGGGCTGGCGGATCTTCGAATACGTGCTGCCGGCGAAGATGAAGATCTCGACTGACGAATCGGCCAACCGGATGCGCCGGTTCTTCGAGGCCGAATGCCGCAGATGGGGGAAGGGGACCATCGTGGTGAAGCTCCCGCGTCTCTTTCGACAGGTGCCGGCGATCCGGCACGCCTACCCGACCGCGCCGTTCGTCCACATCATCCGCGACGGCCGGGCGGTGGCGCTCTCGCTCCGGCCGTTTCTTGAACGCGAGGGCGCGTCGTCGATGCAGGCCCTTGAGAGTTCGGCGCGGTTGTGGCTTGAGGGGCTGGCCGCACTGCGTCCCGAGTCGGAGGCGGGCAGGTCGCTCGATATTGGTTATGAAGACTTCTGCACGGACGTCCGCGGCTGGGTCCGTCGGGCCGTGGAATTCACCGGACTCGACCCCGGCCGCTTTCCGTATGACAGGATTCCGGCGTCGCTGGCACCGACCAACGATCGGTGGTTGAAGACCGCCACCCGCGACGAGATGGAACTACTCGAGCGAGTCCTCGGCGAGCCGCTCGCCCAGCTTCTGCAACTCCTGAGTAAATCCCAACGAATTGAATTCCTGCCTGGAGGCCCCGGGCATCCTCCCAAGGATCACCGCGAAGCATGAGGGAGTCGGTTTGCAGCGCCGCCTTCCCAGAGGATTCCTTCCTGCCAAATCGAATACCGCCATGTGTTTTCTCGGTCCGTACGGTGCATCCCATATCACAGACCGCTGATCGTGGTGTCCACGTCTTCGATAATGTTCCCTGCGGTTCCTATATTCTTGCCGAGAGTTCGTCGAGAAAAGTGAGAGGCGAGCGATGAGCGTGGTTCCCGTTTTTGTCATGGGCGTCAAACATTCCGGCACGACCATTCTGTACCGGATGCTGGCGATGCACCCGGACGTCGCCTGGTTCTCGCAGTTCTCGTGCCGTGACGGCTCAATACCGGGTCGGAGGCACATCCCCGGCGTCGGGGCGCTCGAATCGCTGCTGCGGCGGCAGCCGCATACCTGGATGAAGGTCCCGGCGTCCTGGCGCAAGTACTATTTCCCGCTTCCGGATGAGGCCGGGCAGATCTTCGAATACCTGCTGCCGGCGGAGGCGAAGATCTCGCCCGACGAGTCGGCCGACCGGATGCGCCGGTTCTTCGAGGCCGAATGCCGCAGATGGGGGAAGGGGACCATCGTGGTGAAGCTCCCGCGTCTCTTTCGACAAGTGCCGGCGATCCGGCACGCCTACCCGACCGCGCCGTTCGTCCACATCATCCGCGACGGCCGGGCGGTGGCGTTCTCGGTTCGGCCGAGGTACACGTACCGCGGCGAGTCCTCGATGCAGGCCCTTGAGAGTTCGGCCCGATTGTGGCTCACTGCGATGGCCGCGCTGCTTCCGGAGTCGGAGGCGGGCAGGTCGCTCGATATTGGCTATGAAGACTTCTGCACAGACGTCCGCGGCTGGGTCC
The DNA here is from genome assembly GCA_041486265.1 of bacterium. GTDB lineage: Bacteria > Sysuimicrobiota > Sysuimicrobiia > Sysuimicrobiales > Humicultoraceae > JBGPLF01. The sequence goes on from JBGPLF010000019.1 coordinate 19,777, forward strand.
GCCGGGCCGTGGAATTCGCCGGACTCGACCCCGGCCGCTTTCCGTATGACAAGATTCCGGCGTCGCTGGCACCGACCAACGATCGGTGGTTGAAGACCGCCACCCGCGACGAGATGGAACTACTCGAGCGAGTCCTCGGCGATCGGTTCGGTCGCCCATCTTCTGCAACTCAGCGACGGTTGAGCGCTTCCATTGACAGTCCATGATGCGGTCATCATCGGCGCCGGGCACAATGGGCTGGTCGCGGCCGCCTATCTTGCGCGGGCCGGACTGCGCGTCGTTGTCTTAGAGCGCCGCCCGCTTGTGGGCGGGGCTTGCGTCACCGAAGAGACCTGGCCCGGCTACAAAGTCTCGACTGCCGCCTATCTCTGCGGGCTGCTGCAGCCCACCATCATCCGCGACCTTGACCTGCCGCGCTTCGGCTACGAGATCCTGCCCAAGGATCCCGCGTTCTTCACTCCCCTCCCGGACGGGCGCCGTCTCTTCGTCTGGCGCGACGATCGCCGCACCGCAGAAGAGATCGCGCGGTTCTCCGCGCGGGATGCTGCGGCGTACGTCGAGTACGAGGCCTTTCTGGCCCGACTCGCGGAGTTCGTCGAGCCCTGGTTGCTGAGAACGCCGCCCGACCTGCTGGCCAGGCGCTTGGACGATCTCTGGGCGCTCGGCCGGCTGGGGTATCACGCCCTTCGCCTCCCACCTGCCGACCTGGTTCAGGCCTTTCGTATCCTGACCCAGTCCGCGCGCGACTTTCTTGATGCATGGTTCGACGCACCCGAGCTGAAGGCATCGCTCGCCACCGACGGCGTCATCGGCGCGCGAGGCGGTCCTTCGACGCCGGGCACGGCCTATGTGCTCTTCCATCACTGCATGGGCGTGGCGGCCGGCAAGCGGGGCCTGTGGGGATTTGTGCGCGGGGGCATGGGCGGGGTCACGCAGGCCCTCGCCGGTGCGGCGCGGCAGCACGGGGCCGAGATTCGCACCGATGCGGAAGTGGCCAGGGTCCTGGTGCGCGGCGGCGCGGCCTACGGCGTGGCGCTCGTGTCCGGAGAGGAGATCCGGGGGCGCATCATCGTCTCGAACGCCGACCCCAGGCGGACCCTTCTTCAATTGTTGGAACCCGGCATCCTGGCCCCGGAGTTCCGGCGCGCGGTGGAGGCCATCCGTATGGAAGGCGTCGCCACGAAGGTGAACCTGGCCCTCGACGGTCTGCCGGATTTTGTGGCCGCCCCCGGGACTGCGGTTGGGCCGCAGCACCGGGGAACAATTCACATCGGCCCCACGATAGAGTACATCGACCGCGCCTGGGACGATGCTCGACAGGGCCGACCCTCGGATCACCCGTTCATGGAGATCACCATTCCGACGACCTACGATCCTTCGCTTGCGCCCCCGGGGAAGCACATCATGTCCATCTTTGTGCAATACACGCCGTACCGGCTCGCTGACGGATCGTGGGATCAAATCAAGGATGCGTATGCCGATCGCGTGATCGACACGCTCGCCGGGTACGCCCCCAACATCAGAGACATTATCATCCACCGGCAGGTACTTACGCCGCTCGACCTGGAACGTGACTTCGCCCTGACCGGTGGAGATATCTTCCATGGCGAGATGACCCTGGATCGCCTCTTCTTCCTGCGCCCGGTTCCGGGATGGGCACGGTACCGGACGCCCGTCCGCCACCTCTACCTCTGCGGAGCGGGGACTCATCCGGGCGGAGGGGTGATGGGTGCGCCAGGTTACAATGCCGCCCGGGAGATCCGCAAGGACTGGAAGCGCCTTGAATCCGCGTAGGCGTGTGCACTACCCAGGGCACACGGCCCTGCGCAGAGAACTCCTGAATGTGCCTCAACGAATTGAATTCCTGCCTGGAGGCCCCGATGAATCGCCGTCCTGTAGAGATCGATGACCTGCTGAAGATCAAGTTTCCTCACAACCCCGCCCTGTCGCCGGATGGCCGGCGTGTGGTCTTTGCGCTGGCCCGTCTCGACCACGAATCGAACGAGTGGCGGGGCAGCCTCTGGATGGTCCCGACCGCCGACGGCGCGCCCACGCCGTTCACCTCTGATGAGGCCCGCGATGCCTCTCCGGTCTGGTCGCCGGACGGCCGCTGGATCGCCTTTCTTTCCAACCGCGGCGGCAAACGGCGAGGTCGCAAGAAGGCTGTGATGCAGTTGTGGGTCATCCCGGTCGACGGCGGCGAAGCGCGCCAGTTGACCTTCTTCAAAACAGGCGTGACGCAGCCAGCGTGGGCACCCGACGGGCTCACGCTCGTCTTTGTGAGCCGGGGGACGCTCGACAAGCTCGAGGCAGACGCGAAAGGCGCAGGGGGCGCCGAGGACGACGAACTTATCGTCCGAGAGATCACACGTCCCAAGTACAAGTTCGACGGCATGGGATTCCTGGAGGGCTACGCGCACATTTGGACCGTGCCGCTCGACGGCGGGGATCCGGCACCGCTGACCGAGGGTGACTACGATCATGAGGCGCCGGCGTGGCTGTCGGGCGGACGTGAGATCATCTTTGTCGCCAACCGGACGCCCGAGGCCGACTTCTCATTCGTGCGCGACGTGTGGGCCGTGGACGCGCAGACGCGCACACTGCGGCAGATTACTCACCACACGGGTCCCGCGTTTTCGCTGGTGCCCTCGCCTGACAGCCGCACCATCGCCTTCGTCGGACATGATTTCCACGCCAAGAGCGCGACCAACAATGGCCTATGGATCGTTCCAACTTCAGGCGGGCAGGTGACCAACCTCACGGCAGGGTTCGACCAATCCGTCGGCAACGCCGTGGGCAGCGACGCCCGTCTGGTCCCGCTGTTCCCGACTCCAGCGTGGACGCCCGACGGCAGCGCTGTCATCTTCTTTGCCACCGACCACGGGCGCACCCACCTGTACCGCATCGGCGTGGCGGATCGCAAAATTCAACAACTCACCGAGGGCTGGGAGGTCATCGCCGACCTCACGGCCGCAGCGGGCCAGGTTGTCTATCAGCGCATGAGCCCGACGTCTCTCGATGAACTCTGGCTGCTGCCGGCTTCGGGCGACCCGCGCCGTCTGGCCGGGTTCAACGACGATCTACTCTCGCAGTTCGACATCAAAGAGCCGCAGCGATTCACCTACACCGGGGTGAATGGCTGGCCGATGGAGGGCTGGCTGCAGACGCCGCCTGGGTTCGACCCGAAGAAGAAGTACCCGGCGATCCTACGGATCCACGGCGGGCCGCATGCGGCCTACGGCGACACCTTCAACCATTACGTCGAGGTGCTCGCGGCGCGAGGCTACGTCGTCGTCTGGACCAATCCCCGCGGCAGCCAGGGCTATGGCGAGGCCTTTACCCGCGCAGTCGTTACCGACTGGGGTGGCAAGGACAGCCAGGACATCCTGCTGGGACTCGATCATGCAATCGCGCAGGGCTGCATCGATCCCGAGCGGGTAGCGGTGACCGGCGGCTCCTACGGCGGGTTCATGACTAACTGGCTGATCACGCATACCCAGCGCTTCCGCTGTGCGATCACCGAGGTCTGCGTGAGTAACCTCCACGCCTTCTTCGGCACCAGCGACATCGGCGCGACGTGGGGCGAAGTGGAATGGGGCGCGACCCCGTGGGACGACCCCGAGAAACTGCTGGCGCACTCGCCGGTCATGTACGTGAAGAACGTGACCACGCCGGTCCTGGTCACCGCTAATGAGGCCGACCACCGGTGCCCCGTTGAGCAGTCGGAGCAATTCTACATGGCGCTGCGGAAACTGGGCAAAGAAGCAACGTTCCTTCGATTCCAGGGTGAGAGCCACACGATGGGATCCAACGGCCGGCCGAAGCCGCGCATGGAACGGCTGCGCCGGTTGACCGCGTGGTTTGACAAGTATCTCCAGCCGGTGGCCGAGCGCGCGGGCGTGCCAGGCGAATAGGGCGCTGCCGGCGCGCACCCCCCATTCCTGTCTTGACGCCAAGGAGTAACTCATGGTTTACTCGGATGTAGACAGTCATCTACATCCAAGCCTGCCTCCGTGAAGATCATTGATCTGACCGCTCCGCGCCGCGAGATTCAGGTTCGCATCGACCCCTCGCCGGCGTACGACTTCCTGGCCTGCCTCTACCTCCTCGGGAGCAGCGAGGAGATGCTCGGGTTTGATATCTTGCCCAGGTGGATTGGGCGGGCGCGCACTGCTTTGAGCACGGACCTGCGCACGGATCTCTCGCTATTGTTCCCCTGGCGGGGACGGACGATGGGCCTGGTGGGCGTGATGGAACGCACGCCGGGCCTGTCCGTGCGGGGTTTCATCAAGTGCGTCGGCGCGACCCCGGCCGAAGAGATCATCGAGCTCATGCTGGCCGAGACGCTCGCCGACCGTCAGGCGCTGCCGCTGCTGCGCACCGCGATCGGTGGGACGGTACCGGCGGTCGAGGAGTTCCTCGCGGCGACGCACTCGGAGGTCGATCGGCGTCGGCTGCGCCGGCTGGTGTCACTCCCGCCGTCCGAGACGAAAGCCCGGCTGGTCCGCCTGCTGCGCGAGGGGTACACGCGGGTATACGCACGGGAAGAGGGAGAAGTCGTGCCCCTGCTCGAGCGTGACGCGGCCGCCCTCGCGCGCCGCGCGGCCGCCTCCGGCGCCAGCGAACTCGTGGAGCACGCCACCGGTGGATTCGTTATCGGTCCGGACGTGCCAGTCGCTGGGGTCGTGCTGGCGCCCACCTACTTCTTCCGGCCGTACAACCTCGTCACGGCCTACCGCGGGGTCCGGGTGTTCATCTATCCCATTGAGACTTCATCGGGGAAGAATGCGCCGCCGCCCGAACTGGTGCGTCTGTACAAGGCGCTCGGTGACGAGACGCGGCTCAAGATTCTCCGGCTGCTGGCCGGCCGGGAGATGTATCTGCAAGAACTCGCGAAGGCCCTGGGCGTCTCACACGTGACCGTGCTGCACCACATGGCGGTGCTGCGGGCGGCGTACCTCGTCCAGGTCGTCGAGCGGGAGAACCTCAAGTATTACCGCCTGCGGGCGGATCGCGCGCGTGAAGCGGCGGCGCAGTGGCTGGACTTCGTGCACGCGTGAGGAGGTCGAGGACGTCATGAATCCCCACACGACGGAGCTGGAGCGGGAGATCCTGACCGTCGAGCAGGCCGCCGACTACCTTCAGGTGCATAAAATCACCGTCTACCGCTACATTCGCGAGGGCCTGCTGCCCGCCGTGAAGCTCGGCAAGATGTACCGGCTCTTCAGCCGCGATGTCGAGGCGTTCCTGGCCGCGATGCGGCACCACCCGGGAGGCGAGGCTGCCGGCGGCAAATGACGGCCGCCGGCCTCCCCGCCCCGCAGACGTTTACCGCGCTGCGATCCTCCAACTACCGCCGCTTCTGGTGGGGCGGGCTCATCTCGCTGGTCGGGTCGTGGATGCAGATCACGGCGCAGTCGTGGCTGGTCTATGATCTGACCGGATCGCCGTTCATGCTCGGGATGGTGACGTTCTTCAACACCGTCCCGACCATGCTCCTGACCCTGTTTGGCGGGGCCATCGCCGACCGGTCTGAGAAGCGTCACCTGCTCATCGCCACCCAGTCGACGTTCATGGTTTCGGCGATCGTCCTGGCGGTGCTGACGCTGACCGGCCGCATTGCGGTCTGGCACATCCTGGCGCTCAGCGTGGTCACGGGAATCGCCGGTGCGATGGACATGCCGGCGCGCCAGTCGCTGATCCCACACCTGGTTGACCGGGGAGACCTGACGAACGCCATCGCGCTCAATTCCGCGGCCTTCAACGGGTCGCGCATCGTCGGACCGGCCCTCGCGGGCCTGATGATCGACCAGTTGGGCGGCCGGGCCGGCTCGGGGTGGAATTTCGCCTTGAATGCCGTGTCCTATCTCGCGGTGATCATCCCGCTGGCGCGGATTCGAGTGAATTCCCGGCCAGTGGGCATGTCGCACACATCCGTGCTGAGCGAGGTCCGAGACGGCGTCGTGTACGCCTTGCGAACCCCGGCCTTGCGCACGGTGCTCGGTCTGCTCGCGGTCACCGGCGTGTTTGGGATCTCCTTCACGGTGCTCATGCCGGTCTTCGCCCGCGACGTCCTGCATGTCCCGGCCCGTGGATACGGGATACTGCTCACCGCCAGCGGCATCGGCGCCACGATCGGCGCGCTTGCAGTGGCGTCGTCGCGGCTCGCGCGGCCGTGGACGGTCATCATCGGGACCTTCACCACCTTTGTCGCGCTGCTGGCGGCCTTTGCGGCCAGCGGCTCTTATCTGCTCTCGGCGCTCCTCCTCGTTGGCGTGAGTGGCGCGATGACTGCGTACATGTCGGCGAGCAACACCACGATCCAGTCGATAGTGCCCGACGCGCTGCGAGGGCGGGTGATGAGCTTCTACGTCTTAGCGCTGTTTGGGACCGCGCCGCTGGGCGGGCTCTTCATGGGATCGCTGGCCTCCGCACTGGGCGCGCAGGTTGCGGTGTTCATCGGGGCGGTGGTGTGCGGAATCGGCGCCCTCGCGCTGCGCGCCGCTGGACGGGCTTCAGTGCGGAATCCCTACCTGGTTGCTGAACCGGCTGAAGGCCAGCCGTAACGGCGCAGATCAATCGTGCCGCCCTTTCTGAACCTGACCCCTTCCTGTTGAAGCCTCCGGCGCTGCTCGGCGGCAAACGGCCGCGGCGCGATCGTCCCGTCGCGGCGGATCACGCGCCACCAGGGCGCGGTAGTCCCGGCGGGCATCGAGGCGAGCGCCCACCCGACGGTGCGGGCGCCGTTGCGGAGTCCCGCCAGGCGCGCGACCTCCCCATAGGTTGTCACGCGGCCGCGCGGTACGCGGCGGACGATCGCGTAGATCCGCGCGAAGAGCAAACGCCTCACGCGTGTCCCCTCAAGATCAGGGAGTTATCCCAAGACTGGAAAGCCGAAGAAGATGATATACAGCAGAAACCCGGCAATCATCCCATAGTAGTACGACAGCATCTTGTTCCCACGAAGGCTCGCGTAACTGAAGACCAGCAGCGAGAAACTGCCCGACAGAACGAGCTCGGTGATCGGCACTGTCGGTGAGCGGGCGTACAGTTGAACCACAAACATGACGATCACCCCGACGAGCAGCGCGGCGACGAAGCTCACGAACAAGGGAATCGTCCCAAGCCTGTCCAGGAGCTCCCGTTGAAAGATGAAGACAAAGGTCACCATGATGAGCGGAAGGAGGACCCCAGCGAAGCTTCGGACTCCTGGATAGAAGCCCCGGGCAAAGGCCGAGACCACCAGGTAGACCATGAGGATCACCAGGAAGCCGGGCGTTACGGATACCGCAAAGGGGTGGATCAACTGGTGGACCAGCCACGCGCCCCAGTTGCTGGGCTCTTGAGGTTTTTCGTCCGCCATCTCCAGCGTTACGCCCTCTTAAACAGGATCGCCCGCTTCACGTCCTGGATCGCGCGCGTCACGTCGATCCCGCGTGGGCACGCGTCCGTGCAATTGAAGATCGTCTTGCACTTGAAGGCGCCCGACCGCTCCGCGAGCACCTGCATCCGCTCGTCAGCGCCCTCGTCCCGGCTGTCAAAGATGAACCGGTGGGCGTTCACGATCGCGGCCGGCCCGACGTACTCGCCGTCGGCCCAATAGATGGGGCACGCGGTCGTGCAGGCAGCGCACAGGATACATTTTGTCGTATCGTCGAACCGCTCCCGCTCCTCCGGGCTCTGGAGACGTTCTTTCTCCGGCGGCTCATCGCGCGTGATCAGATACGGCGTGATCGCCCGGTACTTCTCGAAAAACGGCTCCATGTCCACGACGAGATCCTTGATCACTCGCATGCCGCGAATCGGTTCGACGCTGATGGTGCGGCCAGTGTTCTTGATGAGGACCTTGCAGGCGAGCTGGTTCCTGCCGTTGATCAGCATCGCATCGGACCCGCAGACGCCGTGGGCGCACGAGCGGCGCAGCGCCAACGTCCCGTCGATATGCCATTTGACGTAATGCAGCCCGTCCAGGACGCAGTCGGTTGGCTCCACCGGCACGTCGTACTCTTGCCAATGCGGCGCCGTATCCCGCTCGGGATTGAACCGCTTGATCCTGAACCGAGTCTGCATCCCTAGTACTTCCTCTCCATGGGCTGAAAGCGGGTGATCACGACCGGCTTATGCTGGAACTCATGGTCGCCGTCTTCCTTCTTGTAGATCAGCGCATGCTTCAGCCAACCGGCATCGTCGCGCTTGGGAAAGTCCTCACGGAAGTGCGCGCCACGGCTCTCGGTGCGGTGCAGGCACGAGGCGATGGTCGCGTCGGCCAGGTCGAGCAGGTTGCCGAGCTCGAGGGCCTCGAGCAGGTCGGTGTTGAACCGGCGGCCATGGTCGTCGATCTTCGCGCGGGCGTAGCGCTCCTTGAGGCTCCGCAATTCGGCTCGCGCTTGGCGGAGGCCGGTCTCGGTCCGGAACACCGAGACCTTGTCCATCATCATCCGTTGGAGTTCCGCCCGGATGTCGGCCACCGACTCGCCCTCGGTGCGCGACATCAACCGCTCGATCTGGGCCTTCACGTCGGAGTCGGGATTGTGGCCTGTTCCCACCGGCACCCGCTCGGCGCCCTTGAGGTATTCCGCCAGGTGCCTGCCGCCGCGGCGGCCAAACACGAGGATGTCCATCAGCGAGTTGGTCCCCAGCCGGTTGGCCCCATGGACCGACACGCACGCGCACTCACCCGCGGCGTACAGGCCCGGCATGGTCGTGTTGTGCTCGTCCACGATGACTTCTGCATCAATCGTGGTGGGGATGCCGCCCATCGCGTAGTGGGCGGTTGGCTGGATCGGCACGAGATCCTTCGCCGGATCGAGGGCCTGGTAGACCCGGACGAAGTCGGTGATGTCGGGAAGCTTGTGCTCGAGGACCTCGCGGCTCAGGTGCGTGAAGTCCAGGTAGACATAGTCCTTGCCGTCGACACCGCGGCCCTCGCGGATCTCCTGATAGATGCAGCGCGAGCAGATGTCGCGCGGCGCCAAGTCCTTGAGCGTTGGAGAGTAGCGCTCCATGAAGCGCTCCCCCTTGCCGTTGACGAAGACCGCGCC
>JBGPLF010000020.1:0-26592 GCA_041486265.1 bacterium
CATGGAAAATTTGTTAGCGGCAATCTGCGAGAAGACAAACACCACGGCCGGTTTCGCTCTCGAGACGACGTCGGCTGTCGTTTGTGGAGAAGCGCTTGTGGGTGCCGCGGGCGCCGGCACGGCGGTCCCCACGAAGAGAGCGACCGCGGCCACCAGGCTCAAGGTGAGTAGAAGCAGCACAGTCCGGTGTCTCATCCGCATCCCTTCATGATATGCTGGCGCGTGAACCCGTGCGCAACGTTCCTCATTTCCACCAGCATTGTACACGGCCCTGCCGGAGTGTGCGCCGTGATCTGTGACGTCCTCGTCGTCGGCGCCGGCCCGGCCGGTTCGACCGCCGCCCGTACGTGTGCGTCACTCGGCCTCCGGACGGTCCTGCTCGAAGAGCACCCCGAGGTCGGCTGCCCGACGCACTGCACCGGAAAGTTATCGGTCCACGCGTTTGAGCGCTTTGCGCTACCCGACTCGCTGATCCAGACATCGCTCCGCGCGGCCGCGCTCTATGCGCCTGATGGCACTGTGGCGCGGGTGCGGCGCGCGACCATAGACTCTTACGTCGTCGACCGGGATCCCTTCGACTGCTATCTGGCCGGCCGCGCCGCTGAGGCGGGCGCCGAAGTGATCACGGGCGCGCGGGCGCGCACGGTGGTGCGCCGGAGCCGCGCGGGCCAGGATCGTGCCGGGCTGCGTGTCGAGGTGGATCGCCGCGGGAGCCGGATGGCCTTCGACACGCCGCTCCTCATCGACGCCGAGGGCGCCAATCCCGTCCTGCCGGCGCAACTGGGCATCAATCCGCGGCGGACACTGGTGCACGGGCTGCAGTACGAACTCGAGGGTGCAGTTATCGAGGACGAGAGCGCGCCGGACCTGTACTTCGGCCGCGACGTGGCGCCGGGTTTCTTCGCGTGGCTGATGCCGATCGGCGGCGGTCGCGGACGGCTCGGGCTGGCCGTAGATCCCCGTCTGGCCGACCGCCCCCCCGTGTTTTATCTGGAGCAACTGATGGCGTCGCATCCGGTCGCCGCGCCCCGCGTCCACCACGCAAAGATCGTGCGCAAGCTGGCCGGCCGCATTCCCATTCTGGGACTGCGGCGGCCAACCTACACCGATGGGATGCTCGTCGTCGGCGACGCCGCCGGGCAAGTGAAGGCCACAAGCGGGGGTGGCATCTACTTCTCGATGCTCGCCGGCGAGATGGCGGGGCGGGCGGCCGCTCGCTATCTCGGCGACACCAGCGAGGCCCGCGGCGCGCTGGCCGCCTACGAGCGCGAGTGGCAGGCGGCGTTCGGCCGGGAGGTGCGGTTCACGACGATTGTCCGGCAGGCGCTGAACCGGCTGTCCGACCGCCACACGAGCGTGGTCATCCGAGCGCTGGCGACCGATGAGGCCCTGCGGCGCGCGGTGGAGGAGCACGGCGACACGCAGTACCAGTCGCGGCTGCTGCGGCCGGTGCTGGCCGCGGCGGTGCGCGCTGGCGTGCGCGACGTGCGGCTGGCTCCGACGGTCATCGCCGCGCTGGGGGCGGCCCTGCTGTCGCTGTGGAGCGACGGCACCTCGCCCCCTCCGGTCTCCAGGCAGAAGCAGGAACTACTACCTGTGGTGGAGAAGGATCCGGTGACCCACAACATCTTGTAACGGTCGGGGGCTTGGCCTACCATGCGGATCATTGCCGACCTGCACCTGCATTCCCGGTACAGCCGGGCGACCAGCCGGGACATGGACGTCGAGAACATGACCCGCTGGGCCAAGATCAAGGGCATTACTGTCCTGGGCACCGGGGACTTCACGCACCCCGTCTGGCTGCGGGAGTTGCGAGCCAAGTTGAAACCCACCGACCGCGGGCTGTACGTTCACGGTAGCCAGCACTTCATGTTGACAGTTGAAGTCTCGAATATCTACACCGCGGGCGGCCGGCTCCGCAAGATCCACAACATCGTCTTCGCCCCGTCATTCGAAGTCGTCGACAAGATCAACGCGGTGCTAGGGCGCTTCGGCAACCTGCTGGCCGACGGCCGGCCGACGCTCACGCTGCCCGCTCACCGTCTGGTCGAGTATGTGATGGAGATCTCGCAGGACTGCATGGTCATCCCCGCGCACATGTGGACGCCGTGGTTTTCGCTTTACGGCAGCATGTCGGGGTTCGATGCCATCGCGGAGTGCTTCGGCGACCAACTCAAGCACATCGCCGCAGGCGAGACCGGGCTCTCCAGCGATCCACCCATGAACTGGCGCCTGTCAGAGCTCGACCGGATCATGCTGGTCAGCAACTCTGACGCGCACTCGCCGGCGAAACTCGGGCGTGAGGCCAACGTGTTTGCCTGCGGGCTCGACTACTTTGAGATTATACGCGTGCTGCGCGAGAAAGACACGTCGGGCTTCCTGTACACGATCGAGTTCTTCCCCGAAGAGGGGAAGTACCATTATGACGGCCACCGCAACTGCAACCGGCGCATGACGCCGAAGGAGACGACAGCGTCAGGCGGCAAGTGCCCGGTCTGCGGGAAGTCGCCGACGGTCGGCGTACTGCATCGGGTGGAGTTGCTGGCCGACCGCGAAGAAGGCTTCGTCCCCGAGGGTGCGGTTCCATACCGCAACCTCATCCCGCTGGAGGAGATCATCGCGGAGGCTCGGGGAGCGCAGCCGGGCACTGCCGGCGTGCGGGAGGAGTACTACCGACTGTGCGACGCCTTCGGCGGCGAGTTCAACGTGCTCCTTGACGTTCCCATAGACGAAGTCTGGAAGATCACCTCGCCGCGAATCGCCGAAGGGCTCCGGCGCGTGCGGGAGGGCCGGATAAGCATCGCCCCCGGCTACGACGGTGTCTTCGGCGAGATCAGCATCTTCAAGGACGGGGAGGAAGTCCGCGAGCCCGCGATCGAAGAGCCGGCGCAGACGACGCTGTTTTAGTCACAAGGTTCTCCCTGCAGGAATCGATCCCGGCAACCGGGAATCAACCGCCGACCATGTCGACAGTATACGCGCCTGAACACCGCAGGACGTCGTTTGGGCTCACGCTCTCCAATCGGGGCGTCGCGCTGGGGGCGTTCACGACCTCACAGCTGCTCGATCTGGCCGCCGCCGCCGATTCGTGCGACATGCTTCACCATGTCTGGGTGGGAGACAGCATCCTAAACAAGCCGCGCCTCGAACCCATCGCGCTGTTGAGCGCGGTCGCGGCCCGGACGCGGCGGGTTCTCCTGGGCGTCGGCTGTATGGCCACCATCGTCCAGCGTCACCCGGTGCTCTTCGCGCTGCAGTGGGCGAGTCTGGATGTCATCTCCAGCGGCAGGACGCTGCTCGCCGCCTGCATGGGGTATCCCGGTGGCTTCACCCCCTCGGGGGACAAGGAACTCGAGGTCATGGGGATCAAGGCCAAGGAGCGCCCGCGGCGATTCGTCGAGATGATCGAGGCGCTCCGTCTGCTCTGGAGCGATCCGCATGCGACCTACCGCGGCCGCTACTACGCGTTCGAGGACGTCGACCTCCAGCCGCGGCCCGTGCAGCAGCCCTGCCCGATCTGGATCGCCAGCAACCCGACGGAGCGCATGATCGGTCCGGACGGCGTCGAGCGCGCGCTGCGGCGTGTCGCGACGTACGCCGACGGGTGGATGACCGGTACCACGCTGCCCGGTGACTTCAACGACAAGTGGACGCGGATCAGGCAGTATGCGGTCGAGGCCGGACGCGACCCCGCGGCACTAAAGTCCTGCATGTACTATGGTTTTAACGTGCAGCCCGTGGCGCGCCGCGCGGTGGAACAGACAAAGGAGTTTCTGGAGGCCTACTACGCGCCGCTGGAGTTTCCGGAATCGTGGCTGCCGTCCTGGGCTGCGAGCGGCACGCTCGACGAGGTGGTCGCCATGTTGCGGGGCTACATCGACGCGGGCGCGGACCTGATCACGCTGCGGCCGACTTCGTGGGATCAGGAGGGCCAGTACCGCATCCTCGTCGAGCAGATCCTGCCAGCGCTGAAGGACCGAGCGGTGACACATACGACGAGTGGCGTGAGGAGTTGAACAATGAGTGAAGAGGGGATTCCGAAGGCCGAGATCCTCCGCCGGATCGAGCGGGTCAAGGCGGCGGCGGCCGATCGTGGATTAGCCGGGGTGGTGGCCATCGCGCGCCCGTTCTATGAACGGCCGGCGAACGTGGCCTACCTCTCGAACCACTTTCCCCCTTTTCCCACCGCGATGTATTGGGGCGAGATGCGCGGGATGGGGCACTCGGTGCTGGTGATCCCGCTGGCCGGCGAGCCGGTCCTGATTGTCGACACGACGTTTCGCCGCGACCTGGTGCCGGTTCACGACGTGCGCCACGCACGCTCGAAGTCAGGACCGCAGACCTCGTTTCTGCCGAACTTCGCCGAGGCCATCGCGGACACGTTGGAGGAGAAGGGTCTGAACGCGGCGCGGGTGGGCCTGATCGGCGACGACGTGATGCCGGTGCGGATGCACCGCGATCTCGCCGCGCGACTCCCCCGGCTCGTCTTCGAGTCGTTCGATGAGGTCCTGGGGCGGATGCGGATGATCAAGAGTGACACCGAACTACGCCTGCACCGTCAGGCCGCCCGCGTCTGCGATGCCGGATACGAGGGGACGCTGCCGGTCATCCGCGACGGCGCGAAGGAGATCGACGTCTGCGCGGCCGGGTATGCCGCGACGATGAAGGCGGGCGCTGATTTCGTGCGCTACGTCCGCACCTACTCGGGACCGTACAGCGCCCTCGGGGTCCGCTGGCCTCAAGCGACGGAGCGGCAGATGGCCAATGGTGAACTGCTGGTCACCGACATCGTCGGCGCGTGTTGGGGGCAGCAGTTCGACGTCAACCGGACGTTTGTCGTGGGCCGCCGGCCGAGCGATGCTCAGAAGCGCCAGCTGGACGCGGCCCTGGAAGCGACACGCGCCGCGATCGCGGTCGCCCGACCGGGTGTCCAGGCGCAGCAGCTCGTGATCGCCGCCAACAAGATCATCGAAGATCGCGGGTTCGGCCCGCACGCGCGCCCCTTCATCGGCCACGGCATCGGGTACGAGACGATGGAGCCGCCCCTTCTCTATACGGGGGACACGACGCCGCTGCAACCGGGCATGGTCCTCTGCGTCGAACCCGGGATCGAGATCCCGGGCGCCGAGGGGGTTCGCATCGAGGAGGAGATCATCATTACCGACGGCGAGCCGGAACTGATCACCCATTTCGATCCGCGGCAGTGGCAGTAGGACCGCTCCGATGGAGGTAGGGCCGGCGCGCGCGACGGGATCGCACGGAGCCGCACAGGCGACCGGTCTCCGGCGCCAGGTGCTGGCGCACCTCGACGCCGCCTCGGACCACTTGAACGCGCTCAGTCGGGACTTGCACGCGCATCCGGAGTACGGCTATGCCGAGCACGAGTCGGTGCGGCGGATCCTCGACGTGCTGCGCGGCCGTCCCGGCATCGCCATCGAGGAAGGCACCGCCGGCCTGCCGACGGCCTTTCGCGCCTGGACAGGCTCATCGGATGGTCCGGCGATCGGTATCATCTGCGAGTACGACGCCGTACCGGGGCTGGGCCACGGCTGCGGACACAACCTGATCGCTGCGTCTGCCGTCGGGGTGCTCCTGGCGCTGGAACCGATTGCCGACGGGCTTCCCGGTCGCGTCGTGGTGATCGGCTCGCCCGCTGAAGAAGGTGGGGGCGGCAAGATCGTGATGGTGCAGCGGGGCGCGTACGACGGGCTCGCCGCGGTGCTCCAGACCCATCCGTGCGACCGCCATCGGTTGAGCGGGCCCACCATTGGCATGGCCGGTCTCAAGATCGAGTTTTATGGCCGCGCGGCGCATGCCGGCAGCGCGAACGACCGTGGGATCAACGCGCTCGACGCCGTCGTCCAGTTGTTCAACGCCGTCAACGCCTTCCGGCAGCAGATGCGCGACGGTGCCCGGATTCACGGGGTCATCACGCACGGCGGGACGCGTCCCAACACCATTCCCGACTACACCGCGGCCGAGATCTGGGTGCGCGCGCCCGATGAGGACTATCTCGGAGACCTGCTCGCGCGTGTGGAGGCGTGCGCGCAGGGCGCCGCGGTCCAGACCGGCTGTCGCGCGTCGGTCGAACGCCCTCCGCTCTCGCATTATCCCGCGATGAAGCTGAACCGGACGCTCAGCCATCTCCTGGGTGCCACGCTGAGCAGCCTCGGCGAAGACGTCGAAGGCCTCCCACCGGGCTTCGAGGGCTACGCGAACGACGTCGGCGCCGTCAGCCGCGTGGCGCCGGCCGCGCTCCTGAACTACAAGATCGGCCCAATCGGCCTGGCCGAGCACTCGAAAGCGTTCATGGAAGCGGCAGTCTCCGACGAGGGGCACCGTGGCATGGTGCTGGCGTCGAAGACCATGGCGCTGACGGCGCTCGACCTGCTACTCGATCCCGGCCGGCAAGACCAGGTTCGCCAGGAATTCGAGCGAGACGGGTAGGATGGTGATCCGTGCGGCCGTTCGATAATCACACCCTGAGCCATCGCGTCCTCGAGCACCTGCGGGACGAGATCCTCTGCAACCGTCTGGCGCCGGGTACGCACATCCAGGAGGAGGTCGTCGCGGCGGCACTGGGGATCAGCCGGGCGCCGGTGCGCGAGGCACTCCGGTTGCTGGCCGCGGAAGATCTGGTGGCGATCACGCCCAGGCGCGGGGCGATCGTCAAGGCGCTCTCGCCGCAAGAGTTCCTGGCGGCCTACCAGGTCCGGGAGGCACTGGAGGTGCTGGCGATCCGGCTGGCGGTGCCGCGGCTGACCACGGACGATTTGCGGGCGCTGCGAGATCTGCACGAGCACATGACGGCGTGCGCGGCCCGGGCCGAAGTCCGGCGCTTCTTCGAGTCGAATGCGGCGTTCCACGCCCTGCTCGTGGAGCGTTCGGGCAACGGGCGCCTTCAGCAGATCTACCGGCCGTTGATGAACCAGATGCGGCGCTACCGGATGCCTTCGATGGAGTTGCGCGGCGGACTCGAACGATCCCTGACCGAGCACGCGGCCATCCTCGAGGCGATCCAGCGCCGCGATGTGGACGCCGCCGCGCGGCTGTTGGGCGAGCACATCCAGGTCCCTCAGCGCATCCTGCAGGTCTCACCGGACGGAGAACTGGTGCAGGTCGCCGCCGGCCGATCGCCGGGGACGCGAGAGTGGCGGCGCGCATGATCGGCCACAACGCCACACGATCGGGGGAGCACGGGGCATGAACTCGAAGGGCCTGTGCTTCGGCGTCAACCTCAACAACCGCGAGCCGCTACTGGCGCCGCAGTACGGCATCCCGGCTCTGCTCGACCTGTCCGAAGCGGTCGAGCAGTCGGGATTCGAGTCCGTCTGGGTGGGCGACAGCCTGTTCTCCAAGCCGCGGTACGAACCCATCTCGCTGCTGGCCGCGATCTCGCAGCGCGCGAAGACCGTCCGGCTCGGCACCGCATGTCTCGTCTCGGCGACCCGGAACCCGCTCTACCTGGCGCTGGAGTGGGCGACGCTCGATGTCATCTCGAACGGGCGCACAATCCTGGGCGCCTGCATGGGCAACCCCGAGGAAGGCGTGCGACGCGAGTATGCCGCGTTGGGTCTCGACTTCAACAAGCGGGCCGCGATCTTCGAGGAAGGGCTGCACGTGGTGCGGACCCTGTGGACCGAGGGCCGCATCACGTTCAACGGGCAGTTCTTCAATTACGACGACATCAGCTTCTCGTCTGGCGTCGAGATGGGTCCGTTGATGCCCGTCCAGACGCCGCCTCCGATGTGGATCATCAGCAACCCCCGGTTGATCAGAGGGGTCCAGGAACAACAGGTGGCGCGCGTGATCGACCGATCCGCGGCCCGCATCGTCCGCTACGGCGACGGTTGGATGACCTGCTGCCGCGCGCGTCATCCCGAAGAGCTGACCGGGCAACTCGGGCGGATCCACGACGCCGCCCGCGCGGCCGGCCGCGATCCATCGAGCCTGACGGCAGCCTATCAGGTGACGATGAACATCGCGGACTCCGAGGCCGAAGCGCAGCGTGGCATTGGCGAGTACATCACCCAGTACTATCCGGAACTGAGCAAGGCCGTCGACCTGGGCGAGTGGGGCCCGGTGGGCACCCCCGACCAGATAGCCCGGTGGATCGCCGACTTCGCCCGGGCGGGCGTCGACTACTTCATCTGCCGCTTCGGCGCGCTCGATCAGTTCGGGCAGGTCGCCCGGTTTGCCCGGGACGTGCTGCCGCGGTTTGTCACCAAGGGGGGACGGTAGATGACTGGATCAGATAGGAAACTGCGCCGGGATGCCGAGCTCATTGTGGATACCTGCATGTCGGTCGCCAACGGCGACGTGGTCACGATCATCACGGATGACGGCCACCTCGCTGAGGCCAACGCCCTAGCCGCGGTCGCGCTCGACCGCGGGGGCTTCCCGGTCATCATGAACAACGAGGCGCAGGTCCGCCGGGGCTTGAAAGACACCCGCTTCCCGATGGCGCCGCCGCGGAACCTCCACCAGGCGATGGTCACCTCTAACGAGATTATCATCATCACGAATCTGGAGTGGGCCAACCGCTTCGCCCACGTCTCCGCGGTCAAAGAATCCTGCGCGAACATGGCCAAGATCGCGTCGGTGGAAGAGGGCATGGGGGCGTGGGACCTCACGAAGCGCGACATCGAAGAGGCGACGCAGCGCGCCCGCGATGCCATCGCGGCCATGAAGGGGGCGAAGCGCTGCCGGGTGACCGCGGCCAACGGAACCGACGTCACCGTCAGCATCGAGGGCCGTCCGGCGCTGGAGGTCACGCCGATCAAGCACAAGGGCCAGATGATGGGACCGGTTCCCATGTGGTCCGAGGTCGCCTTCGCCGCGGTGGAGGATCAAAGCGAGGGGAAGTTCGTTGTTGACGGCGTCATGCTCGGCATCGGCGTGCCGGGACAGGTCAAACAGTGGATCACCTGGATCCTCAAGGGCGGTCGGGCGGTGGCGATCGAGGGCGGCCCCGAAGCCCAACGGCTGCGCGAGGTCCTCACAGGCGTCGAGAACGCGGACGTCGTCGGCGAGTTCGCCTTCGGCACGAGCACGAAGTCGCCGTTTGGGTCCCCGTCGGAAAAGGGCCGACTGGGCACGGTGCACTTCGCGCTGGGCGACAACCACAACGCCTATCCCGGCGGCAAGAACGTCTGCACGCTTCACCTCGACGGCGTCGTGCTGAACGCCTCGCTGCAGATTGTGGATACGGGCCGTTACATCCTCAAGGACGGCCAGTGGACGCTGTGATGCCCGCGGTGCGCGTCGTTCATCTTGAGGGGGTTGAGAAGATCCCGCTCCCGCGAGAGAGCTGGAGCCGGATGCTCGTAACGCGCCAGACCGCCGGCGACAACCAGACCTCGCTGGGCTACTCGGTGTTCACGCCGGGGACCGTGCTGGGGATGGTCTCGCACACCGTGGAGGAAGTCGCTTTTGTCGTCCGGGGGCGCGGCGAGTTGCGGCTGGATGGCGAGGTGGTTCCCTTCGGTCCGGGGGATGCCCTGTTCATCCCGCCGCGCACCTGGCACGCCGTCGCCAACATCGGCGATGCTGACGTCGTGATGGTCTTCGGCTTCCCACATCCCGAGTACCCTCCGACCGAGCGGCGCCAGGAGGCATCCCGATGAGAGAATGGCCCGCCATGTCGCTGGCCACTGGGCCGGGTGAGGTCTCAAATCGCACCCTGCGGGATCACATCCGTCCCGTCGTCAATCACTACGACCCGGCGTTCATTGATCTGTTCGGCCGCGCCTGCGACCTGCTCAAGCAAGTGTTTCAAACGCAGCACGACGTGGTCATCATGCAGGGCGAGACCGTGCTCGGCATGGAGGCGGTGGCCGCGTGCTTGATCTCGCCCGGCGACAAGGTGCTGAACCTGGTCTCGGGCATCTTCGGCAAGTGGTTCCAGACCTTCATTGACCGGAACGGCGGCCAGACGATCGAGATCGCCGTCCCCTACAACGAGGCGATCGATCCGGACGAGGTGCGGAAGGCGCTGCGGCGGCACCGCGACGTCAAGTTCCTCTCGGTGATCCACAGCGAGACGCCGTCGGGCACCGTGAACCCGGTGGACCAGATCTGCCCCATTGCCAAAGAGTTCGGCGCCCTCACCATCGTGGACACGGCGCTGGGACTGGGCAGCCACTCCTTTCGCACCGATGACTGGGGCGTGGACATCGCCGTGGCCGGGCCGCAAAAAGCGTTGGGCGGCGTGCCGGGACTGTGCCCGATCTCCGTGAGCCCGCAGGCGTGGGAGGCGATGGAGCGGCGCACTCCGCAGGTGCGCGAGAGCTACCTGTCGCTGCTCGATTGGCGGGAGAGCTGGGTGCGCAAGCGCGCGTTCCCTTACACGCCGTCGGTGAGCCTCGTCTACGCGCTCGAGTCCGTGTTGGCGCAGGCGCTGGAGACCGGTCTCGATCGGTGCGTCAGCCGGCACGAGAAGGTCGGCCGGGCCTGCCGGGCCGGGATCCGGGCGATGGGGCTCGAGATCTGGCCGGCGCGCGACGAGATCGCGTGTAACGCGACGACCGTGGTCAAGACCCCGGATGGTGCGAACGCGGGCGCGCTGGTGCGGCACATGCGGGACAAGTACGGCGTCAAGATCTCGGGTGGATACAAAGAACTGGCCGGCAAGACGTTTCGTCTCGGCCACATGGGGCAGTCGGCGCATCCCACGTATCTCGCCGCGCTGCTCGCCGTCCTCGAGCGCAGCCTGCTCGACCTGGGTTTCCGGGTGCAGCTCGGCGCCGGCGTGGGCGGCGCGATGAGCATGCTGGGGGAGTGGGAATGAGAGGAGACGCAGTCCGCACGGTCGTGCTGGTCGGCGCGGGCACGATGGGGCCGGGCATGGCGGCGATGTTCGCCACGCACGGGTTCGACGTGCGCCTGACGGACATCAAGCCGGAGATCCTCGAGCGCGCGAAGGTGACGGTCGACGCTGTCTGCAAGGTCTTGATCGGGGGCGGGATCCTGGCGTCCGAGCAGGCTGAAGCCGCCAAAACGCGCATACGCTACACGCTGGATGCCGGCGAGGCGGTGCGCGGCGCCGACCTCGTGGTCGAAGCCATCCCCGAGCGGCTCGACCTCAAGCGGAAGTTCTTTGCCGAGGCCGAGCGGCTGGCGGCGCCTGACGCAATCCTGGCCTCCAACACCTCAGGGATTCCGATCACCGAACTGGGCAAGGCGGTGCAGCGTCCGGAGCGCGTGGTCGGCATGCACTGGTCGAACCCACCGCACCTGATCCCGGTGATTGAGATCATCAAAGGGGAACGCACGAGCGACGACACGATCGCCGCCACGCGCCGCGTGGTCGAGCGCCTGGACATGATCCCGGTGCTCGTGCGGCGCGACGTGCCGGGGTTCGTCGAGAACCGGATCCTCTACGCGATCATGCGCGAGGCGCTGCACCTGCTTGAAGAAGGGATCGCCAGCGCGGAGGACATCGACACCATCGTCAAGTGGGGGATCGGCTACAAACTCGCGGTGATCGGCCCGCTCGAACTCCTCGACGTCGCCGGGCTCGACATCTATCACAGTGTCGCATCCTACCTCAACGCCGACCTGTCCAGCCGGCGTGACGTCAGCCCGCTGATCCTCCAGAAAGTTGAAGCCGGCGAACTGGGGATCAAGACCGGGCGGGGTTTGTTCGCTTACACACCCGAGCAGATTCCTCAACTCATGCAGCGGCGTATGCGCCTGCTGCTCGCGTCGCGTAAGGTGCTGTCGGCGGCGCCATGAGGACGGTGGGCGCGGCGGAGAAGGCTGGCGCAACGCAAGCACGGGTGGCACGGGCGCGCGCGATGATCCCGCAGGCGCGCCCGCAGGAGATGGTCGCCTGGGCCTGCCGGATCCTGGCGCTGGACGGCCACGGCGACCTCACGCTGGGCCACGTGAGCGTGCGCGACGGTGCCCGAGTGCTCATGAAGCGGAAGGGCATCGGGCTCGAAGAAGTCACGCCGGTGGATGTGCTGACGATCGACCTGAACGGTCGGAGGGTCGCGGGCGAGGGCACGGTCCACCTGGAGGCGCCGCTGCACACCGAGATCTACAAGGCCCGTCCCGATGTGGGGGCCGTCATCCACACGCACCCTGTGCACGGCACGGCTTTCGGCGCCGTCGATGCCCGGCTGCTGTATCTCTCGCACGACGCGCTGCTCTTTCCCGAGGGGATCGCCGTCTTCGAGGAGACGGCCGACCTGGTGATGTCGGCCCCGACCGGCGCTGCCATCGCGCGTACGCTGGGGGACCGCCGCGTCGTGCTGCTGCGCAATCATGGGGTGCTGGTCGTCGGGAAGGACGTCCGCTGGGCCGTGCTGAGCGCGGTGACTCTGGAGCGTGCGCTACACCTGCAGGCCCTGGCGGTCGGGTTGGGGATTCCCAAGCCGATCCCCGATGCGCTCATCCAGGCTCTCCACGCGTCCAAGTATCGAGAGGAGTTCATGGACGAGTACTGGGCCTACTGGCTGCGGCGCGTGCGCCGCGCGGGGCTGGACCAGGGGATGCCGGCGGTGAGCACGCAGGTGGGCAGCGAACCGCGGGCGGCGCGCGCGCGGCGGAGGGGCAGGCGGGGCTGACATGCTGCGGCCGTTTGAGATCCACGAGCCCGCGACCGTCCAAGAAGGCAGCCGGCTCCTCGCCCACTACGGTGAGGATTCGTCGGTGTATGCCGGAGGCACGGAGTTGATCCCTGTGATGAAGGAGGGGCTGGCTCATTTCCGGCATCTCGTCAACATCAAGACGATTCCCGGGCTCGACGGTATTCGCCATGAGCGGGGCCGCGTGCAGATCGGCGCGCTGGCCACGCACCGTCAGATCGAACGGTCGCCGGTCGTGCTCGCCCAGGCGCCCGTCCTCGCGCAGGTGGCCGCGCGCGTGGCAAATTTACGGGTGCGGAACGTTGGGACGCTCGGCGGCAACCTCTGCTTTGCCGAGCCGCACAGCGATCCGGCCGCGGTGCTGCTGGCCTGCGGCGCGACCCTGGTGCTGGCGCACGCCGGCGAGCGCCGACTCCCGGCCGACGCGTTCTTCACCGGCATCCTGCAGACAGCGCGGATGCCCGACGAGATTCTTGTCGGCGTGGAGGTGCCGGCCTTTGGGCCTGGCACGGGCGCCGCGTATGAGCGGTTTGCGACCCACGAACGGCCAACGGCGGGCGTCGCGGCGGTGCTGATGATGGACGAAGGCGTGATTGCTTCCGCGCGCATCGTCATCGGCAGCGTGGGACCCGTCCCGGCGCGGGCGCCCGAGGCGGAAGCGATGCTCGCCGGCCAGCGTCCCGATCCGCGGCTCTTCCGAGCCGCGGCAGAGACCGCCGGCCGCAGGGCCGAGATCCTTGAGGACCTGTACGGCTCAGCCGACTACAAGCGGCACATCGTCATGATGCTGGCGGCGCGCGCGCTGCACGCTGCGGCGGCGCAGGCCGGGGCGCGGGTGAACTGATGGAGGCCGGGGCGCCATCGCCGGGGCGCGTGCGGATCGCCCTTACCGTCAACGGCCGGCCGGTAGAGGTTTGGATCGAACCGCGCGAGCTGCTGCTGGATGTCCTGCGCGATCGGCTCGGGCTGACCGGCGCGAAGCGGTCGTGCGATGTCCAGGTGTGCGGGGCCTGCACCGTGCTGCTCGACGGGCAGGCGGTGAGCGCCTGCTGCACCCTCGCGTACGAGGCCCGCGGCCGTCGGGTCCTCACCATTGAAGGCCTGGCGCCGGACGGCCGCCTCCATCCGCTGCAGGAGGCGTTCATCGAGCATGCGGCGGTGCAGTGCGGCTTCTGCACGCCTGGGATGATCCTCACGGCGGCGACGCTCCTCGACCAGGTGCCCGCCCCGACCTTTGAACAGGTCAAGGCGCACTTGCAGGGTACGCTGTGCCGGTGCACCGGATATTGGAAGATCATCGAGGCCGTCGTAGCGGCGGGCCGGCGGATGGCGTCGGTGGAGGCCCCGCGATGAGCATGACCCGGCCCATCGTAGGATCGCCGCTGCGGCGGGTCGACGCCGCAGAGAAGGTCACCGGCGCCGCCCGGTACACCGGCGATCTCGTGGTGCCGGGGATGCTGTACGGCCGGGTGCTGCGCAGCCCGCACGCGCATGCGCGCATCGCGCGGATCGATGCCGCTGCGGCCGAACGCCTGCCGGGCGTCCGGGCGGTCCTTACCGGCCGCGATCTGGAAGGCCTGGACGCCTACTACGGCCACGCCATCAAAGACCGGCCGATCATCGCGCTCGATCGCGTTCGCTTCGCCGGGGAGCCGGTGGCGGCGGTTGCGGCCGACGACGAGGCCACGGCCGAGGAAGCCCTGCTGGCCATTGTCGTGGAGTACGAAGCCCTGCCGGCGGCCACCACGCTCGACGCCGCACTGGCCGGCGACGCGCCGCGGCTCCACGAGGGTCCCCTGCGGCCTGGCCTCTTCCATGGGCTCGGCGAACTGCGCCGCGAAGAGGGCAACATTTGCTACCATTACCGTTTCGCCCGCGGCGATCCCGATCGCGCCTTCGCGGATGCCGGGGTCGTCGTCGACGGTGAGTACACCTTCCCGGCGGTCTACCAGTACGCCATGGAGCCCCATACCGTGATCGCGCAGTGGGGCTCCGACGGCCTGACGGTGTGGGCCTGCTGCCAGCACCCCTACTTGGTCCGGGCAGAACTGGCCGACTTGTTCCGCCTGCCGCTCTCGTCGGTGCGCATCATCGTCCCCTACATCGGCGGCGGTTTCGGGAGCAAATCCTACACGAAGATGGAACCGGTGACCGCGGCGCTTGCGCGCAAGGCCGGCCGGCCCGTGCGCATTGCCAACCGCATCGTCGAGGCGATGGTCACGACACGCCGCCACAACATGAAGTGCTGGATGCGTACGTGCTCCACACGCGACGGAGTCGTCGTGGCGCGGCAGTGCCGGATCTGGCTCGACACCGGCGCCTACGCCGACAACGGTCCGCGCGTGGCCGCCACCGCCGGGGATGCCGCGCCCGGGCCGTATCGCTGGCGGGCCGTGGATGTGGATGCGTGGGCTGTGTACACCAACACCCCTCCGGCGGGATCGTACCGGGCCTTCGGCGCCGCGCACCTGTCGTGGATCGGTGAGTCCCAGATCGACGCCCTGGCCCGCAAGACGGGTCTCGACCCGGTGGAGTTCCGGCGGCGCAACCTGCTGCGCCCTGGGGAAGAAGTCCGTCCGGGCGGGAAGCCGCTCGATGCCGACCTGGTCGGCGACGTCACGAAGGTCGCTGCAGCGATTGGCTGGGGGACGCCAAAAGCGCCCCTCGTCGGCCGCGGCGTGAGCGTGGGCCTGCTGGCCGCGGGCGCGAACCCGGTCTCGACGGCGGCGATGCGCCTCCAGGCCGATGGCACGGCGGTCCTGCTCGTGAGCACGACCGAACTGGGCCAGGGCTCCCGCACCGTGTTCACGCAAATCGCCGCGGAGGAACTGGCCCTGCCGCCCGACCGGATCCGCGTGATGGGCCCCGACACGCACTTCACGCCGTACGACCGTTCGACCGGCGCCAGCCGCTCGACCACGCTCGCCGGCAAGGCGGTGCAGCACGCGGCGGTTGATCTGCGAGAACAGTTGTTGGACATCGCCGGCGGGATCTGGGGATTGCCGCGCGCGGCGCTCAGCGTGCGCGACGGCGCAGTCTGGCACGAGACCGAGGCGCTCTCCTATCCTGACCTCATCCGCCGGCACTTCGGGATGGTGGGCGGCGAGCTCATCGGTCACGGCGAGGTCCGGCCGCAGCGCGGCACCGGGTCGTACGCCGAAGGGCCGGTCTTCTGGGAAGTGTGCGTCGGAGGTGCCGAGGTCCAGGTGGATCCCAGCACCGGCCGCGTTCACGTCCGCCGCCTCGCCAGCGTGGCCGACGTGGGCAAGGCTATCAATCCCCAACTCGTGGAGGCGCAGGATGAAGGCGCCACACTCCAGGGGCTGGGCAACGCGCTCTTCGAGGAGATGCTGTTTGAGAACGGGCACCTGGTCAATGCCTCGCTCCTGGAGTACCACGTGCCGACCACGTCCGATATGCCGGACGAGTTTCACTCGATCATCGTCGAGAACGCCGATGGGCCGGGACCCTACGGCGCGAAGGGCGTCGGCGAGGGCGCGCTCGCCGCGGTGCCGGCCGCGATCGTGAACGCACTGGCGGACCTCGGCGTCGAGATGCGGGAACTCCCGCTCACGCCGGAGCGTGTCTGGCGGCGCCTGCAGGACGCGGGGATCCGGACCGGCGAGATCCGGTCCCCGGAGATCGACAGGCGATGAGGCCGTCGCGATGACCGTAGTGCGCGCCGTGTTCTTTGACGTCCACGAGACGCTGATTTCGGCGGACCGCTGGATGGCCATGGAGACGGGAGGCATCGCCATTGAGCTCCTGCAGCATTTGGGCGTGTGGGACGGGGAACCGCCCGCGGATGGCAGGCAGCGGGTGGAACGGGCATACGCGTACGTGCGGGCCATCAGCGCGGGCACTGCGCTGGAGTATCCCGCGCACGTCATTGGGCGCGTCGTCCTGCAGGCGCTTGGTGCGCAGCGGCGGGTCGCGGAGGACGACCTCTCTGCGGCGATCGAGCGCCTCTTCCGTGGCTACCTTCCGGACGTGACCGTGAAGCCGCGCGTGCCCGAGACGCTCGACGCGCTGGCCCGGATGGGCTTGCGGATGGGCATCGTCTCGAACGCCGCCTACGCGCCCTTCATCGTCTGGGCGCTGGAGCAGCACGGCCTCCGGCACCACTTCGAGCAGATCGTCGTGTCGGCGGAGGTCGGCATTCGCAAACCCCGGCGAGAGATCTTCGACGCCGCCCTGAAGGCGATGCAACTGACCCCTGCGGACGGGGTCTACGTCGGCAACGATTACATCAAGGATGTGATGGGCGCCAAGCTCGCCGGGCTGCGTGCGGTCTGGGTGCCCGAGACGGAGGCGCGAGACTACCGGGCGTACACGCCGGTGCAACCCGACGCCATCGCCGACCGCTTCGACCGGCTGCCCGAGATCATGGCCGGCTGGGGCGCGGGGCGCATCGAGACGACCACGTGAAGGAGTCGGCAGTGTCGACCAGCGACCTTCGACGCTTTCTGACCGGCGACGGCGTCTACGTCGACGATTTGCAATTGCCAGGGACGCTCCACGTGGCATTTGTTCGCAGCCCGCACGCGCACGCGCGGATCCGGCGCATCGATCCCGGTCAGGCGCTGGCCATTCCAGGGGTGGTCGCCGTGCTGACCGCGGAGCACCTTGGCGCGCTCAACGCCTCGGTGCCCCCGAGGTTTCAACACCCGGGGCTTCGTCACCCACCGATGCCGAGGCCGCTGGCCCAAGACACCGTCCGCTACGTGGGCGAACCGGTGGCGGTCGTGGTCGCTGAGACCCGGTACGCGGCGGCGGACGCCGCCGACCTGGTGAATGTTGAATACGAACCGCTTGCGGCGGTGTCGTCGCTTGAAGCCGCCCGCGCGGTCGGCGCCGTGCCGGTCCACGCCGGTCTCGACGACAACGTGGCCGGCACCTACCGGTGGCGCGTTGGTGACCCGGATGCCGCGTTCGCGGACGCACCTGTCCGGCTAGCTTTCCGGCTCGCGATCAACCGCGGGGCCGCGATCCCGATCGAGACCCGCGCCTGTCTGGCACACTACGATCGTGCCACCGGGCAGTTGACGCTATGGGCGTCGACGCAGAGCCCGCACTACCTGCGCGGCATCATTGCGGGGATGACCGGTCTGCCTGCCGCACAGGTGCGCGTCGTCGCGCCTGACGTCGGCGGGGCGTTCGGCGTCAAGGGCGGCGCGCCGCGGGAGTATCTGGTCGTCGCCGGTCTGGCCGTTCGTCTGGGCCGGCCGGCGAAATGGGTGGAGGATCGGCGTGAGCACTTCATTGCCTGCCAGCACGATCGCGAGCAGATCCACCACCTCGAGATCGCCGCGACGCGCGACGGTGACCTGCTCGGACTGCGCGACCAGTTCAGGCTGGACGTGGGCGCGTACGCGTTGTATGGTCACCTCATCGCCATCCACACGGTCAGCCACATGGTCGGACCATATCGTCTGCCGCACATGGATGTGGAGGTCGAGTCGATCTATACCCATCGGGTTCCGACAGGGCCCTACCGGGGCGCGGGCCGGCCGCAGGGTACGTTCGTCATCGAGCGTGCGATGGATCACCTGGCCCGCGCGCTTGACCTCGATCCCGTCGCGGTGCGGCGGCGCAACCTGATTCCGGCTGAGGCCATGCCGTACGACACCGGCCTGCGCACGCCGGACGGGGCGGCGATCCGGTATGACAGCGGCGACTACCCGGGTCTGCTCGCCGTCGCCCTCCAGCGCTTCGACTACGACGGCTGGCGGGTCGAGCAGCGGCGCCGTCTGGAGACAGGCGAAGCGCCGCTCGGGGTCGGCGTCGGGCTGTACGTGGAGGAGACTGCGGCCCACGGGCGTGAGACCGTGACGATCCGCCTGGATCCCTCAGGCCAGGTTCGCCTCGCCGCCGGACCGCCTTCGCAGGGTCAGGGTCTGGCGCCGCTCCTACGGCGGCTCGTGGCCGACGAACTGGCGATCCCTCCCGCGGCGGTGCACGTGGCCTCCGGAGACACGACCGCGGTGCCCGAGAGCTTTGGGACGCACGGGAGCCGCGTGGCCACGATGATCGGCAACGCCACGGCGCTTGCTGCCCGTGAACTCTCGGGGCGCCTCCGGACGCTGGCGGCTGAGGCCCTCGACTGCGATGCGGATGAGATTGTGCTGCGGGGCGGCCGCGCGTTGCGCGCCGGCGCCGGCGATCACGGGATCGATCTGGGCGAACTCGTCCGGCTCGCTGCGGGCGCCGGCGCCGGCAGGCCGGCGAAGACCATGGGGATCGAGGTGAGCGCCGTGTTCGAACCGGAGAGTGCCGCTTGGTCCAGCGGCGCCCATCTCGTGGCCCTCGAGCTCGACCGCGAGACCGGCAAGACGCGCATCATCAGGTATCTGATCGCCCATGATTCCGGCGCGGTGCTTGACGAGGGCGCGGTGCAGCGGCAGATCCTGGGAGCCGCCGTGCAGGGGATCGGCGGGGCGCTGGCCGAGCGGATCGCGTATGATGAGACAGGCCAACCGCTGATCTCGACGCTGGCCGACTTCGCGATGCCGCGTGCGGCAGACGTGCCGCCGATCGAGTTCGTGCGGCTCGAGACGCCGTCGCCCCACAATCCGCTAGGTCTGAAGGGCGCCGGGGAGAGCGGCTGCATGCCCGTCTACGCCGCGCTCGCCGCCGCGGTTGAGGACGCGATCGGAGATTCGAAAACGTCGGTGCGCGTCCTGCCGCTGTCGCCCGAGGTGATCTGGGCGATGCTGCGCGCGACCGCCAGGGAGGGCACCGCATGATACCTGTCACCAATGGACCCACACGATCCAGGCAGCGCTGGCCGGAAGGCGTGGAGGTGAAGGTCTGGCACCGGTACTTCGGCAGCGACTTCGGCGTGGAGGAGGTCCAGGCGCTCATCGAGGTGCTGCAGCAGGAGTACCAAACGAACGGCCCGCAGAACCGCGCGTTCCAGGAGGAGTTCGCGGAGTTCTCCGGGGTGCCTCACGCCTTCACCACCTCGAGCTGCACCACGGCCCTGATGCTGGCCGCGCAGCTCTGCGGGCTGCAGCCGGGCGACGAGGTCGTGACGACTCCGATCAGCTTCGTCTCCACCAGCCAGCCGATCCTGAGGTGTGGCGCGACGCCCGTGTTCGCCGACGTCGATCCGCGGACGTTCAACATCGATCCCGGCAGCGTCGCCGCACACCTCACCCCGCGCACCCGCGCGATCTTCGCCGTGCACCTCTACGGCCAGTGCTGTGACATGGACGCGATTACGGCGCTCGCCCAGGAGCGTGGGCTGCTGGTGGTCGCGGACGCGGCGCACGTCGTCGGCGGTCGGTACAAGGGCCGTCCGGCCGGATCGCTCGGCGACGCCGCGACCTTCAGTTTCCACTCCAGTAAGAACATGACGACCCTCGGCGAAGGCGGCATGCTCACCACGCCGCGGCCGGACTGGGCGGCCACGCTGCCGCTGCTCCGCTCGATGGGCGTCAATCATGGCATCGAGCGTCCCAGCCCGCTCGACTACTGGCTGCCGCTGCCCTACGACGTCGACGACCCGAAGGGTTACGTCCCCGACAACTACCGGATGAGCGAGGCGCAGGCAGCGGTCGGCCGGGTCCAGTTGCACAAAGTGCCGGTGCTCAACGCCCGGCGCCGCGCGATTGCCCTCCGGTACACCGAGGAACTGGCGCGACTCCCCGGCCTCATCACGCCCTATGTCGATCCGAACTGCGAGCCGACCTTCTATCTCTACAGCCTCCAGGTGGATGAGACGCAGGTGCCCTTCACCCGCGACGACCTGATGCGCATGCTGTTCCGGGACTACGGGGTGCATACGATCACCGGGTACCCACCCATGTACTGGTTTACGCTGTACCAGAAGCGCGGGTACGCGCGGGGCCTCTGCCCGGTCGCCGAGCGCGCCTACTCACGCATGATGTTGCTGCCACTGTACGCGCGCATGACCGATGACGACGTGTCGTACGTGATCGAGAGCGCGACCCGCGCCGTCCGACGCCTGAGTGACCGCGCGAGCGTGACGGGGTGAGCGTGCGGGAGAGCCCTGCGAGGAGGTGCCGTCTCCGTGAGGCCCGGTAAGCTCACCGCCCGCGACCTGCGCGAGCGCATCTTCCCGTTTCTGGGCCACCGCGACGATGTCATCGTGCACGCGACGGTGGGACAGGACTGCGCGATCCTCGACTTCGGCCCATCCGTTTGTGTGGTGACGACGGATCCCATCACCGGTGCCGGGGAGCACCTGGGCCGGCTGGCGGTGCACGTCTCCTGTAACGACCTGGCGACGACGGGCGCCGAGCCGGTCGGGCTGCTTATCACGTTGCTGCTCGCCGAGGCGACCGCCGAGGCCGACCTCGACCGGATCGTTCGCGAGGCCGGCGCCGCGGCCCGGGCGATCGGCGTCGAGATTGTCGGTGGCCACACCGAGGTGACACCCGGAATCGACCACTCGATCGTCGTGGTCACCGCCATCGGCCGCGCCCCTCGCGACCGGTACATCTCGGCCGCCGGCGGCCGGCCGGGCGATGCCCTGGTGCTCACCAAGTCCGCCGGTATCGAGGGAACCGCGATCCTGGCCGCCGATCTTGCGTCCCGAGTGCGCGGCACGGTGGATGAGGCGACGCTGGCCCGCGCGCGGTCGTTCATCGACCGGATCAGTGTGGTGACCGACGGCCGGATCGGCGCGCGTTGCGGGGCGACCGCGATGCACGACGTCACGGAGGGCGGGGTGCTCACCGGCGCGTGGGAACTGGCCGACGCTTCAAAGTGCGGCGTGCGGATCGATGCGGACGCCGTGCCCGTGGCTCCGGAGACGCGGGCGATCTGTGCCGCACTCGGCGCCGATCCGCTGGCGTTGATCAGCAGCGGCGCGATGCTCATCGCCATCCCGAATCCCCCTCCGCTCCAGGCCGAACTGGCGGCGGCCGGGATCGGTTCTGCCGTCATCGGCGTGCTGACGGAGCACGGACGGGTCGCCATCCGCGACGGTCGGACCGCCGATCTGGTGCCACCCGATCGCGACGAACTGTGGCGGCTGCTCGAAGCCGCGGGGGTGGGGTACAATGTGCGGTGACTTCCTGGGACTGCTGGGAGGAGTGACACTCCACCGGTGCCGGACGTCCCGATCCCGGAGGAACTCGGCACCCACAGGCCGAAAAGTGCCAGTCACACAGCGCCGGGCGCGATGCCACGACCTTGACGTCTGCACGATTTCTCAACCCTAGAGGGGGGTGGTAGGAAATGGCAGACAAGCGGAAAGTGGGTAAGCTGTTAGAGCAGTACTTCACGGGTGAGGTCACCCGGCGGGAGTTCATGCGGCGCGCGCTCTTGCTGGGACTGTCCACCGCCGCGCTCCCCGGTCTGATCACCTCGTTCGCGGCCTCGCCCGCGAGCGCGCAGCAGATCAAGGGGACCGGCGAGGTCGTCGTCTGCTCGTGGGGCGGCGCCTACACTGACGCGCAGCGCGCGTCGTTCTTCGATCCCTTCGAGCGGGAGAGCGGCGTCCGCGTCAGGACCGTGGGGATTCCTGACCTGGCCAAGCTCCGCGCCATGGTGCAGACCAAGAACGTCGAGTGGGACCTCGTCGACGCCGAAGGCCGCTGGGTCGTGTCGCTGGGTGAGCAGGGGATGCTCGAGCGGGCCGATTACACCATCATTCCCCGAGATGAGCAGAACCCCGGCTCGGTGAGCGACTACGGCATCGGGTCCGTCGCCTACGGCTACGTGATGGGATGGAGCACCAAGAAGTTCCCCGTCGGCAAGAACCCCACCACGTGGAAGCAGTGGTTCGACGCGCAGGCCTACCCGGGGCGCCGGGCCATGTACACCGATCCGATGCCGATCCTTGAATTTGCCCTGATGGCGGACGGCGTTCCGATGAACCAGCTCTACACTCCCACCCTGGACGTCGACCGCGCCTTCCGGTACCTGCAGGCGCACAAGTCCATGATCAACGTCTGGTATCGTGCGACCACGCAGGCCGAGACTCTCATGCGGGGCGAGGAAGTCGACCTGATCCACTCCGCCAACGGGCGCATGATCAACCTGAAGCGCGACAACCAGCCCGTGGACTTCACCTACAACGAAGGGGCCTGGATGCAGTCCTTCTGGGTGACACCGAAGGGCTCGCCCAACAAGGTGAACGCCTGGAAGCTCTCGGCGTTCATGGCCAGGGCCGTCAACCAGGCACAATTCGCGGTCCGCTACCCTGGGATGGGCATGGGCAACACCAGGGCCTACAATCTCATGCCAAGAGAGAGCATCGACTACGCGATCACGTCGCCCCAGAACCTGAAGGTCACGTTGCAGATCAGCATCCCGTATTGGGCCAAGAACACGGATGAGAACCAGAAGCGGTGGCTGGCGTTTCTGGGATAGGTAGTCTGTCGGGGGTGGGAGGCCGAGCGACCGGACCGTCCGTCCTGCGCGGCCTCCTGCCCCTCCTTCCGCTTCTCGCGTTTCTCCTCGTGTTCTTCGTGTACCCGGTGGTCCGGGTGCTTCTGCTCGGCTTCGAACCCAAGGGACCGCTGCTGGTGCACTTCCAGGAGTTGTGGGCCGTGCCGCTCTACCGGGCGGTGCTGCTGCGTACGTTCCGGCTGAGCCTCATCGTCACCGTCCTCTGCCTGTTGTTGGGCTATCCGGTGGCGTACACGATCGCCCATGCCCCGCAGCGCCTGACCGCACCGCTGATCACGATGGTGCTGATTCCGTTTTGGATCAGCATTCTGGGGCGAAGTTTCACCTGGATGGTCATCCTGCAGCGGAACGGAATCGTCAACCAGCTCCTCCGGGCGCTGGGACTCGCGCACGAGCCGCTGCCCCTGATCTACAACCCGCTAGGGGTCTACATCGGGATGACCCACATCCTGCTGCCGTTCATGATTCTCTCGAGCTACAGCGTGATGCGCGGGATCAGCGTCTCGTTGTTGAGGGCCGCGGCGACGCTGGGGGCGACCGAGTGGCAGGCGTTCCGCCGCGTCTACTTCCCCCTGAGCCTTCCGGGCGTCGCCGCCGGCACCGTCGTGGTGTTTGTGATCGGGCTGGGCTTCTTCATCACCCCAGCGTTGCTCGGCGGTGGCCACGTGACCACGGTGTCCCTGCTGATCGAGGCCACGATTACGCAGACCTTCAACTGGGGGCTGGCGTCCGCGCTGGCATTCGTGCTGTTGCTTTCCGCGCTGCTCGTGCTGGTGCCGGCCATCCGCATCCTCAACCTGGACCGCATGTTTGGAGGCAGCAACCGCTGATGCGCATCGGCATGACCGCCGTCGCAGCGGTCACACTCTTCTTCATTGTCCTGCCCATTGTGGCGCTGATTCCCATGTCGTTCAGCAGCGCCAGTTTCCTGTCGTTCCCTCCACACGGGTTCTCGTTGCGGTGGTACCATGCGTTCTTCTCCAGTCGCGACTGGATGGAGGCGCTCGCCAACAGTGTGAAGGTGGCTGTGGCCGTCACGATCCTGGCCTGCGTGCTCGGGACGCCGGCCGGGATGGCGCTGGCACGCGCATCCTTCCGCGGGAAGGAACTGGTCCGCGGACTGGTCCTGGCGCCCATTATCGTTCCCGTCATGGTCCTGGCCATCGGGTTCTACTACGTCTACGCTCAGTATCATCTGGTGGGAACCATCCTGGCGCTGGTCCTGGGGCACCTGGTGATCGCCACGCCGTACGTCGTCCTGAACGTCGAGGCCGTCATGCGGACCTTTGACAGGCGCCTGGAGCGGGCCGCCCGGATGCTGGGGGCGACTGCCTGGCAGGCCTTCACGCGTGTGGTCTTCCCGCTCATCCGCGCCGGCGTGCTGGCCGGGGCGCTGTTTGCCCTCATCACGTCGCTCGACGAACTGGTCATCGCCATCTTCCTGAGCGGCACCCGGGCCATCACCCTCCCCAAGCTGATGTTCGCCAGCATCAGCCAGGACGAGCTCAACCCCGAGATCGGCGCGATTGCGACTCTGCAGATCGCCATGTCCTTCGTGCTGCTCGGGGGCTCCGAGGCGCTCCGCGGGCGCGGTTTCCGGTTCTTCGCACGGCGGGGCGATCGTGAGGCGGCGGGTCGCAAGGATGGCCGCGCGGGGCAGGGTGGGAGCGGCGAGGCGTTGGCCAGGGTCGGGGCAACGCCGGGGCTGGACCTGCACGGCGAGCGGCTCCGGCTTGT
Source organism: bacterium (assembly GCA_041486265.1). Classification (GTDB taxonomy): domain Bacteria; phylum Sysuimicrobiota; class Sysuimicrobiia; order Sysuimicrobiales; family Humicultoraceae; genus JBGPLF01. Next base: position 24,714 of record JBGPLF010000020.1, read on the forward strand.
CAACCTGACCAAGCAGTTCGGATCCGTGGTGGCCGCGGATGACGTGTCATTGGAAGTGGAGGCCGGTGAGTTTCTGACCCTGCTCGGACCGAGCGGATCAGGCAAGACGACGATCCTCAATCTGGTGGCGGGCTTCGAGCAGCCGAGCGCCGGCGAGATCCTCGTCGGGGATCGCCCTCTTACGAACGTCCCGCCGAATCGCCGGAACATCGGCATGGTCTTCCAGGACTACGCCCTCTTCCCCCACATGACCGTCTTCGAGAACGTCGCGTTCCCGCTGCGGCTTCGCCGCATGCCGGAGCCGGAGATTCGCCGGCGTGTGGCGGAGATTCTCGAGGTGGTCCGCCTGACCGGTTACGGGCATCGCACCCCGCGCCAGTTGAGCGGCGGCGAACAGCAGCGGATCGCCCTGGCGCGGTCGCTCGTTTTCCACCCGCCGCTCCTGTTGATGGACGAGCCGCTGGGAGCCCTGGACAAGAATTTGCGGGAGAGCATGCAGATGGAACTGCGCCACCTCCATCGCCGCTTTGGCATCACCGTCCTCTTCGTCACCCACGACCAGGAAGAGGCGATGACCATGTCCGATCGGATCGCCGTGATCAGCCACGGCCGGCTGCAGCAGGTGGGACGTCCCGAAGAACTCTACGAGTCGCCGGCCAACGAGTTCGTGGCCAACTTCATCGGGGAGTCCAATCTCCTGCAGGGCGTGGTCACCGCCGCCGCCGGCGCGCGCCTTCACATTCGCACCGCAGGCGGCAGCGATCTCGTGGTGGCCGGGGAAGGCCGTCAGGTGGGGGATCGGCTGCTGGTGATGATGCGTCCCGAGGCCCTTCGGTTGTCGCTCGATGGAGGTGGAGCCGAGTCGGTCCTGCCGGGAGTGATCGAGGAGGTCATCTACCTGGGCGGCTTCCGCCGGTACTCCATCCGTCTCAACCCACAGGAGGCCGTGACCGTGAAACTCTCAAGCCCATCGGGCATAGGCGAACTGGCCCCGGGGACTCGGGTACACGTGGTCCTCGAACCGAAGGCCGCGCGCGTGCTGTGAGCGAGCAGGAGGATGCCCGGCATGGATCTCGGACTGAAGGACGCCGTGGTGGTGATCACCGGAGGAGCCGGCGCCATCTGCACCCAGATCGCGCGCCGGGCCGTCCAGGAGGGCGCGCATCCTATTCTCGTGGATGTCCGGGCCCCAGAGGCGGGGATGGAGATCGAGGGGCGCCAGGTGCCCGCCATCGTCTGCGACGTACGCCGGGATGCCGACGTCCGCCGCATGGCGGATGAGGCCATCGCCACCTACGGCGGTGTCGATGTCCTGATCAACGGGGCTGGCGTGATGACCTGGTCTCCAGTCGTGAACCTGTCGGAAGAGGAGTGGGACCGGGTAGTGGGTATCACGCTGAAGGGAACCTTCCTGGTGACCCGCGCCCTCGCTCCCCACATGATGCAGCGGCGGGCCGGCAAGATTGTGAACATCGCCTCGGGTCTGGGCCATACCCCTGTGATCGAGGTGGGCCACTACGCGGCGGCAAAGGCGGGTGTGATTGCGCTTACCAAGACCCTTGCGCTGGAACTGGCGCCATATCACATCAACGTGAACGCCGTCGCCCCGGGGATCGTGGACACGCCTCTGATCGCGCCCAGGCGGACTCGAGAAGAGGTCGCGGCGATGGGGGCGAGGATCCCGTGGGGCCGTGTGGGCCAGCCCGATGACGTGGCACAGGTGGTGCTCTTCCTCGCGTCGTCGGCCGCGGAGTATATGACCGGCCAGACCTTTTTCATCAATGGCGGTGCCCTGATGCCGTGATCGTCGGTCGCGTTGCGCGGGACGGTGTTGGGCATCTATAATGTAGATGGCGAACGGGCCCGGTACCCGAGGATC
>JBGPLF010000021.1:0-25909 GCA_041486265.1 bacterium
AACGACGATGCCGTCGGATGGCGCGCCCTCACTCATCGCATCACGCCGTCACCTCGGGCGAGTCCTCGCCCTCGTCTCCGCCGGGTCAGGCCAGTTTCGCACCCGGGTCGGGGAGCATGAAATCCCGGATCTGCGCATCCAGGTCGTGGCAGCCGGCAATGAACTGCCGCAGGGTGCGCACGGTGGCCCCGAACGTGTCGAACTCTTCCACGGAGAGGCCGTCCTCGCTGTACGCCCGCCGGAAGTCGGGAAACTTGTTCAGCAGTTCATCCGCGATCTTCGGATCCACCGGCGTGTCGATCCGTGGCGCCACCGTGATGTCGCTGGCGTTGAAGCGGCGCTGCCATTTGTGCGGCGGCGAGATCACCACATCGCCCCCAATGAACTCACTCCAATGCATGTGGTTGCGGAAGGCCGCCGACAGCAGCCGGATCCGGTAGCCCCGCTCGCGGAAGATACGGTAGGTCTTCTTGAACACCGCGATCCCGGCCCACTCCAAGTACCCCGGGTCCGTGATGATGTTCTGCTTCTCTGCCACCACCTTCAACCAGTCATCCAGCCTCCCCACCATGATCGTGCACACCGGTCCCATGGTCGAGATGTCTTTGCCCTCTTGCTCCCGTCGCTTCAGCCCCCGCTCCAACGCCTCGGCGACGGCAATGCACTGCGGCACGGTGAAGCAGACGGTGGCATTGATGCTCACCCCGCGAAAGGTGGCCTCCTCGATGGCCGGGATGCCCGCCCGGGTCACGGGAATCTTCACGATCATGTTCGGCGCCAGCTGGCTGAAGTGGACAACCTGCTCCACGATGGCCTTCGGGTCCCGGTAGAAGCGTGGGTCGGTCTGGATGGAGAGCCGGCCGTTTCTCCCCTTGTGCCGGTCGAAGATCGGCTTCAGCAGCTCCGCCCCCTTGGCCGAGATTTCCTCCACCAGTTTCCAGGTGATCTGGCCTTCAGTGGCCGCGGGCATCTCCTTGATCAGCGCATAAATGCGGTCCTTCCACAGGTGCATCTCCTGCTTGAGCACCTCCAGCACGATCACCGGGTTGCACGTGGCTCCCACCGCTCCGTGCTCGATGGCATACGTCAGCTCTGAGACCGACGCCGAGTCGTTCCACAGGCAGGTCGGGGTCGTCTGGGTCATCTCGTGCAAGGGGCTTTTGTACGCTATGAACAGTTCGCCCATCGGTATCACCCGGCTTGTCGTGTTCTGTCGGCCTCCGGTCACACCGTCACGGCTGCTCCGATCTCGCCGAGGACGCGCTCCATGTATACGCGGCTTTCGACATTCATCCGATCGGTCTCCTCCGGCGAGTCCTCGCCTTCTGTTTCGTAGGAGAGCACGCCGTCGAAACGGTGGGCCCACAGGATCTCCAGGCAGCGGCGGAGATTCACCTCTCCGCGTCCGAGGGTGACGGCCCGCCGGCCGACCACGTCCTTGATGTGCACGTGCCTCACAAGGCTTGCGACCGGCTCAAGGGTCGCGACCTCGTCTCCGCGCTGCGCCTGGTCAAGTTTCCACTCGAACCCTTTGCGCGTGGTGCCGACGTAATCTCCCCGGTGCGGATTGGCCGTGTCGAAGTTCACCGCCAGCCACGGTGATGAGAGGAGGCTCATGATGCGCGCCAGGCCTCCCGGGGTGAGGGAAATCGACCCGTGGGGCTCCATTGTCAGGACCACCCGGGACTCCTCGGCGACAGGCACCAGCTTCTCCAGCCGCTCGCGGATGATCGCCAGCGCGTCGGCCTCGGGCATGTCTGCCGGCCGCCGGCCCTCGCCTGTGATGACCACCGGAATCCCGGCGGCTGAAGCCCATCGCAGGGCCTGCTGCAGATCGGGCGTCGCATCAGCGTCGGTGATCAACTCGCGGTGGCTGCCGATGCCCGAGACGCCGAGGAACCCGAATCGTTCGATCGTGGCTCTGAAGACCCGGGGGTCATCGTGCCACGGGTCGGCATGATTACACCAGGACAGGTTGCTCTCCACCTCGACATAGCGATACCCCGCCCGAGCGATGCGCGCCAGCGCATCCTCAAGCGGGAGATTGCGATAGCCTACCGTATTGCACCCCAGCTTCATCGCCATCCCCTCGCCGTCGCCGCCCAACAGTCTTCCCAATGCGCCCGCGCCTGGCGGGCCGCCGTGAGATCATCAGGGAGCGGCAGGATTTCAAAGCCGATGTAGCCCGCGTAGCCGCAAGTATCCAGCACGCTGCGCACCCCGGCGAAATCGATGTGCCCGCGCCCGGGCGCGCACCGATTGCTGTCCGCCAGGTGGATGTAGCCAATCCGGGTTCCTGCACGCCGCAGGCTGTCCGCAATGACCGGCTCTTCGATATTCATGTGGAACGTGTCGGGGAGGACCTTGACGTTCGAAGCATCAAGCTCACCCGTGAGCCAGATCACCTCATCCACGGTATTGAGGAAATCGGTCTCATAGCGATTGATCGGCTCAACCAACACGGTCACGCCTCGTGCCGCGGCGTGGGCCACGCACACCCCGAAGGTCTCCAGGGCCTCCTCCCGAGTGCACCTCAGCGGCCCCCGGATCCCTCCAAGAATGACACCGCTGCCGAACGACGCCGCCAGATCCGCGGCTGCTTTGAACCGCCCGGCGGCCAGCAGGCGCGTTCCCCGCTGAGCGTGACACAGGCTCAACCCGTCGGTGTAGTATGACTGCCCGGTCGCGATGGCGGACAACTCCAGTCGCAAGGCCGTCAAGAGTCCTTCGAGCCGGTGGACATCCACATCCGCCGGGTCGCGAACGCTGACCTCCACGCCCTCAAAACCCATCTCGGCCGCAAGGCGGAGGCCGCGCTCCAGATCGCCGGCCCACAGCAGGGGACCGAAGCCCGTCCGCGCCGCGGACAGCGCGATGGACGACTTGCGCACGGGCCCCTTCATGGCTTCAGCCGCTACGCTCCCCGCGCCCCAGAAGGGCCGAACGGGACAGCACCAGAAAGCGGCAGATCCAGTCTGCTTCGGTCCGCCATCACCTGCGGCATCGTCGACTCCCGGACGACCAGCCGCGGCTCGAGCACGACCTCGACCGGCTCGTGAGGCTCAGCCCGTCCCTGCTCGATCCAGTCGATGAGGAATGTCGCCGCCCACTGTCCCATCTGCTGTTTCGGCTGGGCCACGCTTGTGAGCCGCGGCCGGGAGATCATGGCCAGGTAGGTGTTGTCGTAGCCGACCACGGCGATGTCCTCCGGGACCCGGAGCCGACGCTCCTCCAACGCCAGGAGCACGCCCACGGCGATGGTATCCGTAGTGGCGAAGATGGCCGTGGGCGGTGACGGCAATGCCAGCAGGGCCTGGGTTGCCTCGTAGCCGTGATCACTCTTGACGCTCCCCTCATGAACAAGGGTGAGGTCGGGGACGATCCCGGCCTGGATGAGGGCTTCCCGGTAGCCGTTGTAGCGATCTCGCCTGGTGCCGAGATCAAGACGCCCAGAAATGAGCGCGATCCGCGTGTGCCCCAGTTCAATCAGATGCCGGGTTGCCGCCACCCCGCCTTTCTCGTTGTCGGTCCGGACCAGATCGAAGCCCGCGACCTTGCGGTCGATCAGGACCAGCCGAAGATCCTTGGCACGCGCCCGGTCGATGTGTCGGCTGACGCTGGTGGCAGCGAAGAAGACAAGACCATCCATCTTGCGCCGCAGGAGGAGATTGACGAACTCCTCCTCTTTCGCGACCTCGCCGTCGCTGTTCCCGAGCAGCAGGCTGTACCCGCGCTGGCTCGCCACGTCCCCGACACCCCTGGCCACCTCGCTGAAGAAGGGATTCATGATATCAGGAATGACGAGGCCAATGCTGTGGGTCCGGCTGGTGCGCAGGCTCCTGGCCGCCAGGTTGGGCTCGTAACCGATCTCCCGCGCGGCGCGGAGCACCCGGGCCTTCGTCTCGGCACCGACGCCCGGGTAGTTTCGCAGCGCCCGGCTCGCCGCCGCCGTCGAGACGCCGGCACGTTGTGCCACTTCACGCAGTCCTACCGCCACCGACGGCAACCGCCCCTGTTGTGAAATCGTTTGCGTCAAACCCGGCATTCGATGCCAGGAGTAGAATTCCTCCTTCTCTCTTTCTGAAATGCCTGAAAATATCCGATTTCGTGCTGTTTTTGGCGATTCCACCCTTTGGGGCCGGAAGGGTTGCCACCGGGACCATTGCTTGGAGTTAGCAGGAGATGGCGCGCCAGCCTAGAATTTAGAAAACGATTTCATCATTTCTGCACCGGCCGTAGGCTGGAGATCTCCCGGCCGGGGCCGGTGGCCGACGACGTCACACAGGAGAAGGTGGTGGGTATGGCACGGGACATCAAGGCGGCTGTGATGACGCGGCCGGGACAGATGGAGGTCCAACACCTGCCCTGGCCAGAACTCAAGCCCGGAGCCCTGATGCTCAAGATGGAGATGGCGGGCATCTGCGGCACAGACAAGCACGCCTACAGGGGTGAGGCGACATTGTACGCGGGCACCGAGGCAGAGCAGCAGATCGTCTATCCGACGGTGCACGGCCATGAGAACATCGGCACCATCGTCGAGATGCTGCCCGGGGACGAGCGTCGCATCGAATACCACCGCGAGCCCCTCCGGCTCGGTGACCGCGTCACCATGTGCCCCAACGTCATCTGCCAGGAATGCTGGTACTGCCGGCACATCCTCGCCTATCCCTTCTGCCCAGAGAACACCACCATCGGCCTCTCGTACCCGACGACGAAACACCCGTACGTGGTCGGAGGCTTCGCGGAGTACATGTATGTGCCTCCCAAGGCGTGGGTGTATAAGATTCCCGAAGAGATGCCCACCCGGCTCGGCGTCCTCACCGAGCTCTTCGTGGTCGCCGGCACTCTTGATCGCGCCAGGGAGTTCGGGCGCCTGGAAGCCCGAGGATTCAACTTCGGTGACACTGTGCTCATCCAGGGCGTCGGAGCGGTCGGCATGATGTTCGTCATTCGGGCCCGGCTCCAGGGGGCGGGGGCCATCATCGCGGTCGACGCCTCGCCCCACAAGTTGCGGATGGCGCGGGAGTTTGGCGCCGATTACACCATCGATACCTCCTCAACCACCCAGGCCGAGCGCATCGCTGTGGTCAAGGGCCTGACGGAGGGCCGCGGCGCCGACGTTGTCGTCGAGTGTGTTGGAATTCCCGATGTGCTCCCAGAGGGTCTCGAGATGACTCGCCGCGGCGGCACATACATCGAGACGGGAAACTTCGTGGAGACAGGGACAGTGACCATCGACGTCCACCGTCACATTGCGGCAAAGAACGTGCTCCTCATCGGCAATACCAACCACGCCCACACCGGGTACCCTGCCGCGATCAAGATGATGCTGAAGACCAGGGACAGCATCCCGTGGGATCGGTTCATCACCGGCGTGCATAAGGTAGACGACGCAGCGGCGGCGATGGAGGCATCGTTCCGGCCGGAGTCCTTAAAGGAGGTCATCGTACCCTGAGCGTGTGAGGAAAACGAGGCAGGTAGAGGGGGGAGGACGATGGCAGTCAAGTACAAAGAGGTTGTGGAGGAATCGCTTAAGCCTGAATGGAGAGAGAAGGCGCTCCTGAGCTACCATACCGTCGAGAAATTCGGCGCCATTGGGAACATCTACGAAAAGGACGTGGCGCCGCTCATGAAAGGCGCTATCGATATCCACGTCCATGGATACCCCGACGCCCTGGTGGACGCAGGGTGGGATTTCGCGGAGACCTGCCGGGCCGCCTATGACGCGGGCATGCGGGCGATCTGCTGCAAGAGCATGTGGTCCGACACCGCCCCGATGGCTTACTTCGTGCAGCAGATCCTCGACGATTATGCTCGATCCAAGGGCGGTGAACCCGGCCGCTTTCGAGTCTTTGGCGGCGTTGTGCTCAACTACTCCGTGGGCGGCCTCAACCCCGTGGCGGTGAAGACCTCACTCAAGCTCGGCGGGAGGTGCATCTGGCTGCCCAGCCACGACGCGGCGCACCACCGGAAGGTCCTCGGCGAGCCAGGCGGCGTGGAGGTCCTAGACAAGAACGACAATCCCCTGCCGGAACTGCGTGAGATCTTCGACCTCGTGGCGCAGCATGATGCCATCCTGGACACTTGCCACCTCGGAACACGGGAGCGATATATCGTCATCGAAGAAGCGGTGAAAGCCGGCGTCAAGCGCATCCTGGTGACGCATCCGCAGTGGAGTGTCAACCGGGCGTCGCCGGAGCAGCAGGCCGAGATGGCGAAACGGGGTGCGTACATTGGGCTGTTCATGTACAGCGCCGTGCCTCACTTCAACAACCCCGTGTGCGACCGAGAGGAAGTTCTGGAGATCATCCGCCAGGTGGGAGTCGACAAACTGGTGTTGTCCACGGACTATGGCTCGATGCTCAACCCACCACCGGTGGAAGGAATGAAGCTGTATATCCGACTGCTCCTGGCTCTCGGAGTTAAGACCGCTGACATCGAAACCATGGTGAAGCGCAACCCGGCGTGGCTCTTGAATTTGGATCAGGAGGGATAGTCTTCGCGTTGCGTTAGCGCACAGCGATGTGGGCGGCCATGCGCCCGGTCGTCCCGTCGCGGCGGTGCGAGAAGAAGAGCGCGGGAAGGTGGGCGGAGCACAGTCCGGCCACCGTCACGGCGTCCGGCCGGACGCCCGCCTCAACCAGCTGCCGGTGGTTCGCCGCCCACAGGTCGAGCATCCAGCGACCTGATGGAGATGACGTGAAGACCTGCGCACGCCACGGCCAAGCGGCGAATCGCTCGAAGACCGGCGCGTCCACCTCATAGCAGCAGGGGCCGATCGCCGGACCGATCGCGACCACGAGATCGGCCGGACGGCTACCGCACGACCGGGTCATCGCCGCGACCGTCGCGGCGGCGGCGCCTGCGGCCGTGCCCCTCCAACCGGCGTGCACCGCGGCCACGGCGCTATGAACGGGATCCGCTAGCAGCACCGGCACGCAGTCGGCGCAGTGCATGGCCAGCACGACCCGAGGATCGCGGGTGATCAAGACGTCAACACCGGGGATGTTGTGCCCACGGTGCGCGGCGTCTACCACCGCCGTCTGATTCCCATGCACCTGCGAGGCCTCGACCTGATCTGCCAGCGGCCGGCCCAGCGCGGCCAGCACGCGGGCGCGATTCGCCCGCACGCCATCGGGATCATCGCCGACCCCGCGGCCAAGGTTCAGGGTGTCGAAAGGCGGCGCGCTGATCCCGCCCCGGCGAGTGGTAAACGCATGCGGGACGTCGAGGGCCTCGAGCGGCCCTGCAAACAGCAGGACGAGACCGTCCCGATCCTGCCACCGCCAGCCTGGAAGCAGATCCGGCAGCGTGACTAGACGACCTGCTCTCGCACCGTGGCGCTCATGTAGTCCATGATCGCCACGACGAGCGTGATCGCCCAGACCGCGGTGGCCGCCTGTCTCCACTGCAGCAGGTTGATATACTGGATCAGCAGGAACCCGATCCCGCCACCGCCGACGAGCCCGATGACGGTCGACATGCGGACGTTGATATCCCAGCGGTAGATCGTGAACGCGATGAACGGTGGGATGATCTGCGGCACGACAGCATAGCGGACGACCTGCAGCATCGAGGCTCCGGTCGCGGTGATCGCCTCAATCGGACCAGGATCAATCGACTCGATCTGCTCCGAGTAGAGTTTCCCCAGCGCGGCAACCGAGTGCAGGGCGAGCGCGAGGACCCCGGCGAAGGGTCCGATCCCGACCCAGACGGCAAAGATGATCGCCCAGATCAACGGTTCGATCGACCGCGTGATGTTGAACAGGGTGCGCACCGCGTAGTACACGGACGAACCCACGGCGCTGCGGGCCATCAGGTTCTTCGCGGCCAGGAATGACAGGGGGATGGCGACGATGATCGCCAGCGTGGTGCCCATCAGCGCGAGGAAGATGGTCTCAACCATGTGGGAGGCCGTGAGCCGTAGCGCATTGCTCGGCCCCGGGGTCGTGCCCTCCAAGATGGCGCGGACCACCACATGATGGTCAGTGCCGATCACAACCGGCACCTTCACCGTCGTCTGCAGCCGTCCCGAGGCGTCGGTCTCCGCCTTCCCGATGGTCGCCGTCGACCCGGACTGATCTAGCCAGACCAGGTCGACCGGGCGCGAAGGCGTAAAGCCCTTACCCGTGATGGTTACCGCTGCCCCGATCTTGGCCTGGACAGGCGTTAAGGTAATCTGCCATGCCGGGGGCCTCCTCCAGAACAGCAACCTCTCCCACGGTGGGACCTGTTGGATCACTGGGCTAGGCGGCGTACGATCAAGCCAGATCTCTGCCTGAGCCTCCTCGCCACGGGGCCGGTGCTCGATCAGATCAGGTTTGAGCAGGTCGAGGATGATCGGCTTGACGAGGGGCGCCTTGGTCACCAGTTCACGCAGGTTGATCTGCGTGACCTGCCAGCCGTAGACGTAGACCACGACGAGCAGCAGGATCCAGCTAAACGTCCGCAGCGCCCGCCCGACGGGCTGCGGGATGTCTGGAGATCGGACGATGGGTGGCGCCGTCTGTTGTCCCATGATGCATCCTCTGAACTTACCTGATCTCGACCTCGATGGCCTCTTCGCCGAAGACCTCCTTGAATCGCCGCTCGTCAATGTCCGCCGGCAGACCCTCGAACACAATCTCGCCAGCCTTGAGGGCGATCAGCCGCGTGCCGTAGCGCCGCGCGAGGCTGAGGAAGTGCAGGCTGCACATCACCGTGATCCCATCGCGGCGGTTGAGCGCTTCGATGTACTGCAGCACCGAGTGGGACGTAGCCGGATCGAGGCTGGCGACCGGCTCGTCGGCCAGGATCACTTTGGGATCCTGCATCAGCGCCCGAGCGATCCCCACGCGTTGTTGCTGACCGCCGGAGAGTTGATCCGCCCGGGTGGAGGCCTTCTCGGGAATCCCTACCGTCGCCAGGTGGGCCATGCCCTGCTCGCGCATCTCCCGGGGCCAGTAGTTGGTCAACGCCCACGAGGACGGCACATACCCCAGCCGTCCCGACAGGACGTTCGTCAGGACCGATGACCGCTTGATCAGATTGAACTGCTGGAAGATCATGCCGATCTGGCGCCGCATCCTCCGCAGCTCGTCCGGCGGCAATGTGGTGATGTCGACATCATCAATGTAGATCTTGCCGCTGGTGGGTTCGATCAGGCGGTTGATGCACCGCATGAGCGTGGACTTCCCGGATCCCGAGAGGCCGATGATGATCAGGAATTCGCCCGGCATCACAGAGAAGCTGATGTCCTTCAGTGCCCGGGTCCCGTCGGGATAGGTCTTCGTCAGGTGCTCGAGTCGAACCGCGGCTCCTGGCATGGCACCTCCTTACAACACGAGGGAGAGGCGGCAGGCGCCCTCCCTCGTGCGGTCTCCATCCATTGCCGTGCGGGGCTAGCGTCGGAGCATTTCGTCCAGGTTGAGCCCCAGGAGCTTCGCGGCATCGCGGATCGGCTGGAAGTACTCGTCGAACGTCTTCAGCTTGGCCTGCTTGTAGGTCGTCGTCAGGGCGCCGAAGTCGGCGAAGCCCTGGATTTGATAGAGTCGGTCTAAGGTCTCCTTGCCGGGCGCCGTTTCGGCGATCCGGAAGAGCGCCTTCGTGGTTTTGTCCTTGACCTCGTCGGACAGATCCTTTCGGAACGACACGGTGTCGTTGGGGATCGGATCGGTATACATCAGGACCTTCACTTTGCTCCGGACATCGGGATACTGCCGCTCGACGGTGGTCCGGGCGTCGCTGAACACCTCGTCGCCGAACCCGGCACCCGCGTCCACCGATCCGGTGTAGATCGCCAGCACGACCCGGTCATGCCCGCCGGCGAACAGCACCTGGCTGAAGAACCGATCGGGATCGATCCCGGACTTCTTCAGCAACGCCGCGGGAAACAAGTAGCCCGAGGCCGAGGCCGGCGTCACGAAGGCGAACTTCTTGCCGCGGAGGTCGTTGAGATCTTTGACGTTGAGGTCAGCGCGATACATAATCTGGGACTTGTAGAATGGCAGTTGCGCCCGGACGCTCACCAAGCGCACGTCGGCGCCGCACTTCTGGTGGGCCAGGACGTACGCAAAAGGCGCCAGGAACGCGATGTCCACCCGGCCGGCGCACATGGCCTCGATCGTCGCCACGTAGCTTATCGGTACTTCCGTGCGGACGCGATACCCGGTCGCGACCTCGATCATGCGCCCCAGAATGCTGCCGGTCTCCAGCACACGCTGGGTATCCTGTGATGGCACGAAGGCCAGCACCAGGCTCGTCTGTCCCGCCGCGGGCGAGGGCGACATCACGGACATCGCCAGCGCGGCCACTGCGACAACGGCCATCGCCACCCATCGAGAGGCTTGCTTCACTGCGGCCACCTCCTGCGGGACGGTCCGACACCGCCCCGGCAATCTCCCCCAGGCACTAGAATATCAGCAACCCAGGTGCGCCGCTACTTGCGCGGCACAACCGTGATCGCGGTGACCTTGCCGGCGTCGCCCTCGATCCGAAACCGGACGCCCTGCGCCTCGTAGTAGAGCATGACCGATCCCCGCCCGGCGCCAGAGAGACGCTCAGGCGCGCCGTACTGCGCCAGGATATCCTTGAAAGAAGAGTTGTTCATCGCGACGCCCTTACTGGTCACGAACTTGGGGGCGTCGGTGAAGATGAAATCAACCCCTCCGGCCTCGCTCTGCTTCTTCGTCCACGACACGACCATGACCGATCGCTCGCTCTGCGGATAGATCCAGTAGACGTTGAGCGAGCCATCGCCGCTCCGGTCGTTGGAGATCTCGTCGGGCATCCCCAGCTTACTTAAGACCTGCTGCTGCGACCAGCCCAGTTGAATGTCGCCGACGGCGACCCCCGGTACGATGATCCAGTTGGCCGGTTGAGCCGACGCGGGGACCAGAGTCGTTGCGAGCACCGCGACGACGCTCAGTGCAACTCGCCACCGCATAACGACGCCCCCCTCTCATACGGTATGGCCCATAGTGTACCACACGTGCCAGGGGCCCCGGCGCTCGCCGGAACGGCGGGCTCAGCACTTTGCGTAGCCGCACTGCCGGCAGGACACACAGCCGTTCTCGTGGACGAGGGACGTTCCGCAGTCGGGACAGATGCCCACGAACTCCAGCGCGAGGCCCTGCTCCCGGGCCCAGCCGTCACCGTTGGGTTCGGGGGTGCTACCGCCGGCGACGGGGATCAGTGCCGGCTCCTGGGCCGAAGCGGCGGTCGGAGCCGGAGGCTCGGGGGGGGCAAACCGGAGCGTCCCCTGCCGAACGCGCGGGCCCGGTTCGGGGAGCGCGTCCGCGCGCGGGAACGCCTTGTCGGGCCGGAATCCATCCCCGTAGAGCACGCGGCCCAGTCCGAGTGCGACCGCCTGGGCGATCGTGGACACCCGCACAACCGTGCCGTCGGCGGACCGGTCGAACGCGACCTCCTTACTCTGCACACGCCACAGCTGCTCGATCACGTCGCGGGCATCGAGGCCCCCGCGCAGCGCCAGCGAGGCCATGCGGCCGATTGCCTCGGCTTCAACATCGAGCGAGTGCACGAACACCTCGCAGATGCCCATCTCATCTTCGTTGATGACCACGTAGACGCGGCCGCGCGGCGTCTCGATGCGCTCGGTCCGGCCCGAGGTGACCTTCGGCCGCGGGCGCGGGATTACGCGCACCGACGTGGGAGCAGGCGCGGCGGGCTGGGTCGCCGCCAGCTGGCCCTTGGCCTGCTGCTCCGTAATCAGGATCCCCTCGCGGCTACCCTCCCGGTAGACCGTGATCCCCTTGCAGCCGAGTTTCCAGGCCAGGAAGTAGATGCGCTCGACCTCCTCCGGCGGCACGTCGTGCGCCAGGTTCACCGTGGAGGAGATCGAGTGATCGATATGACGCTGGATCATGGCCTGCATCCGCACGCGCATCTCCGGCCGGATCTGATGTGAGGTCACGAAGTAGTCAGGGAGTTCCTTCTCGTGCTCGATGCCGACCCGGGCCATGTACTCACGCACCAGCGGATGGTAGACGGTGAAGACTTCCTGCGAGAGCGACTCCGACCGGCGGATGTAGGACAGATCGAACATCGGCTCGATCCCGCTGGTAACGCCTGCCAGCGCGGCGCCGCTGCCCACGGGCGGCACGGTTAGCAGCGCCACGTTCCGCAGGCCGTGCTGTTCGATACGCTCGCGCACCTTCGGCGACAGGGTCTGGATGAACGCCGCGGCCAGGTGGGTCCGGGCATCGTAGCCAGGGAAGGTGCCCTTTTCGATCGCCAGGTTGACGCTCTCGTCGTACACGGTGTTCTTGATCCGGTCGAACAGGCCATCCACGAACGTGACCGCCGGCTCCGTGTCGTACCGCAGCCCCAGCATGATCAGCATGTCGCCCAGACCGGTGAAGCCCACCCCGATGCGCCGCGAGTGCAGGCTCGCGGCGCGCTGCTCGGGCAGCGGGTGCCGGTCGGCGTTGTAGTCCAGCACGTTGTCCAGGAAGCGCGTGGCGTGGCGCAGCGCGCGGTCGAGCTGCTCCCAATCCACGCGGCCCTGCGAGGTGAACTCATCCCGGACGAATCGCGCCAGGTTGAGATTCCCCAGACAGCAGTTCCCATAGGGCTCGAGCGGGATCTCGCTGCAGGGATTGGTCGTGACGACGCCCATGCCGTTGTATTCGGACGTCGACCAGCGTTTGATCGAGTCCCAGAAGATGACCCCGGGCTCGGCGTAGTTCCGGGCGCCGTGGATGAGTTCGCGCCAGACGTCCCGGGCGCGCACCGTCCGTCGCAGCGTGGCCCGTTCGTTCTCGAAGACCAGGTCGTACGTCCCGTCTTCTTCGACCGCGCGCATGAACGCGTCGGAGATCCGGATGCTGATGTTGGCGTACCGGACTTTGTCCAGGTTGCGCTTCACTTTGATGAAGTCGAGCACGTCCGGATGGTTGTCGGCGATCGTGATCATCAGGGCCCCGCGGCGGCCCGACTGCCCGATAGTCCCGGTGGTCAGCGAGAACAGCTCCATGAAGGACACCGAGCCGGTGCTGCTGCGGGCCGCATTGTTCACCGGCGCCCCGCGCGGCCGCAGCACCGAGATGTCGGTACCCACGCCGCCGCCCAGGCTGTAGGTCCGCGCGGCTTCCTTCATCCAGTCGAAGATCGACTCGATCGAATCGTCCTTCACCGGGATGACGTAGCAGTTCAGCGCGGTGACCCGCCGGTGGTTGCCCGCCGCGTGCATGATGCGGCCGCCGGGAATGAAGCGGAAGTCGTGCAGCAGCCAGTTGAAGTTGGTGATCCACTCGGCCTGACGCTCGACCGCCTCCACCGAAGCCAGTTCCCGCGCGATGCGCCGCCACATCTCCTCAGGTGTGTGCTCCACGACATTGCCGTCGCGGTCGCGCATCGCGTACTTGTCATGGAAGACGCGGGAGCGAAGATCGTCCCCACCGAAGGCGGCGAGGGTCTCCGCAGGAAGGTCCGGCGCGGCGGGTCCCGATGAGGCGTGGTGGGGGGCGAGAGGCTGGGTCGGAGAGGACGATGCGCCTTCCATGTGAGTCACCTCCAAGGGGTGGTGTCTTATCGGGTGCGGTGTTGATCGGGCAGCGAGATCAGCGGAACCTGGTCGCGGAGCGCGCCCTCGCGGCGTTTACGTTCCTTGAGGGTCTCGATCTCCTCGGTGATCGAATCGACGTCTTGGAAACGCCGGTGTTCCGACGCAAACCGGACGTAGGCGACGTCGTCGAGCCGGCGCAGCCGGTCCATGACCAGCTCGCCGATCAGCGAGGAGGACACTTCCTGGTTCCCCATCTGGCGGAGTTCGCGGTCCACGTCGTCGACGAGTACCTCAAGGGCGTCCATCGAGACCGGCCGTTTGCCACAGGCGCGGGTCACGCCTCCCAGGACTTTGGCGCGGTCGAACGCCTCGCGGCGTCCATCACGTTTCACCACCATCAGCGGCGCGAGATCCGCGCGCTCATACGTGGTGAAGCGCCGCTCGCACTTGAGGCATTCGCGGCGGCGCCGGATGGCCCGCCCGTCAAGGACAGGTCGCGAATCGAGGACCTTGCTTTCTTCATGGCTGCACACGGGGCATCGCATCGGGTGGCCCCACCTATAGAGGCAACGTTGATTCTAGGACCCCACATCTAGAGTGTCAAACGGCGGATCGGCTGGCCCCGGACGCGCAGGAACCTCCGCGCGCCCGTTTTCTCCCTCTGGGGCTGTTCGCTCATCGAATCGCCCGTCCCTGCCCCTCCAGCAGACGGGCCCCCCAGAGGAACACCGGGACCGTCAGGACGACCAGGGAACCCAAGGTCGCCAGCAAGGCGGCCGGCGAGATCTCTGCCGCCAGGATCGCCCGGAAGGCGACCGCGGCGTTGAGGACAGGGACCAGCGCAGCCCACGGCCGGCTTACCCAGTCGCCCAGCAGCGGCACGAGCATGAGCGGCAGGGCCACGACCAGGTAGAGCCCCGCGAAGGCCTGCTGGGCCTCCCGAAGGGTCCCAGCGCCGAGGCTGATCGTCAGCTGGGCGGCAGACAGGAGTCCGCCCAGGGCGACGCCCACCAAGAGGAGTGGAACCACCGCTCCGATTGGGAGAGACACCACTACTGGACTTGAAGTTAACAATCTGGCCCCCAGGGCCAGGGTTATGACCCCGGCGGCAAGCATGACGGCAACCGCCAGCAACGATGGGAAGAGCACTGCAAGGAACTTGCCGCCGGCCAGGGCGGTCCGTGACGGCGGGGTGGCCAGCAGTGCTTCCAGGCTGCCCCGTTCTCGCTCCCCCACCCCTATGTCGATCGCGGCGTACTGCCCGCCGAGGAGCAGCCAGACCGCCAGAAAGAAGGGTACGGCGGTGGCCAGCAGAGCGCCCCCGGTCCGTTCCGGCGGAGCAATGTTCTGCGGGGTGATGCCGACAGACACCAGGCTGGCCGGATCAGCGCCGCGCGCGCGAGCAGCGGCCTCCAGATCGCGCAGCGCCAACCGGGCCGCGACCTGAGCGATTTTCTGGACTGCGGCGCTCGAGGCCGGCCGGGTTTCGTCGTAAAGCACGGTGACCGTGTGCGATCGGCCGGGAGGCGCACCCTCATCGACCAGGACGGCCTCGATTTCGCCGCGAAGCAGCGCCGTCCTGGGCTGGGGAACGGACACCAGGCTGAGCGCCCCTGCGTCAAACCCGAAGGTGGCCAGGCCGCTGGCATCCTCTCCCTCCACCGCGACGCGTGCCGGCCGATCGCGCAGCGTGGCCTGTTGGCGCTGCGCCAGAACCGGCATGGCCAATACCACAATGGGCATCGTCAGGGCCGGCAGCACCACGGCCGCGATCAGCGTCCGCCGGTCGCGGAATGTCTCTGCCATCTCCTTGCGGAAGACGGCGAGTGCGGCGCGCCACCAGCGGCCCGGTCGGGATCGGTTCAATGGGGTCGGGGTCATGTGCATCGGAAGTGGCCTACCGGAGCGACTGAAGCAGGGAAGAGAGCGGCACGATCGCCACAACGCTCAACACAAACAGCGCCACAAGCACGACGCCGATGACACGCCGCGAGGGACTCATAGGCGTCAGGTCATCAAGCGGGCCGGTGTGGCCACGGCGCATCATCAACGCCATGAGAATCGCCATGAGGAAGGCTCCCATGAGTACGGCGAGGACTACGCCGACAATGGAGACAATCCGGTGGGCGCGCGCGCCGAGTGCCGCCCGGACGGCGTGGCCACCATCCAGCATCCCAGACGGAAGTAGGTTCAGGCTGGTCACGAACAATCCAATCCACCCTGCAAAATACACCGGATGGGCAAGGATGATGGCGTTCGGGGCGGGATGGCGGAGGACCTGAACAAACCATTGGACCAGCAGCGGATCCGGGAATGAGACGAGCCCCCGCATGCTCGCGGGCGTGATGACGAACGAATGCATGACGCCGTAGATCAAGACCGGGATCGCGACCAGGAAGCCGGCGATGGGCCCTGAAGCTCCCAACTCCATCAGGCTGTCCCTGTTTGGTGCCGGCGTCCTGGTGATGATCACCGCCCCCATCGTCCCGATCGGAAACCCCGGGAAAGGAATCATGGGGATGAAGTACGGCAGGCTGGCGTCGATCCCGCGGCGGATCGAGACGAGCTTGTGGCCCATTTCGTGGGCGACGAGAATGAGTAAGAGCGAGGCGGAGAATTCAATGCCGCCCGTCACCGCATTGCTCAAGTATTTGGGCACGAGTTCGGCCGAGAACATGTAACCAGCCAAGAACGTGGTGACCACAGTGGCCAGGAATAGCAGGGCGTTGATCTGCCAGGCCCACCTGCCCGGCGGGGGCTTGGGCACGAGGACGAGAATGGGACGGCCTCCCTGATCTCTGAGGAGGGGAAGCAGACCGAGCGGCGCCAGCCGCCGCCGCAGTTCCATAAAGCGATCGCCGATGTCCTGGGTGGCCTGCAACAGGAACACAGGCTGCGGCCCCTCGGCCGCCTGCGCGCCCGGCAGCAGGGACTCGACGTAATGCCGGGCGAGCTCGAATCGCTTAGCGAGATCATCCGGGTGGGACGGCGGCCCGGACGATGGACCTTCTGACGCCACGGCGGGTCTGCGCTAACGCCTCCTCAGGAAGGCAGGGATGTCGAGATCGTCGATCAACTTCACCGGTTCCTTCGCGCGGTCGTCGCTGGCCACGACAACCTCCTCGGACCGGCGGACCGCGTCAAAGCCAGTGGCAATGACCGTGATGCGCACCTCGTCACGCGCCTTCTCGTCGATGACCGCACCGAAGATGATGTTCGCCTCGGGATCGGCGGCATCCCGTACGATCTGGGCCGCTTCGCTGACCTCGAGCAGGCCCAGATCGGTTCCCCCGGTCACATTGATCAATACGCCGCGGGCCCCTTGCATGTTCGTTTCCAGGAGCGGGCTGTTGATGGCCATCTGCGCCGCGCGCGTGGCCCGGTCCTCACCGGAGGCGACCCCGATCCCGATCAGCGCGGACCCCGCTTCGGCCATGATGGTGCGCACGTCGGCGAAGTCCAGGTTGATCAGGCCCGGGATGGTGATCAGGTCGGCGATTCCCTGGACGCCCTGCCGCAGGATGTCGTCGGCGGTGCGGAACGCCTCGATCACAGTGGCCTGCCGGTCGATGATCTGTAGCAGCCGGTCGTTGGGGATCGTAATCAGCGTGCTGACTTTCTGCTTGAGCGTCCGCAGGCCGTCGTCTGCAGCGGTGGCGCGCCGCTTCCCTTCGAAGCTGAACGGTCGGGTCACCACCCCGATGGTCAGGGCGTTGTGCTCGCGCGCCAGTTCCGCGATGATCGGCGCGCCGCCAGTGCCGGTGCCGCCGCCCATCCCCGCGGTGATGAACACCATGTCGGCGCCGGCCAGCGCCTCCTGGAGTTCATCCCGGCTCTCCTCGGCGGCCTGGCGGCCGATCGCCGGATCTCCCCCGGCGCCCAGGCCCTTGGTCACCTTGGCGCCGATGTGAATCTTCTTGTCCGCTGACGAGAGCGCCAGCGCCTGCGCATCAGTGTTGATGGCGATAAACTCGACTCCACGTAGTCCGGCGGAGATCATCCGGTTGACGGCGTTGCTGCCACCGCCCCCCACGCCCACGACCTTGATCGCCGCGTATCGCCGCAGATCCCTCTCCACGTTAGCCATCGAGGCTCCCCCTTCGCGTCGCATCTTCATGTGCTGCCCTCTTATCCGCCTTGCAGAAGATCGCGCACCCATCCGCGCGTGCGATCCCAGAATGAACTCGTGCCGTTCCGGTGCGTGGCCCCGGCTCTGCCGCGCGATCGCGCGCCGTAGAGCGCCAATCCCACGCCGGTGCTGAAGCCCGGGCTGCGGACCGTCTCCACCAGCCCGGCCAGTTGATCCGGCAGGCCCAGCCGTGCCGGCAGGCCCAATCGGGCCTCGGCGTATTCGACCAGGCCTTCGAGCTGCGCCGTCCCGCCGGTCAGCACGATGCCGGCCGGGATACGGTGCGTGTAGCCGCTGCGGCGAATCTGACCCTGCACCAGCGCGAAGATCTCATCGAGCCGCGGCTCGATGAACTCGGCCAGGATCCGCCGCGGCAGCACGCGCGGCTGCCGGCCGCCGACGTTGAAGACCTCGATCATCTCCCCTTCCGAGACCGCGGCCGGTGTGGCCGCGCCCCACCGCACCTTCAACTTCTCAGCCTCCGCCATCGGCGTGCGCATGCCGATCGCGATGTCGTTCGTCAGGTGCGCGCCGGCCACCGGCAGGATCGCGACGTGACAGAGGCCGCCGTTGGCGAAGACCCCCAGGCTGGTGGTGCCGCCGCCCAGGTCGGCAACCACGACGCCGAGGTCGCGCTCGGAGGGCGTGAGCACGGCCTCCGCCGAGGCCAGCGGTTCGAGCACCATCTCCTCCACTTCGAGTCCCGCTCGCTGCACGCACTTCGCGACGTTGGCGAGCGCCGTCGCCACACCGGTGACGATGTGGGCCTCGACCTCGAGCCGCGTGCCGTACATGCCAACCGGACGCTTCACGCCGTCCTGCCCATCCACGACGAAGTCGCGAGGAAGCAGATGAACGATCTCGCGGTCCGATGCGGGGAGGGCAGCCATACGCGCGGCATCGATGACGCGCGCCACATCCGCATCGCCGATCTCGTGGTCACCGCGCGCCACCGCTACGACACCCCGGCTGTCCGACGACGCGATATGCTCGCCGGACACGGCGGCGAAGACGGAGGAGACGCTGGTCCCGGCCATGCGCTCGGCATGGTCGATCGCGTGCTGGATCGCGGTCGCGGTCGAGTCGAGATCCACCACGACGCCGCGGCGCATGCCCGTAGACGGCGCCGTGCCAGCGCCGACAATGTGGACGTCTCCGTCCTCGTCCACCTCGCCGACGATGGCACAGACCTTCGTCGTGCCAATGTCCAGGCCCGTGACGGTGCCTCGACGTGTCATATGCTACCTGTAGTAGGCCTCATCGGCCCGCGCCCCTATATCTTGTCGGGCTATTCCACGCCTACCGGGCTTCTCCTCCCGAGTTTGGTGTCACCACAACCGATCCGGCGTAGCGCAAATCGAGCGTTGCCGCGGCCAGGCCCCTGGCCCGAAGGGCGTCAAGAATCTGCGGCACCTGCGCCAGGCGCTCGGCCAGACCCGCGAGCCCGCCCGCACGGACTTCGAGTCCTGCGCGCAGGATGAGGGTGATATCCCCTCCTGGCGCCACCACAATTCGTTTCACGTCGCGTCGGAGCGGGGACGGGATGCCCGGCAGCGCGGCGATGGCCACTCGCGCACCTTCAGACGCCACGGTGCCGCCCGGTCGGGCCCAGGCGACGCCGCCAGCACGATCCATGACCTCCGGGAGCCCCACGGCCGTATCGCTCAACGCGACCGTTGTCAGGTCTTCGGCCAGCAGCGCGAACCGGTCGCCGACGACCAACGCCACAATGGGCCGGCGCTCGGCGATGACGATGGACACCGTGTTCGGCGGACGCAGACGCAGTTCGGCGGCCTGGATCCGGGGATCGGCGCGCAGGCGCTGCAGCACGAGCGCGGCGTCCACAGCAAACAGCCGCTCGCCGCGCCTCAGGCCGGCAATGACGATCACGGTGCCGGGGGCCAGAGCCGCCGCACCGGTCACCTCGATGCGTTCAACCGTGAACAGCGCGGACTGGGGAAACGCCGCGAGTGCGAGCAGCGCCGCCATGACGATCGCAAACCGCGGCAGCGTCTCGCGGATGTGCGAGTGGGGGGGCGTCGAAGAGTCCGTCGAAAGCACGATGGGTATCTGCTCAGTCGCCGTTAGAATTCGCCCAGCAACTTGACCTCCAGGTCGAGGGTCACACCGCTGTGCTCTCGCACGCGCTGGCGAATCTGCTCTGCCAGCGTCAGGACATCGGCGGCGGTCGCGCCGCCTTCGTTGATAATGTAGTTCGCATGCAGCGTGGATACCCTTGCGCCGCCCGTCGCTGCGCCTTTACCGCCGGCAAGATCGATGAGCCGGCCCGCATGGTCGCCGGGGGGATTGCGGAAGACGCACCCCGAGCTGGGTGGGCCGATTGGCTGCGTGGCGCCCCGGTGCGTAAGCCAGGTGTCCAGGCGCGCGCGAATGGTCGCCGGATCTTCAGTCCGCAGGACCAGCGTGACCGATGCCACGACCCAGTGGAGCTGCTGCAGCACGCACGTCCGGTAGCCGAATCCCATCTCATCGCGCGTCAGACGGCGGAAGCCTTCCGGCGTGAGAACGTCCACGGCGTCCACGATTTCGTCCATCGCGTGCCCATGCGCGCCGGCGTTCATGATAACCCCGCCGCCGACCGATCCAGGGATCCCGGCGGCAAACTCCAGCCCGGCCAGACCGTGCTGGGCGGTGCGCATCGCCAGCGCCGGGAGCGCGGCGCCGGCCTCGGCTACCACCGTCGCCCCGTCGATCTGGACGTGGTCGAGTCCCTTGCCGACCTTGACCACGATGCCCCGGATCCCGCGATCGCCGATGAGCACGTTGGAGCCCAACCCCAGAACGATCGGTTGGATGCCTTCCGCGAACAGCAGCGTCATCACTGCCTGCAGTTCGGCGGCGCTGCGGGGGATCACCAGCAGGTCGGCAGGGCCCCCGACGCGGAACTGGACGTGCCGCGCCATGGATTCGTCGCGGCGCACGTCGCGGGCGGCGGCGCGCAGCCTCCGCTGCAGTTCGGCGGCGGACAACTGCGCGGTCGTCACGCCGGCCCTCCGATCGTGGTCTGTCCACGCGGCGTCACGTCGGCCGGCGTTCGGTCCGCCAGCCGGCCCAGCAGCGCGTCGGCCGCGCCACCGATATCGCCCGCGCCCAGAGTCAGGACGAGGGAGCCTGGCCGGGCCAGCCTCTCAATCAGGTCGACCGCGTCACCGGTGGCCGCCCGATAGTGCACCGGCCGGTGCACGGCAACGGCGTCCACGATCAAGCGCGCGCTGACCCCCGGCCTCGGGGCCTCACCGGCCGCGTAGATCTCGGTCACGACGACCTCGTCGGCCTCGTCGAAGGCGCGCGCGAAGTCTGCATACGTCGTCTGCGTCCGTGAGAAGCGGTGTGGCTGGAACAGCGCGATCACGCGCCTTCCCGGCCAGCCCTCGCGCGCGGCGTGCAGCGCGGCCGCCACCTTCACCGGATTGTGCGCATAGTCGTCCACCACGAGCACACCGCCGGCTTCACCGTGCACCTCGAACCGGCGGCTCGCGCCGCGGAATCCGGCGAGCGCCGCGATCGCGGCCTCGAGCGGCACGCCGATCCTCCATGCCGCGGCGATGGCCCCGAGCGCGTTGCTGACGTTGTGGCGGCCCGGCACCTGCAGCGCCAGTTCGCCGGCGGGCCGATCGTTCATCAGCACGGTCGCGCGCGTGGCCTGACCGTTGATGGCGCGCAGCTCGCCCCGCAGCGACGCCGCGCGGTCGAAGCCGTACGTCACGATCGGACGCGTGAGTCCCGACACCAGTGCCCGGACCCCCGGATGATCAATGCATGCCGCCACGAATCCTCCGGCGTCGATACCGTGCAGGAACGCGGCGAACGTCTGCTCGAGGTGGGCCGGCGAGGTGTAGAAGTCGCGGTGATCGGTCACGTCGAGGCTGGTCAGCACCGCGGCATAGGGGACCACGCGCAGCAGCGATCCATCGCTCTCGTCCACCTCGGCGACAATCCAGGGGCTGCGGCCTGCGCGTGCGTTCCCGTCGAACTCCGCAACGTCCGCGCCGATCAGGGCCGTGGGGTCAAGCCCGGCGGCGATCAGAATCCGGGTCAGCATGGCGGTGGTCGTCGTCTTGCCGTGCGTGCCGACGACGGCCACGCCCCGACCGGAGGCCATCACCTTGGCCAGCATCTCGGCGCGGTGCAGCATCGGGAGGCCGCGTGCGCGTGCCGCGCGGACTTCATCGTTCTCTTCGGCAATGGCACGGGACAGCACAACGGCATCCGCGGCGTCCAGGTGGCTAGGATGGTGTCCGAGGTCCACCCGGGCGCCGAGCCGGCGCAGCCGCTGCGTGGTCTCTGACTCCCGACGGTCGCATCCCGAGATGTGAAATCCGCGCTGCAGCAGCACCTGCGCCACCGCGCTCATCCCGGCGCCGCCGATACCGACAAAGTGCAGGCGCGCATATGGCCGGATCACGCCCGGACCTCCTGCGCGGCGTGGTCACCGCCCAAATCGATGACGAGTCCGGCCACGACCTCGGCGGCATCCGGTCGGCCCAGCGCCCGGCTCGCGGTCGCCATCGCTGTTCGGCGCCGGACGTCGCCCAGCAGCGACTGGACGGTCTCGACCAGCGCGGTATCAGAGAGTTGGGCGTCGCCGATCCGGATCGCGGCGCCCGCGCGCGTGAGGATCTCGGCGTTCTCTTCCTGATGGGCGTGCGCGGCGTACGGGTACGGCACCAGGATGCACGGCAGCCCCCAGGCCGTCACCTCCGCCAGGGTCGAGGCGCCGGCACGGCAGAGAACCAGATCGGCGCACGCGTAGGCATCTCCAACCGCCTCAAAGAACGGCGCCGCGACATGGTGCAGGGCCGGAGGACCGACGTGCTCTCGGTGGCCGATCTGCTCGCGAACCCAGGACAGGTCCTCGGTACCGGTCTGGTGCAGGACCTGCAGCCGCGTCTCATACATCAGCAGGTCGCCGAGCCGGCAGGCCGCGCGGTTCAGGCTATGCGCGCCCTGGCTGCCGCCGAGCACGAGCAGCGTGAAACGACCCGGCTCCAGGTTCCAGCGGGCGAGCCCTCGCGGCCGATCACCGTCGAGCGCTTTGCGCCGAATGGGGACCCCGGTGGTCTCTATCCGCCTGGCACGCAGCCGGCCCGCGGCCTGACCGTGGGGGACCGACACCCATTGTGCCCATCGCGCGAGCACACGCGTCGTCAGGCCAGGGTGCAGGTTCTGTTCTTGCACCACGAGCGGCGCGCCGGTGAGCACCGCGGCGAATCCGACCGGCGCGCACACGTATCCGCCGGTGGCGATCACCACATCGGGTCTCGATCCCCAAAGCAGCCGAAGCGCCTGGATGGTGCCGAGCATCGTGGCGGCCAGCGTTCGGATCACGCCCAACCCCACGCGCCGCGGTAGGCCGCGCGCCGCGACCGACCGAAACGGCCACCCCTCCTGCGGCACCACACGCCGCTCCAGGCGGTCCCCGCCGACGAAGAGAACCTCGATGTCCGGGGACCGCCGCCGCAGTGCCTCGGCGATCGCCAGGCCGGGATAGAGATGCCCGCCGGTTCCCCCGCCGGCGATGACCACCTTCACGAGACCCCCCAGGCGCTCTCGCGCGCAACCGCGGGCGGCCGCCGCTCGACGGCAGCCAGCGCGTCGCGCTGCGTATACATGGAGATATTTGACAGGATCCCGACTTGAATCATCGTCATCAGCAGCGAGGATCCGCCGAAACTCACGAAGGGCAGCGGGATGCCGGCGACCGGCAGAATCCCGGTCGCCACGCCCATGTTGAGCAGCGCCTGGCCGGTGATGGTGGCCGTGATGCCCGCGGCCAGCAGCGCGCCAAAGCGGTCGGGTGCCGCGCGGGCGATCCGGAGGCCCCGGACGGCGAACAGCGCAAAGAGCACCAGCAGCCCCGCGGAGCCGACTAGTCCGAGTTCTTCGCCCACAATCGCAAAGATGAAATCGGTGTGCCGCTCGGGCAGGTAAAAGAACTTCTGGCTGCTGGCGCCGAGCCCGACTCCGAAGAGACCGCCGGACCCAAAGGCCAGCATCGATTGAATGACGTTGAAACCGGTGCCCTGCGGATCGGTCCAGGGATTGAGAAACGTCAGGATGCGTTGCAGCCTGTAGTGGGCCGCCACCACGGCCACCGCCGCGGCCGGCAGCACGGCCGCCGCGAGCAGCCCGAGGTGGGCCAGGCGGGCGCCCGCGAGAAACAGCACCACGACGGCCACGCCAATCAACATCAACGCCGACCCGGCGTTGGGCTGCCTGAGCACCAGGGCCGCCAGCAACAGGGCCACAGCGAGCGGGGGCAGCACGCCCTTCCGCAGATTTCGGATCGCCGGGCCGCGGCGCGCGCCGAACTGTGCCAGATAGATCAGCAGCGACAGCTTGGCCACCTCCACGGGTTGGAAGCTGGCGGGGCCAAGGACGATCCAGCGCCGGGCGCCGCCGGCCACACGGCCGATGCCCGGGACCAACACAGCGACCAGCATGGCCAAGGAGACAAGCAGCAGCGGGACCGCGAGCGGGCGCAGCCGCTGGTAGTGAATGCTGCGGGCCACCCACATCGCCGCGAGTCCCAGCACGGTCCACATCGCCTGCCGCTTGAAGAAGTACGCGCTGTCCGCGAGCCTGTCGTAGGCGACGACGCTGCTGGCGCTGTAAACCATCACCAGCCCGATGGCCAGCAGCGCCAGGACGGTGGCGAAGAGGACGACGTCACCTGAGCGCCGGTTGAGGACCGGCATCGGCGCGTTCATCGCGGCGCCCTCTGGCCCGCGCGCGCGTCGCCGGCACGAGAACCGCCGGCGTCGCGGTTGCCCGTCCGCCCGGGCAGCGTGTCCACCAGCAGGCAGAAGCGATCGCCCCGCTGCCGATAGTCGGCAAACTGATCGAAGCTCTCACATCCGGGCGAGAGCAGGATCGCGTCTCCCCGGGTGGCCGCGTCCCACGCCGCGGTCATCGCGGCCTCCAGTGTCCCAGCCTGCACAATGGATGGCGGCGAGGCCATCCCGCCAATCGCCTCGGCCAGGGTGGCCGCGGTCGAGCCGATCAGGTACGCTGCTCTTACCGGCGAGCCTTCGAGGGCCCGCACCATCGGCACGAAGTCCTCGGGCTGCGCGGCTTTGCGCAGACCTCCGGCGATCAGGTGAAATGGCCGTGTCATGCTGCGGATGGCGGCTGAGGCCGAGGTGGGATTCGTGCCGAGCGAGTCCTCGAAAAACGCGATGCCGTCGCGCTCAACGACCAGCCGGAAGCGATACGGCAGGCCGCGGAAAGCGCGCAGCACCCCGGCCATCACGGCCGGCTCGACCCCGGCGCAGGCGGCAGCAGCGCATGCCGCGAGGGCGTTCTCGACCATGTGCGCGCCGGGCACGGCCAGATCGCCGACCGCCAGCACCTCTCGGGGCGGATCTCCCGCCAGTACGATCTGCCCGCGATCGACGAACGATCCTCGCGGGACCGCTCGCCGAGGGCTGAACCAGTGAATGGTGGATGCCACGCCATTTGCAAACGCGGCAACCACGGGGTCGTCGGCGTTGAGCACAGCCACATCGCGGCCGGTCTGGTAGCGCACAATGGTCCGCTTCGCCTCGATGTAAGCGTCCATCGAGCCGTGGTCGTCCAGATGGTGCGCCGCGATGTTGGTGACGACCGCAACGTGGGGACTGTACGGCAGGCCGACAAGCTGCCGGTTGCTGATCTCGAGCACCAGCCACGTCTGCGGGTCCAGCCGGTCGAGCGCGTAGAGGGCGGGCACATGCGTCCGGTCGTTCCCGGAGACGACGACCGGCACTCCGGCGGCCTCGAGCATCGCCGCGATCAGCGTCACCACGGTGAACTTACCGTTGGTGCCGGTCACGCCGAGAATCGGGCCGGGACACACCTCAAAGAACAGCCGCGTCATGCTGGACAGGAGGATCCCGCGGTCAGCGGCCGCGCGCACCGGCGCGTTCTGCCGGTGCCGAAACCAGGACTGCGGGACAAAGATCATCTCGGCCGCGTCGAGGCCCTCAAGATATTGCGGTCCCTGCCGCCACACGATCGGTGCGGCCCGCAGGCGCTCGATGAGCGCGGCGCAGCCCGCCGCGTCGAGCCACGGGTGCGTTCGTTCGACCGTCGCCGCAAGGCGTTCGCCAGGCTCAAGGTCGTGGGCGGCGATTGTGCTGATCCCATGCCTGAGCAGGAAGTCGATGACGGTCGAGCCTTCGGTTCCCGACGGGCCCAGGACGTGGATCTGCCGTCCGCGCAGCGTCGCCAGCACGGCGTCCAGGCGGGGCGCGGGGGCGGCGGTCGCGGAC
>JBGPLF010000022.1:0-25820 GCA_041486265.1 bacterium
GTCCGCCTCCGAAGCTGGGGGATGAGACCAGTTTTCAGGAGGTGGCAGCAATGGGTATGAGAAGGCGGCTGCTTGCGGTGGCAGGAGTCGTCGCCGCGGTGGGGTTGGTGGTAGCGGTCACGTCCGCGGCTGACATGGGAATGATGGCCGCCGGGCAGCTGAAGACGGCGATCGCTCAGGCGAAGGCCGCGCAAAAGGCCGAAAGCCTGTCGGTAGTCAAGGAGTACCTGCAGAACATCGTCAACTGTATCGAGGGGCCAAAAGGGGCGATGTTCAAGGCCATGGGTGCAAATCCGTGCCAGGGCAACGGGTTGCTCGTCGATGCCAAGGATGCCGGTGGCAAGTACGTCATGGTGATTCCATGGGTCGAGCTGGCCAACGAGAACGCCGCCACCGGCCTCAAGGCGACGACGATCGAAAAGGCCAGGGCCGCGGGATGGACAGTGCAGAACCTCCTGGAGCATGCTGAGAAAGGGATGATGCAGTAAGCGCGCGACGTCCGGGCTGCCGGGGAGTCTGGCGTCGGTGCCCCCCCGGCTGTCTCGTGCTCAGGGTTCCTCAGCAGGAGGCGAATCGATCACATACCGGCCGAATCCACGAAGGCGTCGAACATCTCAAGACGGCTGGGCCCCCGAAACGCGTCGGGCGTGAGCGTGCCGGAGCGTGCGTGGCCCTTGCGGAAGGCGTCGGACTGCGTCCACGCTTCGAAAGCCTGCTTCGTTTCCCACATGGTTATGACAACGTAAGGATCGTCGGGTGACGCCGGCCGCAGCACGAGATTGCGGATGAATCCCGGCATCTTGTCCACTTCCGCCGCGCGGTGGCGGAAGCGTTCCTCGAAGGCCTCGACGAATGACGGGCTGACGGAGATCCGGTTCATCACGACGAACATCGGCTACCCCCGCAGCAACTGCCGCAGCATCATGTTGAGGATCCCACCGTGCCGGTAGTACTCTACCTCCACCGGCGCATCGATTCGGACCAGCGCCTCAAAGGTGGTCTCGGTCCCGTTCTCACGCGTCGCGCGGACCCTGACGCGCTGGCGCGGCTTGAGGCCATCGGCGATGCCGTCGATGGCGTAGGTCTCGAAGCCGGTTAGCCCGAGCGTCTCGCGGGTCTGGCCGTCTGCGAATTGTAGGGGCAGAACGCCCATCCCGACCAGGTTGCTGCGGTGAATGCGTTCATAACTCTCCGCGATGACCGCCCGCACGCCGAGCAGGAACGGGCCTTTGGCCGCCCAGTCGCGCGAACTCCCGCTGCCGTACTCTTTGCCGGCGATGACCACCAGCGGCACGCCATCCTGCCGGTAGCGCACCGCGGCGTCATAGATGAACATCGTTTCGCGGCTCGGCAGGTGGACGGTCTTTGGTCCTTCCGTGCCCGGCAGCATCTGGTTCTTGACGCGGATGTTTCCAAACGTCCCCCGCATCATGATCTCATGGTTGCCGCGCCGCGCACCGTACGTGTTGAAATCCGCCGGGTTGACACCGCGGTCGATCAGGTAGCGACCAGCCGGGCTGTCGGCCGCGATCGAGCCGGCCGGCGAGATGTGATCGGTCGTGATGGAGTCGCCGAGCACCACCAGCGCGTGCGCGCCGCTAATGTTGCGCACTGCCGCTGGTTTGGGCGGCAGGTCCATGAAGTAGGGCGGCTCCTGAATGTAGGTTGAGGCAGGATCCCACTCATACACCTGGCCGGACGGCGTGGGCATGCTCTTCCAGGCGTCGTTGCCCTCGAAGACGTGCGCGTACTGCTTGCGGAACTGCTCCTGCCGCAGCGCGTCATGGATCACGCGTCGGATCTCGTCCTGCGTCGGCCAGATGTCCCGCAGGTACACCGGTTGCCCGCTGCGGTCCTGTCCCAGCGGCTCCGTGGTCAGGTCGACGTCCATGCGGCCGGCCAGCGCATAGGCGACGACCAGCGGGGGAGAGGCCAGGTAGTTGGCTTTCACCTGGGGATGGATGCGGCCCTCAAAGTTCCGGTTGCCGCTCAGCACGGCGGCCGCCACCAGGTCGCCCTCGCGGACCGCGGTCGCCACGGGATCGGGCAGCGGCCCGCTGTTGCCGATGCAGGTCGTGCAGCCATAGCCGATCACGTGAAATCCGAGCTCCTCGAGCGAGGCGAGCAGGCCCGAGTCGCGCAGGTACTCGGTCACCACGCGAGAGCCCGGCGCCATGCTGGTCTTGACGTGGTGGGGCACCTGGAGTCCGCGGTCGACGGCCTTCTTCGCCACGAGCCCGGCGCCGACCATGACCGAGGGATTCGATGTGTTGGTGCACGAGGTGATCGCCGCGATGACCACGGCGCCGTGCCCGAGTTCGGCGCTCGTGCCATTGAACCGCACCGGCACCGAGCGCTTCGCCTGGTCCTCGCTCAGGCCGAAGCCGCGCTGCGCGACAGGCGCGGTCAGCGCACTGCGGAATGCCCGCTTGGCCATCCCCAGCGCCACACGGTCCTGGGGCCGCTTCGGCCCGGCCAGGCTCGGCTCGACGGTGTCGAGGTCGAGTTCGACGACGTCGCTGTACTCGGGCGCCGGCGTGGTATCGGTCCGGAACAGGCCCTGCGCCTTGCAGTAGGCTTCGACCATCGCCACGTGCGGTTCGGCGCGTCCGGTCACGCGCAGGTAGGCCAGCGTCTCCTGGTCCACCGGGAAAAACCCGATGGTCGCACCATACTCGGGCGCCATGTTGCCGATCGTCGCGCGATCGGGCAGCGCGAGCGCGCTCAGCCCGGTGCCAAAGAACTCGACGAACTTACCCACGACGCCGCGCTTGCGCAGGATCTCCGTAACGGTCAGCACCAGGTCGGTGGCAGTGACGCCGTCGCGCAGCGTCCCGGTGAGTTTGAATCCCACGACCTCAGGCAGCAGCATGAACAGTGGCTGGCCGAGCATGTTCGCCTCGGCCTCGATGCCACCCACGCCCCATCCCAGCACGCCGAGCCCGTTGATCATCGTCGTGTGGGAATCCGTGCCGACCACCGAGTCGGGAAACACCGTTGTGCGGCCGGCGGTCGTGCTCGTGCCGACGACCGTGGCCAGGTATTCGAGGTTTACCTGGTGGCAGATGCCGGTATCCGGCGGGACCACCTGGTAATTCCTGAACGCCTTCTGCGCCCACCTCAAGAATGCATAGCGCTCGCGGTTGCGCTCGAATTCGCGCTCCGCGTTGATCATGATCGCCCCGACCGACCCGAAGGCGTCCACCTGCACCGAGTGGTCGATCACCAGGTCCACCGGGTTGAGCGGGTTGATGCGGGCGGGATCACCGCCCAGGCGGCGCATCGCCGAGCGCATCGCGGCCAGGTCGGCGATCGCGGGGACGCCGGTGAGATCCTGCATGAGCACGCGCGCGGGCAGGAACGGGACCTCACGGTCGGCGGGATTCGGCACCCATCCCGCGATCGCGCGCACGTCGTCTTCGGTCACTTTGACGTTGTCGCACTGCCGAAGGGCCTGCTCCAACAGGATGCGGATCGAGCATGGCAGCCGGTCGATCCGGCCGAGCCCGGCGCGCTCCAGTCGGTCGAGCCGGAAGACGTGTACCGATCCCGCCGGAGTCTGCAGCGTCTCGCGCGCTCCAAACGGGTTGCTCAACTCAGGCATGACAGATCACCTTTCTACAGCGTCACGGTGTGCGGGGCAGGTAACCGAGAGCATCGTACCGTTCATGGACGGGGGAAGTAAAGCAGAAACCGTGGTCAGGCCCGACGCGACTGTCTTACAAGGCGGCGCTCCGGACGGCCTCGCCCTGGTAGGCGCTGGCTGCCTCCTCGCCTTGCGTGGGTGAGAGCAACACGCGGTACACTTCGCGCCCCGGCGGCGACAACTGCTCGACCGCCTCGGTGAGCAGATGCAGCGCGATCCGGGTGCCCCCGAGTTGCTCGATGCCGAGGAGCAGCCATGAGAGCACCTGGCGGCGGGCCTCCAACATGGCCTGGCGCTGTTCCGTCTCCACCTCGAGGGTGCCGTCCCGCATACGGATGGTCCAACCTCTCCGCTCGGCCTCCGCCACGATCCGGTGGACTATTGTGCCCACCACCTGCTCTCCGGCGAACTGGCCGAAGCGATTGAGCAGGCACGCGGCGACCGAAGCGAACACCCCCGCAGGGTCGGCCATACCCGGCGGCTGATCGTCCTGGTGTTCGGGGGGAGCCAGCGACTCCTGGGTGCCGATGAATGCCTCGACGATCGCGGGATCAAACTGTATCTTGCTGAAGCGGCGCAGTTCGGCAAACGCGTCCTCCGGATCCAGCGCGGATCGATAGATCCGGTCGGACGTCATCGCCTCATACGTGTCGGCGACGGCCAGGATCCGCGACCCGAGTGGGATCTCCTCGCCTTTGAGCCCGCCGGGATAGCCCCATCCATCGTAGCGCTCATGGAGGTGCCGCACGAGCGTGACGACCTCGTCGGGGAATCCCGCGGTGCGCAGCAACCGGGCCCCGATGAGCGAGTGGCTCTTCATAATTGCCATTTCGCGCTCGGTCAGGTGGCCGGGTTTCAATAGAATGCCGTCCGGAATTCCAATCTTGCCAATGTCGTGTAGCATCGCCGCCGTACGGATGTGCTCGATCGTCTCCGCGGAGCAGCCGACGGCCCGGGTGATCTGCTCGGCGTACCGCTTGATCCGCTGGGAATGGCCTCCGGTGTAGGCGTCGCGGACGTCGATGGCCTCGCCCAGCGTCTCCAGCGTGCGGGTGTAGGCTTTCTGCAGCTGATCGTGCATCGACGCGTGGTACAGGGCGGTCGCGGCCAGGTTCCCCAACAGCATCGCCGGCGCCAGGTCCTCCTCACGGAATCGCTGCGGATTCCTGGTATCGGCCAGCATCATCACGCCGACCGATGCGTCGCCGTGGATGAGCGGGATGCCGGCGATCGCCTGGATGCCGAAGGAGTGTGCGATTCTGGCGTCGGTCCCGTCGCCGTGATAGCGCACGCTGTTCATGTATAGGGGCCGGCGCTCGCGCACCACGCGGGCGCCAAGCAGGTTGGGATCGTCCAGAGGGCGGTGGAGGGCGAGGAACTCGTCTTTGTTCGGGCCCGTGGTCGCCGCGCCGACCAGCTCGTTCCGCTGCACGAGCCAGATGAACACGTGATCGACATCGAAGAGGATCGTGATCTCCTCGCAGACGGCCTGGAGTGCGAGCGAGACGTTACCAGCCAGGTTCACCGGCACGCCGATGCGGCCGATAGCCTCCATCAACTGGGTCCCCTTGCGGGCGACTCGCTCCATGCGCACCGCGAATTGGCTGAGGTGGGCGACCATGAAGTAGAGGATCCAGAAGAACCCAAGGCGGGTCGCCAGGGCCGTCAGCAGGGCGGTGGGTGTCGACCCCTGCCACAGTCCGACTAGGCCGACGGCGATCATGCTGCCGCCCACGGTGAGCGCGCCGGCCATGTCGCCGTACCTGAGGACGTTGCCGACGATGGTCAGAGGATAGAGCCAGAAGAATGTGCTGTCCACACCGCCGGTCATCGACACCGTCACGGTGACGAGGATGAAGTCGAGAATGGTGTTAAGCAGGATTCGGAGGCGTGTCCAGCGGGTAGGTCGGCCCGGCACGACAAAGATGTGGGGGATCGAGTACAGGAACGCCACGGCGATCAGGGCTTCCCAGCGGCCTCCGACCGGACGAAACTGCGGGAGGGAGAGCAGGTACGCGGCCGCGGCCGACGCGCTGATCCCGAACCGCAGCCACGACATGAAGTGCTCGGTCGCTTCCAGACCGGGCCGGCGGGCCGGATCGAGGATGGCGTCGAGAGCGCGCAAGGGAGCAGAGCCTTTGACGCTCACGACAGATACTTGCCCACTCCTGGCGCCCCGCTAGACCTGCTGTGCGCCCCCCGTCACAGCCTTCGGTGCCGTTGGATGGCCGCCGTCCACCCAGGCCTGCCACCCGCCCTTCAGCACCGCGACCTGCGTGTACCCCTGCTCCTGGAGGAACCGCGCCACACGGGCGCTGGTGGCTTCGTCCCGTCAGGTGCAGTAG
Source organism: bacterium (assembly GCA_041486265.1). Classification (GTDB taxonomy): domain Bacteria; phylum Sysuimicrobiota; class Sysuimicrobiia; order Sysuimicrobiales; family Humicultoraceae; genus JBGPLF01. Next base: position 5,992 of record JBGPLF010000022.1, read on the forward strand.
GCGACCGTGAGCCGGTCGCGCGGGATCTCGCCGAAGCGCTCCGGGATCTCCTGCGGCGCGATGCGCAGGCTGCCCGGGATCGAGGCGCGGGCATCGGCATGCGACTGCCGGCTGCGCACGTCGAGCACCGTCACCGGTTCCCCCCGGTCGAGCATCTGGCGCAGTTGCTCCGGGGGCACCGTTTGAACCGAGGCCTCATCCCTGATGTCCCGGTCGCGCGCCACGATGCGCTTCGCCGCCTCGGGTTCGGTCTCGACGAAACTGCGATCCCCCTTCAGCGCCACCGGGGTCGGGACTGCGAGCTCGGGCGCGTAGCACTCGAAGCAATCGGGCAGTATCCGTTCAAAATCCTCGAACAGGTTGGAATGCTCTACGCGCCGCGCTTCACGCACCAGGGGCTCGATCTTTCGCCAGACCGCGATCGCGTATCCACCCATTGTGCGGAGCGTGACATCTTTGTCGATCAGCCGTCGCAAGATGAGTGTCCCGACGCGGTTGTAAAAGCCGCCCACCCGATGAAACGCGCCCTCTCCGAAATCCGCCCGGTGCTTCGCCAGGAACTCATCCCAGGTTCGTTCCTCCAGGCGGTGCAGAATCCACATCTGGGCTTCCTGGAACTCGCGGGATTCCCAGATCTCGAAGAGGGTGCCGGTGGCGGCGACGTACCGGTCCTTGGCCATGTGGCGCAACTGCATCGCCACCACGATCGTGCCGGCCAGAAAGGCGACCGCCGAGATGACAGACGCTACAGCGTTCAATGCGGTCCAGTCCATGGGGCCTCCAGGTTCTGAGCGCGTCGAACCTCCTCACTATAACAACCGCCCGTGTCGCTGAACACCTGCCGAGCCGTATCCGTAGTAGCAGGTGAGGCCCGTGGGACGAATCATGCATGATCATGCCGCAAATTCGAGAAAGGGGATGACAATGATGCGTGGAGTCAGGACCTTGAGCCTTCTCCTGCTGGCACTAAGCCTCTCAGTGTCGCCGGTGGCCTTTGCGCAGACCGAGGTCACTGCCCCAGCGGGCACGCAGGTGCCGCTGAGCTTTGCTACCCGGGTGGACTCGAATGCGGTCCGCGAAGGAGAAGCAGTGCCGTTTACCGTGGCCCAGGACGTTGTTGTGGAGCGGAAGGTGATCGTCAAGAAGGGCACCTCGGCGCAGGGACTCATCACGTCGGTGTCGCCACCGGGGATTTTCGGCAAGAGTGCGCGCGTGCACATCGACTTCATCAACACGCTGGGGGTTGATGGGCTGCCCATCAAGCTGTCGCCCGTCGACATCACGCCGGAAAACTTCAGGGAAGCCAAGGATACCGGTGGCGCGGTCGGCACCAGCGTGGCGGGATTGATTCTGCTGGGGCCGGTCGGCTTGGCCGCCGGGGCCCTCATCCGGGGAGGCCACGTCGTGGTCCCGGCCGGCGTCGTGGCTATCACGGCGACGCTGGCCGTTAACCACATTAAAGTCCCATAGACCGATCCCGACGCCCCAGGAGGGCTCGTCTGCAGTGGGCGCGCCGGCGCGGCCAGGATGGAAATCCCTCGCCGCTCCCGGGGTATTTCTGGCGTCCGCCTATTGCCCCACGAGCTGGTACACTCCACCCCGGTAGTCGATGACGTAGACTTCGCCGTCTTGATCCTCTCCGAACGAACTGATCTGGAACCCCGTCGACAGCAACTGCGTCATCGTCCACCGCCCCGGACTCGCCTCGGTCAGAGCCCAGAGCCGCCCGCTGCAGTAGTCGCCAAAGAGATACCGGCCGGCCAATCCTCGAATGTGAGAACCCCGGTAGACGTACCCGCCGGTGATCGAGCATCCCAGGTCGTGGCCGTACTCGGCGATGGGCATCTGCAAACCTATGGTGGAGCATCCTGTGGGTGGATTGTAGCAGTGGTTGCCTTCCATGATCCGCCAGCCGTAGTTCTGGCCCTTCTCGACGATGTCGACCTCTTCCCACTTGTCCTGGCCGACGTCGGCAACGAACAGCCGGCCGTTGGTGCGATCGAACGAGAAGCGCCACGGGTTTCGCAGGCCATGGGCCCAGATCTCGGGGCGCGCCCCCGGCCTCGAGACGAACGGATTGTCTGGAGGGACGCGATAGGGTGACCCGTTGATGTCGATCCGCAGCAACTTGCCGAGCAGCGTGTCCAGGCGCTGCCCATTGTTGGACGGATCGCCGGCCGAGCCTCCGTCTCCCATGCCGATGTACAGCATGCCGTCGGATCCAAAAAGGTTGAGGCCGCCGTTGTGGTTGCGGAAGGGCTGCGCGATCTCCAGGATCACCCGTTCGGTCGGGTCGGCGACGTTCGAGTCGCCGGATGAGACGTGATACTCGGCGATCACGGTCTTCAATCCGCCCCGATTGCTCGTGTAGTTAACGAAGAACCTCCCGTTGCTGGCATACGCGGGGTGGAACGCCACGCTGAGCAGGCCGAGCTCGCCGCCCGAGACGACACGGCTGCGGATGTCCAGGAACGGTGTGGGGAGCAGCCTGCCGTGCTCGATAATGTGGATGACGCCGGCCTGCTCGACGACGAAGAGCCGTCCCGAGCGGTCACCGGCGTGGATGAGGTAGAGGGGATCCGAGAGACCCGTCGTCACAACCGGCTGCATCTGGATCTGTGGCGCGGGCTGAGCGGTTGGATCGGTCTGCGCCCAGGCCAGATTCCCTGCGGCCGGCGCGATCAGCACCAGCGCACCGAGGGCCAGCGCGCCAAGGGTCAGCGTGGCGCATGCCAGACCCCCCATTAGGTTCCTCAGAGGCTCAGGAATTGACAAGGGCGAGCACGTGGGCTAAAGAGCTCGTCGGCGACCGGCGAGCGGATCAGGGCGACACACGCGAGATTCCCGATCGAACGGTCTGATCCGCGCTCTTCTGGAGACGGCTGAGCAACGCTCCCAGAGGTGCCACGTCCACCGGCGCGCCGTTGCGGTGGGCGATCGCCAAGCCAGAGAACGGAGAGACGCGCGCGCCCGGAAGCAGGATCCCCATCATGTTGAGCGGATCGGCCGCCGGGATCACCACGATCTCATTGTCGGCCTGCGCGCGGCGCACGGCCCGTAGTGTCTCCACCGCTTCGGGCACCGCAAACTGCTCGCCGATGAATCCGGCCACGAACCGGCCGCCGCGAATCTCCCCCTGAGCTTCCCACCGCCGGTAGACCTCGAGGAGGACACGCCACGCGGGCGCGCTTCGCTCACGGGCCAGCAGATCGCGAAAGACTACGCCGTAACGCCGCAGCAACTGCTTCGCGAGTGTGTCGACGGCCTCGTGACGGCTGACCGGTTCACCGCCCGGCTGCCACAGCGCCCACCGTCCGACGGGAAGTGACCGCACGTGAGGGCGGAGACCGAGTCCGCGCAGCCGGTGCTCCCGGCGCTTGGCGCCAACCTTGAGCAGTCGGCGCAGGCCGGCCACTCCGTCTCCACTTACCAGCCCGCGGGACACGAGTTCCCAGAGAGCGTCTTCAGCCTCTGAAGGCATGCGCCTTGTGCCTCTGACGATGTCGGCCAGGAACGACGCCCCGCGCTGCTGCAAGTAGCGCGCGATGTCGGCCGCGGCCGAAGGTAGGTCGTCGAGAAGATCGTGCGCTTCGTGCGGGCGGTCGAGGAAGTACGCGAGATCGTCCCGCAGCACAAAGGCGATGGGCGCGTTGCGGGTCGGGGCCTGACGACGACGGACAGCCCGCCGAGAGTTCGCGCCTACCGTCTGGCGCTCAGCATCGTCCTCGACGGCACCGCCGTTGGGCACCAGCCGGCCCCACGTGACCATTCCCGCCAGGCACAGGTATTCAAGGTCGCCCGGGTCATACGGGCGCACGCGCGCCGGGAGCACGTGCTCTTCCCATGCCGGCGCGGCGAGTTCCAGTCCCTGCAACTGGCCGATCACCTGTGCCAGCCCATCACGCCCGTGCAGTTGAGTGTCCTGCTGGACGTGCTGCCACCGGAAGAGGAATCGCATGAAATCGGCGGTCGTCACGGCTTCGATCTCGCGGCGCAGCCGCCCAACGGTCAGGCGGTGGATCCGCGAGAGCAGGCGGCGCTCGCACCATTCTTCCGTCTGGGCGCCGGGGGTGTAGCGGCCGCGCATCACGGCGCCGGAGCCTTCGAGCGCGGCCAGCGCGATGCCGACGTCGCCGGCGCGCAGGCCGGTGCGCTGCGCCAAGCCGGCGATCGTCACCGGGCCGCTGCACTGCATCCATCCGTGCACAATGGACCGCACGGCGTCGGCCCCCGCCGCATCTGATGCGTCCAGCACCGCATGGACCATGGGCAACCGCTCCACAGTGACATACGCGCGGCGCGTGCGGCCAGTTTCATCCTGCCAGGTGAGGACCGCCGCCCGATCCCCCCCAACCAGTTCATCGGCAAAGGCGGCCCAGGATTCCACCTCTTCGACCGGGAGCAGCCCGACCGTCAGCAGGTGATCGTGGAGTTCGTCGGCGGTGCGCACATCCGGCCAGGCCTGTGACGCGACTTCGGTGATCGCCGCCGGATCGAGCGCGCCGATGCCGCGGGCCAGGTCGGGATCCACGCGCCGGAGCGAGACTGCGCGGGCCCGCCGTTCTTCCAGCGGCGCATCATCAAGAAACGCGTACGGGTTGGCGTTGAGGATCTCGTGCGAGGCCGGCGATGGCGCAGACGTCTCGACTGCAACCGTCTTGATCTCCCCGCGATCCATCGCGACGACGATCTCGCGCAGCCCATCGAGATCCATCGCCTCATGCAGGCAGTTGCGGATTGTCTCGTTCACCAGTGGATGGTCGGGCGGCGTGATCGGTCCCATCCGGTTGTCCTGACACGCCACCTGGTCGGGGAAGACCGCCGCCATCAAATCCTCGGCGCGCATCCGCTGGATCGGCATCGGCACCCGCCGTCCAGCCGAATGTCGCAGCAGGGCCAAAGATCGTGTGGCGTTCCACCGCCAGCGGTTGGTGAACATTGGGGAGGGCAGTAGCGCCTGCGTCAGGTCGCCGTCCAGCGTCGAGGGACGCACGAACGAGAACACGGTCTCCAGCGGGAAGCTGTGCTGTTCGCCCAGCGACAGCACGATCCCATCGTCGGTGGCGGCCGCCTGCAGTTCGAAGTCGAAGGTGAGGCAAAACCGCTTACGCAGCGCCAGGCCCCACGCGCGATTGACGCGGTTGCCGAACGGTGTGTGCAGGACCAACTGCGTGCCGCCGGCTTCGTCGAAGAACCGTTCCGCCACAATGGTCTGCTGCGTCGGGACACAGCCCAGCGCGGCTACGGTCTCGGCGATGTAGGCCGCGATCTGCTCGGCGCCGGGACGATCTACGCCCGCCTCGGCGTTCAGCCAGTTGATGGCGTCCTCGCGGCTATTGAGCCCGCCCCCGAGCCGCTCGGCCACCTGGTGTCTCAGGTCCGATACCGCGGCGGAGAGTTCACGCGTGCGCCCTGGCGCCTCCCCAAGCCAGAAGGGGACGCTGGGCCGCGCCCCGTGGGCGTCTTCGACGCGCACCCGCCCCGCCTCGATGCGCTTGATCTGCCAGGAGGCGTTGCCCAGCAGAAAGATGTCCCCGGCCATGCTCTCGATCGCGAAGTCCTCGTTCACCTTGCCCACGAATGTGCCGGTGGGTTCAACGATGACGTCGTAGTCGGCGGTATCTGGGATCGCGCCGCCGGAGGTGATCGCGGCCAGCCGCGCCCCCCGCCGGCCCCGCAGCATCCCGTGGACGCCATCGCGGTGGAGGTGCGCGCTCCGCCGGCCGCGGGAGGTCGCGACGCCTTCGGACAGTATCTCGATGACCTGCTCGAATTCGGTGCGCGGCAAGTTGCGGTACGGATAGGCGCGTTGCACCAGCTGCCAGAGCGCATCTTCACTGATCTCTCCGCTGGCCGCGATTGCGACGATCTGCTGCGCCAGGATATCGAGCGGCTGCTCGGGGATGAATACACGGTCGAGTTCGCCCGCCCGGACTGCGCGCACCGCCGCTGCCGACTGGACCAGTTCGTCACGCGTCATCGGGAAGATGATTCCCTTCGGCGTGCTGCCGAGCCAGTGCCCCGACCGGCCCACGCGCTGCAGCAAGCTGGCCAACGAGCGCGGCGCGCCGAGATGACAGACCAGGTCAATATCGCCGATGTCGATTCCAAGTTCCAGGGATGCGCTGGCGACGACTAGCGGGAGGTCGCCCGACTTTAAGCGTTGTTCGGCATCCAGACGAATGTGCCGGGCCAGGCTGCCGTGGTGCGCGGCCACCTTGCCCTCCCCGACCCGCGGCGGGCGCTGAGGCCCTACCCGCTCGACCACCCGGCGTGGGTGCCTGAAGACGCGCGTCGAGCGGTGGCCGCGGACCAGGTCCGCGATCCGGTCGTAGATCTCCGCCCACATCTCGTGTCTGGCGATCGGACCGAGCGGTTGCTCCGGGACCCCCACCGTCAGGTCCCACGGCCGGCGATGCCCGACGTCCACGATCGAGCAGTCGGGCGCGCCGTCCGTCGCCACCCGCTGCGCGCCCACTAGCAACTGCGCGATCTCCCCGATCGGTTTCTGCGTCGCACTGAGACCGATGCGCTGGCAGCGACGGCCTGTGAGGGCGTCGAGGCGTTCAAGCGAGAGCGCCAAGTGCACCCCGCGCTTGTCCCCGGCGATCGCGTGGATCTCGTCCACGATGACCGTGCGTACTGTGCGAAGGAACTCACGGCTACGCTCCGCCGTGAGCAGGATGTAGAGCGACTCCGGCGTGGTGATCAGGATGTGCGGCGGCCGGCGAATCATCATGCTGCGCTCGCGGGCTGGAGTATCGCCCGACCGCACCGCCACCCTGATGTCAGGCAGCGTCGCCCCGTCCGACGTCGCCAATGCCCGGATCCCGGCCAGCGGCTCGTTCAAATTCTTCTGGACGTCGTTGCCCAGCGCTTTGAGTGGGGAGATGTAGATAATCGCCGTTTCGCCTGCCAGCCGGCCGTCTGACGCCGCCTCGACCAGGCCGTTGATCGCCCACAGGAATGCCGCTAAGGTCTTGCCTGAGCCGGTCGGTGCGGCGATCAGGGTGTCGCGGCCTTCGGCAATCGCAGCCCACCCCAGGGTCTGTGGCGGGGTCGGTTGACCGAAGCGCGCGGCGAACCACCGGGAGACCAGCGGATGAAATCGAGCGGGCGCGATGCGCATGACTGAATAAATCTATCCTAGCACGTGGGGTCAGTTCCGCGGCCGGTGAATTCCGCGGGGGGTCAGGTCACACGAATAGCCAGTGCATTCCTCACCGGCGCGCCGCCAGTTCACCGGCGCGGCGGATGGCCTGCTTCACGGCGTCCCCAATTGTCAGTTTGAATTCGCGCGCCTCGAGGACGGTGAGCGCCGCCATTGTCGTGCCCCCGGGAGACGTCACGCGGCGCCGCAGGTCAGCCGGGTCGCTCTCGGTCTCCTTCACGAGTTTTGCCGCGCCGTACACCGTTTGGATCGCCATCTCTCTCGCGATGTCCGGGGGCAGTCCGCCCTGGATGGCGGCTTCGATCAGTGCTTCCATGAAGAGGTAGACGTACGCAGGGCCGCTGCCCGCCACGGCAGTCACCGCATCCATGGTGTCCTCGCTGACCTCGACGGTGTGGCCCAGGAGATTGAACAGGGATCGCGCCGCTGCCCGGTCGTCGGCTGTGGCGTTGCGGCCGTAGGCCAGCGCCGTGGACGCAGCCAGCACCGCCATGGGGAGATTGGGCATCGCGCGTACCACCGGTGTGCCGTTCAGATACTGCTCGACCGAGGCGCAGGGGACCCCGGCCATTACGGTGATGATCAGGTGGCGGTCGGTGACGTGTGGACGCAGTTCGGTCATGGCCTCGTCGATGTCCTGTGGCTTCATCGCGAGAATCAGCGTGGAGGCCGCGGCGCTCAATTCCGCCTTATCTCGGAGGGGGACAATCCCCCACGTGTTCCTCAAATGCTCGAGGCGCTCAAAGCGGCGGCGCGTGGTTGCCAGGATGCGCGAGCCATCCACCCCGGCGCCGCGCAGCCCGCGGATCATCGCCTCTGTGACGTTGCCCGCGCCGACAAATCCGATTGTGGCATCCATCCCGCTCACCATCCCCCGTGCACCCGGGCGACGCCCGCCCACGAGACACATGCCCAAGAACGGCGTCCCCCGGAAACACACAAGCCCCCCGCCCAAGGGCGGAAGGGGCTTCCGCGGTACCACCTCAGTTCGCAGACCGCGGCGGCCGGTGCCTGCCGCAATCCGCGCACTCACCGTGAGATATCGGTCACGAACCGGTGGTCTTCCGCGCGGTCCCTTTCCGCCCCGGGCCGCTGTGACCCGTGCCGCCGCGCCTCAACCACAGCTCAGGGGATGGGTTCACGGAAGTTCCGGCCGCCGGTTCACACTCTATCCCGGTTCGCTTGGGCCGTTCCTGCCGTTACTGGTCCCCATCACTGCCGGAATCTAGTAATCCTAATTGTTAGCACAAATTGCACCGCGTCGTCAAGCGCGTGTACTGGTTCTGTGGCTGCACAAGGGACAAGCCGTCTGGACAGGCGGCGGGCGAGGATTTCACGCCCGCACGGAAGAAGAGGGGGGCACGACCACAACCGCTTTGCGGTGAGGAGGAGTCTGAATGAAATCATCCGGGCGTCGAGGGTTCGTCTTCTTCGTGACGCTGGTGTTGGCGCTGAGTCTGGTGGGCATCACCACGGGCCAGTCGGTCAAGAACCCCGACACTCTCGTGATCGTGCGCATCGGTGCTCCGGACAGCCTCGATCCAGGATGGGCCTACGACGTCTACAGCCGCGAGCCCATCGCCTTCATGGTCTATGAGCCGCTCATCTTCTATCTGGGCGGATCGACCAGTCACTACATCCCCATGCTCTCCACGAACGTCCCCTCCGCGGAGGACGGGACCATCTCCAAGGACCTGCGCACCTATACGTTCCACATTCGCAAAGGGGTGAAGTTCCACGACGGGTCCACGCTCACGCCCGAGGACGTGAAGTACTCCATCATGCGGTTCGCACTGGTGGATCGTGACAGTGGGGGATCCTTCGTCGTCCTGACCCCGTTGATCGGACGGGACGGCACCCGTGACGCTCAAGACAAGTTGATTCCCACCGTGTTTGACGAGATGGACCGGGCGATCCAGGTCAAGGGCGATGACGTCGTGTTTACCCTCAAGGAGCCTTACAGCGGCTTCCTGTCCATCATGGCGTCCTTCTCCCTCGTACATTCAAAGGCGGGGGTGGTCAAGGCCAGAGGCTGGGACGGTGCCAAAGCCACTCTCGCCAGGTACAACAACCCGGCGGACCCGAGCAAGATGGAGCTCTTCGAGAAGGATGCCGGCACCGGCCCCTTCCGGTTGACGAGTTGGAACCGGTCGACGAACCAGATTGTGCTGGAGCGCTGGGACGGCTACTGGCGGGCGCCCGCGAAACTCAAGCAGATCGTCTTCAAGGTGGCGGAGGACTTTCCGGCCCGCCGTTTGATGCTCACGTCGGGGGACGCCGACATCATTGAGGTCGGCTATGCGGATCTGGCGGCGCTCACCGGGGCGCCCGGCGTCCGGATCGTCGAAGATGTCCCCCTGCTCTTCACGCAGAGTTTCTTCATGAACATGAAGATCAACGCCGAAGGCAATCCTGACATCGGGAGCGGAAGGCTTGACGGCAACGGGATTCCGCCGGATTTCTTCTCCGACATTCACGTGCGGCGCGGGATCGCCCAGGCCTTCGATTATGCATCGTACTGGCAGTCGGCGTGGCGGAGCAAGATGACGCCGGGGAACGGGTCGGTGCCCAAGGGCCTGTTGGGCTACGATGCGCGAAACAAGTGGTACGGCACCGATCAAACCAAAGCGATTGCGGAATTCAAAGAAGCATGGGGCGGGCAGGTGTGGGAGCGGGGCTTCAGGTTTACGATGACGTACAACGCCGGCAACCCGCACCGTATTATTGGCACCAGGATCCTGAAGGAGAACTTGGAGGCGCTGAATCCGAAGTTCCGGGTGGATATTCGGTCCCTGCCGGGTCCGAGCTACTTCCCCAACATCGCCGCGCGCAAGGGGACGCTGTACTGGCTGGGGTTTGCCGCGGACTTTGCCGACCCCGACAACTTCGTGTCCGCCTACATGCACACGGGGACTAACTACGCCCCCCAGTACGGCTACTCGAATCCAACGCTGGACAAGATGATCGAGCAGGCCCGGACGGAAACCGACGTGCTCAAGCGAGCGGCGCTCTACCGCCAGATCCAGCAGATCGGGTATGATGATGTCCCGGTCGTCTACCTGGGTTACGGTACCACGCCGGTGGCCTTCCGGTCGTGGGTGCGCGGCTGGTACACCAATCCTATGTTCTCGCTGCAGTGGTACTACTATCCGATTTATAAGCAGTAAGATCCGCGCCTGCCCCCGGGCGGCTCGGGCCCGGGGGCAGGTCCTGACCTCGTGAGCGCGTATCTCGTCCGGCGCCTGCTGCTCCTTCCGGTCGTTACCGTCGGCGTTACGCTGCTGGTCTTCAGCCTGTTACAGGCGCTTCCTCCGGCGAGCCGGGCCATGCTGTTCGTCCAGCGACCCGAGCAGGCGACGGCGATCCAGGCCATTATCCGGAAGTATGAACTGGACAAACCCGCGTACATTCAGTACTGGCACTGGCTCCGTGGGGTGGTGCATGGGGACCTGGGATATTCGCCGTCGGCGCGCATGACGGTCGCGCAGGCGATCGGCGCGTTCTTTCCCGCGACTGTCGAACTTACGCTCTGTGCATTCGTGGTCATTATTCTGCTCGGCGTGTGGCTGGGGACGAAGGCGGCCATCCACAAGGACGGGCTCATCGACCACCTGTCCCGCATCCTGTCGATCACGGGGTACTCGCTGCCGGTGTTTGTCTGGGGAGTGCTGCTCCTCTTCGTGTTCTACGGCCAATTGGATTGGTTCCCGCCCGAGCGCCTGTCGCTGCCGGCGTCGCTTTTTGTCCAGTCCGGGAAATTGAGGCAGTACACCGGCCTGCTCACCGTTGACGCCGCGTTGAATGGGACCTGGTGGATCTTCTGGGACGCCGTCCGCCACCTGGTGCTGCCGGTCGCGACGCTGACCTACTTCCTGGCGGCGACGCTCGTGCGGATCACCCGCGCGGCGATGCTCGAAGTGCTCGGACAGGAATACGTGCGGACGGCTCGTGCGAAAGGGCTACTGGAAGCGGTCGTCATCGCCAGGCACGCGCGCCGGAATGCCCTGATCCCTGTCATCACCCTGAGCGGGTCGATCCTGGTAGGGTTGCTGGGCGGGGTGGTGATCACGGAGACCATCTTCAACTTCCCGGGCGTCGGCCGGTGGGGGGCCAGCGCGGCGCTGCAGCTCGACATCCCGGCGGTGGCAGGATTCGCCCTGCTGATCGCCGTGGTGACCGTGGTGGCCAATCTGGTGGTCGATCTCCTGTACAGCTACATTGATCCTCGCATCCGCCTGAGATGAACACGGCGCTCCGCACCGTCACCGGCCGTCCCCTCTCGCTGACGGCTACGTTGGTCGTGCTCGCGTTTCTGGTCGTGGCGGCGCTGGCGCCACTCCTTGCGCACCCTCGGCCTGGACGCGATCCGTACCTGATTCCGACTGCGGGGTTTGAGGTCGAGCCGAGGCCTCCAAACGGGGCGCATCCTTTCGGCACGACCGAGAACCAGTTCGACCTCTACTACGGGCTGGTCTGGGGAACGCGAACCACGTTCAAGATCAGCCTGACCGTCATCGGCGTATCGGTCCTCGTCGGGTTGGTGCTGGGGAGCGCGGCAGGATACTACGGAGGGCTCATCGACGAGGTCCTGATGCGGATCACCGATATCTTCCTGGCGTTTCCAGGTCTCGTGCTAGCGGTGGTCATCGTGGCGATCCTGGGGAAAGGCCTCGACAAGGTCGTCATCGCCATCGCAGCGGTCAACTGGCCAAACTACGCGCGGTTGATGCGTGGGGAGATCCTGGGAGTCAAGGAACGGGAGTTTGTTGATGCCGCGCGGGCGCTCGGAGCGGGCAACCTGCGGGTCGCCGCGCGGCATGTGATCCCGAATGCCATCTTCCCCTTCCTGGTGTTTGGCTCACTCGACATGGGCAATGTCGTCATCGTGTCCGCGGCCCTCAGCTTCCTCGGCCTGGGGACGGAACTCGGATACGCCGACTGGGGGCAGTTGATCGCCTTTTCGCGGCGGTGGATCATGGGTGCCCCGGGCCACGCCTTTCAATACTGGTACACGATCATCTTCCCCGCGGCGGCCATCACACTGTTCGTTCTAGCCTGGAACATCCTCGGGGATGCGCTGCGCGATGTGCTCGACCCCAAGGTGCGGAGTCGAGTGAGAACCAAGCGAATGCCGGGTCGAGTCTGACGTCAGAGGGAGGACCGCTGTGTCACCGAGAGAAGGGCGTATCATCCTTCACCGATTCGAGAGTACCGCGCTGCGCGGGAACCCTCATGGTGATCCCTACGTCCGGACCATCCCGGTGTATCTGCCCCCGGGCTACGAAGAGAGCGATGCGCGGTATCCGGTGATCTACTGGCTCCACGGCTTCGGCCAGACGGCGCTGTGGGGGGTCAATGGAAGCGCGTGGGTGCCCTCGCTCCCGCAGTGCATGGACAGGATCATCGCGGAGGGCGCCCCAAAAGCCATCCTGGTCATGGTCGACGGGTTCACGCGGTTTGGGGGTGCCCAGTATCTGAACTCGCCGGCCAACGGACGGTACGAGGACTACATCGTCGGCGAGTTGATCCCGCATATCGATCGAACTTACCGCACGAAGCCCGGCCGCGACCATCGCGGCGTGGATGGCAAGTCGAGCGGCGGGTACGGCGCGCTGGCCCTGGCCATGCGGCATGCCGATCACTTCAGCGCAGTGGCGTCCCACAGCGGCGACATTTACTTTGAGGCGTGCTATCGGCCGCTCTTCTGGGAGTTCCTGAACCAGATCACCCGCCTGGGTGGTGTCGAGAAGTTCCTGGAGCATTTCCTGACACTGCCGAAGAGAGATGACCGAGCCTACGTGGCCGCGCTGTCGATGTGTTACTCTCCGAACCCCGCCCGTCCGCCCTATTACTTCGACCTGCCCATGGACACGGTGACGGGCGAACTCATTCCAGACGTATGGGCGCGCTGGCTCGCACTCGACCCGGTGGAGATGGTCGAGCCCTACGAGCAGGCGATGCGCTCCATGCAGGTTATCTTCTTTGACTGTGGCAACCGTGACCAATACTTTGGTCACTACGGGGCCCGTCTGCTGTCCCGGCGATTAGCTCATCAGGGGATTCCGCATGAGTACCAGGAGTACGAGGACGACCACCTGTACGTAAACTATCGATACGTGCACTCTCTCCGGCGGCTGGCCGTCGCCCTAGCCTAACCCGCCGGCGTGCGCCCACCCGGTCTCGACGATTCGGGGCTCTTCGAGACTCGTGTCGCCGAATTCGACCGGTTTCCCCGCCCGGCGCCAGGCGTCAGTCCCGCCGGGCACGTTCGCAACCTGCTCGTATCCCATCTGCCTGAGGAACTGCGCCGCCCGCAGCGACCGCATGCCGCTCTGACAGATCACGAACACCGGCCGGTCACGCGGCACCACGTCCAATCGGGTCGCCAGGTCGGCCTGGGGCACGCTGATCGCGCCCGGCACGTGGCCGTGCGCGTACTCTTCGGGCTCGCGCACATCGAGGATCACCGCGGCGAGTGGGAGAGGCTCCAGCGCCTCGATCCCGATCTCCCGGACCGGCGGGGCCGACGTCAGCATCGCCCAGGACATCTCGGCCAGGCCGCGATTGGTCGCCTCGATGGCGATCATGTTCAGCGGCCGGGCCGGCACGGTGCGCGTCAGGTTGGAGACGAACGGGTCGCGCTCCAGCCTGGCCAGCGGATTGAAGAGTCGCTCGAACCCGATCGTGGTGCTGGGCCGGCCACACATCCCCTTGCCACACGCACCCTCGAAGTGCCCCGGGAACACCGCCACCCAATCGGGCAGCCGCAGCAGCCGCCCCATGCTGTCGTACTGGGTGGGGGCATCGCCGCCACCGAAGTCAGGCCGTCCGACATCGCCGACGAGGAGCGAATCACCGGTCAGCACCATCGACGGTTCCGGGCTGCGCGGCGGGTTCACGATCAGGATCGAAATCAACTCAGGGCGATGGCCGGGCGTGTGCAGAACGCGGAGCCGCAACTGTCCCAACTCCAGGACTTCGCCGTCCCTCAATCCGCGGAAGGGATATGTCAGATGCGCCGACTCGTGGAGGCACAACTCGGCGCCATGCCGCGCGGCGAGCCGCCGCGCGCCTGAGACGTGGTCCGCATGCACATGGGAGTCAATCACGTACCGCAATCGGAAGCCGCGCTCTTGGAGCACGATCTCGTAGGGATCCATGATGATCGATGGATCGACGATCGCGGCCTCGTTCGACCGCCGGGACGCGATGAGATAGGATGCACAGCCGTTGTGCTCGTCGAGGAATTGTTTGAAGTACACGGCATCACCCTCCCGCGCCATCGGCGGGCCGGACCGGCCGACGGTCCCGTTCACCGGTTTGTCCCGCATATCATACACGTCTGTCAGGCCTGTGTGCCTTGCGAGTTCCTGAGCGGACCGGTTCTGGTTTCAGGCTGAGGGTCCGAGACCGCCATAGGCTGCCAGTCCTTCTGTGGTCACGTACCCTTCTTCGAGGTCGCGTTGAATCAGTTCAGCCGCGCGCACGCGGGGATTCCCGAAACCGCTGCCGCCCGCCGTATCCACTGTGATCACGCCGCCGGACTCGCGGAGTTCGACGAGTTGCGACATGGCGCCTCCCTCACTGACGGTGGCGCCCTCGACCCGCAGTCCGGCGCCTCTGCCCGCGGCGCCGCCCCGCAGACCGGCCATCGGCGTCGCCATGCCGTGAGGCAGCACGTGTACCAGTACGGGCATGCCGTCGTCATGGAGTTTCCGCAGCCGCATCCGCTGCCCAAGCCCGCCGCGGTGTAGCCCCGCTCCCGCCGAATCTGGAATCAGTTCCTTGCGCTCCACCAGCAGCGATGTCCGCTGCTCGAACATCTCGACCGGAACGTTGCCGGCCGACGTGGGATACATCAGGCCCGACGTCCCGTCATGACGCTGGCCCCCGCCCTGGCCGCCGCCGAACATGATGTGGTCATTGAAGACGCGCCCGTTGCGGTCCTGGCCGTAGGCGCTCGACGATACCGGCAGTCCCGTAAAGGCCTGCACGTGCTCGGGCAGGGCCGGGGCCAGCGCGCGGAAGATCGCCGGGCCGCAGAACCATCCGGCCATCGTGCGCTGGTTCACGGCCGCTGGATAGGAGCAGTTGAAGATGCTGCCTGTCGGCGCGAGGACATGCAGGGGCCGGAAGCAGCCGGCGTTTGAGGGAATCTCGGGCGTCAGGATCGATTTCAGTGCGTAGACGGTGTGCGCGGCTGCATACGAATAGGTGCAGTTCATCGCACCGATCGCTTGCTCAGGCGGGACACCCTCCCAGTTGACGGTCAACTCGTCCTCATCGACGATGACGGCGCAGGGAATGTGCAGCGCCCCCGCCGGCCCCTGGATTTCCACCTCGCTGCGGTATGTGCCGTCCGGAAGCGCCCGGATCGCGGCGCGCATCGCCGCCTCGGTCCGGTGCTGCACCTCCTGGGCGATCGGTTCCAGAGAGGTCATGCTATACTCGTTCATGAAGGCGAGCAGGCGCTGGACGCCGACGTGGTTGCTGCCGACCTGGGCCTGGATGTCGCCGAAGACCGCGTCGGGATTGCGCACATTGGCGCGGATCATCGCGGCCAGGTCGTTATTGAGCTGCCCGGCCCGGTAGAGCCGCAGCGGTGGGATCTGGAGTCCCTCCTCGTAGATCTCCCGCGCGCGGCCCGAGTCCTTCGTCCCGCCAATGTCGGAGCAGTGGGCGATCGAACCCACCAGGCTGGCCAGACGGCCCTCCCGGAAGACCGGTGTGACCACCGCTAGATCGAACAGGTGCCCGGCGCAGATCCAGGGGTCGTTGGTAATAAGCACATCACCCTCGACCAGCGTCTCCGGCGGAAACACCTGCATGAGCGCTTTGACCGCCCGCGGCAGGGTCAGGTTGAAGACCGGCATCGATCGCGGCGAGTGCGCGATTGACTGCGCCTTCGCGTCGAGCAACTCGCAGCCGAAGTCCTGGGCCTCGCCGATGATCGTCGAGAAGGCCGTGCGCCAGATGGTGACCCAGCACTCCTCGGTGATGCTGATGAGGCGGCTCCACATGATCTCGAGGGACACGGGATCGAACGCAGCGTGCTCCGGAGCGGGGCCCGTCGAGCGTCTGCCATTCGCAGGTGTGTTCATCGGTGGATTCCTCCGCCGGCCGGGGCCGTCACTTCGCTCGGGATCTCCACCTGGATCACGAGGTTCCGCTGCGCGTCAACCGTCAGGTGGTCGCCGGGCCACACGACCGTGGTCGCTTCGGCTTCCTGTACGATGGCGGGGCCGGTGATGGTGCCGCCCTCCGGGAGCCGATAGCGATTGTACACCGGCACCTCGACGAACCGCCCGGCCTCTGGGATGTAGACCTGCCGCGAAGTCACAACGCTACGCCCGGCATCGCGTTCCGCGTCGAAGCTGCCCCGAATGTCCACGGAGGACGCCGGTCCGGTCACTCTGACGCGCCAGTTCAGCGCCTGCACCGCGTAGCCGAGGAGGGTTACGCCGTAGAGTCGGGCATACTCGGCGATGAACCGATCCCGAATCGCTTCGGAGGCATCAGCGTCGAGCCGCGGCGGAATGGCCACCTCGATATCCTGGAACTGGCCGGCATAGCGCATCTCAGCGCGGCGCGCGCTCTGGGTGAGGTGCGGATCCACGCCGGCCGCCGCGACCATCGCGCGGCCCTGCGACTCCATCTCCTGGTACAGGCGCTCGACCGCGTTCCAATCCAGCTCGTCGAGAGTCCCGGCCACTGAATGGCCGAAGTCGAAGCCGAGCGGCGCGACGAGCAGGCCCAGCGCCGAGGCCAGTCCCGATGCCGGGGGAATCATGACCTCGCGCAGTCCGAGGAGGCGCGCCACCCGCGCCGCCGTGGCCGGTCCCGCGCCTCCGAACCCCATCAAGGTGAAACGCCGCGGGTCCAGGCCTCGCTCAATCAGGTAGAGCCGCGCGGCCTGCGCCATGTTCTCGCAGACGATCGAGTAGATGCCCCAGGCCGCCTTCAGCGCGTCCAGCCCGACAGGCGCGCCGGCCTTCGCCAGGGCCGCGCGCGCCGCCCCGGGATCGAGGCGTATCGAGCCTCCCAGGAAGGCGCCGGGATCGAAGTATCCCAGCAAGACACAGGCATCCGTCACCGTCGCCTCGGCGCCGCCGAAGCCGTAACACGCGGGACCGGGGTCCGCGCCGGCGCTCTGCGGGCCCACCCGCAGCAGTCCCATGGCGTCGGCCTGCGCGATCGAGCCGCCGCCGGCTCCGATCTCGATCATGTCCACCACCGGGGTAACCACCGGGAAGCCTGACCCTTTCTTGAAGCGGTGTACGCGCGCCACCTCGAGCGTAGACGCGACCTTCGGCCGGCCGTCGCGGACCAGGCAGATCTTTGCCGTCGTGCCCCCCATGTCGAATCCGACCAGATCCCCCCGGCCTGCCTGACGTCCCAAATGGCCGGCTACGAGCGCGCCGGCCGCGGGACCCGATTCCAGCATCCGCACCGGGAATCGGCGCGCGACCTCAGGTACCGCAAGCGTTCCTGACGACAGCATGAGCAGGAACCGGCCGGCGAACCCGCCCTCGGCCAGCGCCGACTCGATCCGCTGAATGTACCGGTCCATGACCGGCTGCACGTAGGCGTTGCAGACCGTCGTGCACGTGCGCTCATATTCGCGGATCTCGGGGCTGACCTCGCTGCTGATCGAAATGGAAATCTGGGGGAACTCGCGCCGCACCAGGTTGGCCACGATGCGTTCGTGCGCCGGGTTCTTGTATGAATGAAGGAACGTGACGGCGATCGCTTCGACCCCCGCCGCCACCAGCCGCGCCACCTGCTCGCGCACCGCGGCCGGATCGATCGGGGTGCGGACCTCGCCGTCCCGCGTCACGCGTTCGCGGACCTCAACACGCCAGCGGCGCGGCACGAGTGGATCGGGAAACTGGAGGAACAGGTCGTAGATATCGTAGCGTTGTTCCTTGCCGATTTCGAGGATGTCGCGAAATCCCTCCGTGGTGAGCAGCGCGGTGCGGGCGCCCTTGCGCTCGATGATCGCGTTGGTCACCAGGGTTGTCGCGTGAATGAGGGCGCCGATGTCGGCAAGCTGCGCGTCGGCCCGGCCGCAGAGTTCGTACAGTCCACGGAGCGCGCCTTCGGCCGGATCGCGAGGTGTCGTCAGGACCTTGTGCCACAAGAGCGCCCCGGAAGGCTCGTGCAGCAGCACCAGGTCCGTGAAGGTGCCGCCGATGTCCAGACCGACGCGACAGGGGGCGGGAGTGGCCATCGTCTGTTGGAGGGCTCCTACCGGGGGCCGCCCCAGTAGATGGACTCCAGGCCCACCAGCCGCTGGATGAGCACCACGATCGCCACGCTGAGCAGCACGCTGATCGTGGAGACTGCGGCGGCGGTCGGCTCGAATGAGAAGCGCAGATAGTCGAAGAGCGCGATGGGCAGCGTCGTGTTCCCCACGCTGATCAGCATCAGCGAGACCGGGAACTGATCGAAACTGGTGATGAACGCGAAGAGCGCGCCCGAGATGATCCCGCCTTTGATGATTGGCAGCGTGATTCGCCAGAACGTGCGCAGCGGCCCGGCTCCCAGCGAGCGTGCCGCCTCTTCCAGCGAGCGGTCGAATCCCACCAGGACCGTCGACACCATCAGGAAGACGTACGGTAGCGTGACCAGTGTGTGTCCGAGGAACAGCGGTCGCATACCCCGCGTCCCGATCCCCGTGGCGTAGAAGAAGATCAGCAGCGCGATGCCGGTCAGGATGGCCGGGAACTGCAGCGGCGCGATCATCAGGACCCGCAGCGTGTCGCGCGCACGGCGGGCATAGCGCGCGATGAACAGGGCCGCCATCGTGCCGAACGCCGTGCTGGCCAGCGTCACATAGAACGCCAGCCACAGGCTGAACTTGAACGCCTGTACGAAGGACGGACTCTGGCCGAACCGCACGAACCACCGCAGTGAGAAGCCCTGCGGCGGAAACCGCAGGTACTCCCCCGCGTTGAACGCGGACGACACGACGATGATGATCGGAGCGAGCAGGAACAGATAGAGGATCGTCACCGTGATCCCCAGACCCCAGCCGCCGAGCCCCGCGCGCCTCATCGCACGCTCCACCGCAGGGCCCGGTTCATGATCTTGATATAGAGCCACAGCAGCGCCGCGGTCAGGCCGAAGAGGACCATCGACAGCGCTGAGCCCAGTGGCCAGTTGAACGCGTCCAGGAGCATCTGCACGATGATCATCGGCATGACGAGCACGTTGTTGGCGCCCAGCAAGATCGGGATGACGTAGGAACTAACGGCCAGCACGAAGACCAGCAGCGTGCCCGTGAACACGCCGGGCAGCGAGAGCGGCCAGGTGATCCGCCAGAAGGCGCGCGAGGGACTGGCGCCCAGCGACCGGGCCGCGCGCTCCAGGTCAGGCGAGATGGTCTGCAGCGCCCCGGCGATCGACAGGGCCATGAACGGCAGGTAGACGTGCACCAGCCCCACGATGATCCCGAAGGCGTTGTACATCAGGTGCAGTTCTGGTCCGCCGCGGCTCTTGACGAACTGGTTGATGAGTCCCACCCGGCCCAGCAGGATCATCCACCCGAAGCTCCGGACGATGACACTGACCAGCAGCGGCGAGATGAGGAGGATCAGCAGCCATCCCCTCCAGCGTTTGGAGACACGGGCGATGTGGTAGGCGAGCGGATAGCCCA
>JBGPLF010000023.1:0-25376 GCA_041486265.1 bacterium
AGATCCCGCAGCGCGTTCTTGTAGCAGGCCAGCGTCGTGGCGGGAATGGACCTCGCGAACTCGGCGACGCCAAACGCACCGTCACGCGGATCGCCGCTGCCCACCAGGTGGAGATGGCAGTCGATCAGCCCCGGCAGAACCGTGTAGCGTGACGCGTCGACAACCTCAAAGCCGGAGGGGATCGTCGCCTCGGCCTCAGGGGCCACGACCGTGAAGCGGTTCTGTTCGATCAGGATGAGGACATTGCGCCGGGGAGGCTGGCTGGTGCCGTCGATTAGGCTCCCCGCGCGGATGGCGAGCGGCATGAAAGGACCTCCTTATGGATGGGCGTAGGAATTCACTTCGAGGTGATGGCGGGGACTCCCTCGGTGGGAGGGGCGGGAGCGCAGGCTGCTGGGACGCTACTCGATCGCCGCGCCGCCGGGATAGGCGAGCATGCGGACACCTACTCGAAGATCCGCCTCAGGTCGAGGGTGAATTAACCGCCCGGCGCTGCGGGTCAATCAACACCGCCAGCCGAGCGCCATTGGCCGGGCAAGTTGATGGCGGCCGAGGTGGCGAAGAGCCGGTCGTTGAAGAGCGTGCAGGGCCAGGCCATCCCTGTGGACGCGAACGGCGGCGTGAAGGTGGACGGAGCGAACGTCATCACCACGGACATCATGGCGGACAACGGCGTGATCCACGTGATCGACCACGTGATCCTGCCGAAGTAGACATCGGCAAGGTTGCAGTTCAGGATGCCGCAGCGGTTCGGGAGGCGGCAATGATCCTTGCGAGTCCCTGATCAGATACGCCCAGGGCCAGCAGCGAACGAATCAGCAGGTCGATGGTCACCGAGGGATCCCCGGCCTCCATCTTGGCCACTCTGGACTGACTCGAGTTGACCATCTGCGCCAGCTCCACCTGGGTCAGCCGGCGTCGTTGCCGCCGTTCCCGAAGGCTACTGGCCAGCTTCAACCTGAGCTCGATGTACGCGGCCTCTTCGGCCGACAGATTCAGAAATTCCTTGACACTACCGACCTTCCAACCCCTCCTCTCCAGCAGCCTTCTCTTCTCCTTACGCATCGCCGTACTCCCGGAGCCTCTTCCTGCAGGCGCTAATGACCGCCTTCGGTGTTGCGGCGGCCTTCTTGCTGAAGACGGCGATAATGACGATCGCATCGGCATCGATCCTGTAGATGATCCTCCAGGTTGCCTCCTCGTCGTTGATCCTCAGTTCGTGGCACCGGGCACCTATCGCCGCCATGGGCCTCGAATGGGGCATGCCCAATGACGCACCCCGTTGGAGGCGCCGAAGCAGGACACCCGCCTCGATTCTCGCGGGCTGCGAAAGTGGTGGCGTCTTGACCTCTCCGTGCAGCCACACGAGAGGTTTATCTGGCACGCTACCATGGGCAGTGTATGTCAGATTGGACATATTGACAAGCCCTTGAGGGAGTCTCCCCCTAGGCTCCCCGCGATTCAGTTCAGGACTGCAGCATTGAGTCTCTGGTGTAAAGACTGGTGGGACGAAGCTGTCGCCCCTCGCGTCAAACCACGGCGGGCCGCTTGCCGCGTCGACTACCCCGCGCGGTGTGCGTTCGAAATTCCTCGATGGCCTTCTCGCGCAACCAGACACGGGCCAGCGTCTGGTACGACAAGCCCTTGCGGGAGGCAATCCGCTTGGTGTCCCGGCAGCGGGCCTCAGAGCTCGCCCTCTCCGGGACGTGAGCCTGGCTAGCGATCACTATTACGAGCGCGTTCAGTCGGTATCAGAACCGACACTCAGGTCCCGGTGCCGCGGCCCTCCGGCCCGCTCAATCGCGGTGAAGTGTCTGTCGCCCACGTGCCACACATCGTGTCCACCGGAGGCGGCCGCTGCGGCGATCATGAGATCCACGGTCGGGACACGCTGCCCCCGCCGCGCGAGAGCCCGGCCAAGTGTACCGGCGCGCTCGCAGACGTCCCAGCCTAACGCGACGGCCTCCAGCGCCCGGAGGCGCTCGATGGCCTGTGCATCGAGGGAACGCGCGGGATTCAGTCCCACGAGCAGCTCGATCAGCACCGGGGCGACTGTAACTACGGCCCCTTCCTCGAGCGCCCCCCGAAGGGCCTGCTTCGCGCGAACGTGGCCCTTGGGGTTGAAGAACTCGATCCACGCGGACGTATCAACAAGCGCGGGCATGCTAGCGGCCTTCCCGCATGGCCCGTAGCTCGCGCCGCGTCAGCCGAATCGAGATCTTGCCCGCGAATGTCGCGAGCTCGGCCGCTTTACGCCGGCGGACGAGTTCTGCCAGGGCGGTTTCGATGGCGGCCCGCTTCGTGCGCGCGCCTGTCAGCCGTTTGACCTCCGCGAGGAGATGATCGTCCAGTTGCACCATCATGCGAGGCATTGGGATATACACCTCCTAGTACACCACGCGGTACATCATAGAATACACGGACACGGGAGGCAAGCTATTCCCCTGGAACGGGGGCGAGGCAGGTGGTGAGCCCCGGGTGGACTACGGACGGCTCGCGCGCTGGGCGGCAGCCGGATTCGACCTCTTCCGGGCTTACTACTACGACTGTCTACCGTACCAGAGTCCAACCCTCCGAGGATGAACGCCGACGGATATCCAGCAAGCAGGCATTCTTGACTGCCCTGAATCGACTCGACCGGTTTGCCATCCGCCTGGGACGGTTGACGTACCGTGGGAAGGAAGCAACCGGTACGCCGATCTTCGAACAGAAACGCGTGGATCTTCAGCTCGGCCTCGACATTGCCTCTTTCGTAGCAAATGGTCGGGTGGAACTCGTCGTTCTGGTGGCCGGCGACAGTGATCTAATCCCCGCCGTCAAGAAGGCTCAAGAAGAGGGTGTCCTCGTTCGCCTCGTTCACGGACCGAAGACGACATACCATCAGGACCTTTGGGACGAAGTGGATGAACGACAGGAGATCACGCCATCTGAGGTCAGCCAGCTGCTCCTGGGCAGCCCGAAATGAGAAAACCGCCCCTCTGGGCGGCCTCTCTCGAATTGTCGTCTGACGTCCCCACGGAACCTGGAAGAGTACCACACGGTATGAGCAAGTGCAAATCCCAGAGACAACTGGGAATGAGAGTCCTTTTGGTGACCTCGGACCGTAGTATCCTGAGGGACTTCCCTGCGATTGCCGTGAGCCCGTCGGGCTTTACCGGGGGCCGGGGCTAGCGCGACCGAGCCTCGCGCCAGTCGGCGTGGGGAGCGTGGTGAGGTACCGGCGGTCCGATGGCAGGTCAGGGCGTCCCAAAGGAAGAAAGGCGATTCTGGGGGCCACGCGTAGGCAGCATTCCGTGCGCCTGGATGATGTAGGTGTGCATTGACTGACTGGAGGGAAGAGACGTGATCACACTCCAGATCATTGAACAGCCCGCGGCTCACCTTCACAGAACGCTCATCGATGCGATGCGCTCGGGTGATCTTCGAACGTTCGTCGCGACGAAACACGGCAGGAAGGTGACACACACGAACCCTTCGTATGAGTCCCGTCAAGTGTGTAAATGAACTCCGTGTGCTCCCCATCGGTGTCTTACCCGACAGCGACTAACGCTGGCATTGGTGGCGATTCCACCTCCCCTGCGAGTTTGGTCAAGGACTCCATGCTGAGATAGCGGCGCGTCACCTGCCACTCCTCGTGTTGCTCCGCCAAGATCGCTCCCACCAGGCGGATGACGGCGGCGGAGTTCGGGAAGATCCCGATCACGTCGGTGCGACGCTTCACCTCCTTGATGAGCCGCTCGAGGGGATTGTTCGACCAGATCTTGGTCCAGTGCGCGGGCGGGAACGCCAAGTAGGCGAGGACATCGTCCTCCGCCGTCTCCAACAGCGCCCCCAAGCGCGGAAAGCGTGCTCGGAACGTCTCGACCACTCGCTGCCACTGCTCGCGCGCGGCGCCTGCGTCCGGCTGCACAAAGACGGTCCGGATCGTCGCCGCCACCATCTGCGCCGCGGACTTGGGCACATAGGCGAGCGCGTTGCGCACGAAATGCACGCGGCACCGCTGCCAGCCGGCGCCTTGGAGCACCGCGTGGATCGCATCCTTGAGCCCCTGATGGGCATCGCTGATCACCAGGTGGACGCCACTCAGCCCCCGGGCCACCAGTCCGCGCAGAAACTGCACCCAGAAGGCTCCGTCCTCACTGGGGCCCACGTCCAGTCCCAAGACCTCCCGTTCTCCGGTGGCTTTCACCCCGATCGCGAGCACGACCGCCTGAGACACCACGCGCCCCTGCTCACGGACCTTCACGAGGGTGGCATCCAGCCACACGTACGGACAGGGGCCCTCCAGCCGCCGCGCCCGGAACCGCTCCACCTCGGCGTCCAGCTCCTGGCAGAGCCGCGAGCCCTGGCTCTTGCTGATCCCCTGCAGGCCCAGCGCCTGCACCAGGTCGTCGACCCGACGCGTCGAGACGCCCTGCACATACGCCTCCTGCACCACCGCCACCAGGGCCCGCTCCGCCCGTTTGCGCGGATCCAGCAGCGACGGGAAGAAACTGCCATCCCGCACCCGCGGCACCCGCAGCTCCACGGTGCCGACCCGCGTATCCCAGGTCCGCTCCCGATAGCCGTTGCGCTGCCCGGTGCGCTCGGCGGCCCGCTCATAGCGCTCCGCCCCGACGTGCTGCGCGACCTCGAGCTCCATCAGCGCCTGGCTGAGGACGCGGACGCCCTCTCGGAGAAAATCCACATCGCGCGCTCCCTGAGCCTTGCGCAGTACCTCGCCAAGTGCCATCCTCAGATCGTCGGCCATTGTGACGGTCCTCCTCTCGGGTGATCTCCCTGATCAATCCCGATGAGAACCACACGATGGCCGGCCCTGTCAAGGGCCCGGCATTTTACACACCTACTGGGACTCTACCAACCCTTCCTATACCGGGTGGATGAACTGGTCCTACGCGGAGGGCGTGATGAGCTGTACTGTCCTGAGTCCTCAGAAGCCGGGAAGTGAGTGGAAGCTGTTCAGCGCCCTGATCGGTCGACTGGCGGATAAGTACGCCGATCGCATCCTCAGTATCGGCATACAGTTCCCCGGAGCGCGCAGGCCCGAACTCGAGCGGAAACGGCGGCCGCGGCGTTCTCGATAGACCGCAGGCCTGGAGACTATAGCCTCGGTACGTTCCGGCGACGCGGCCGGCCCGCGGGGAAGGCGGCGCCGATGCGCTTGATCTCCTCATCAGTCAGCTTTAGGACGGCGGCCGCGGCGTTCTCCTCGACGTGCGGAATTCGGGCCGCCTTCGGGATCGCAAACGTCACTGAATGCCTAATGAGAAACGCCAGCGCGACCTGTCGGGGCGTGGCGCCGCGAGCCCGCGCGATCTCGTCCAGCACACGATGCGACTTGAAGCTGCCCTGCCCAAACGGACTGTAGCCGACGACGGCGATCCCGTATCGCTCGCAGGCCGGCAGCACGAAGTGCTCGATGCCGCGCTGGCCCAGATGGTACAGGACTTGATTGCAGGCCACACGACCGGGCCCCGCGAGCCGCACGGCTTCGTCGACGCCCTCCTCGTCGAAGTTGGAGATGCCCCAGCTCTTGATCTTGCCGTCGCGGGCGAGTTGCTCAAAGGCTGTGATCGTATCGGCCAGCGGATACGAGCTGGGCCAGTGCAACAGGTAGCAGTCGAGATAATCCACGCGCAGCCGCCTGAGGCTGCGCTCGCAGGCGCCGATAGTGCCCTGCCGCGAGGCATTCTGCGGCGAGACCTTGGAGACGAGGAATACCTCGCCGCGGCGGCCGGCGATGGCCTCGCCGACGATCTCCTCGACCGCCCCGCTGCCGTACATCTCGGCGGTGTCGATGTGGGTCATGCCGAGGTCGAGCCCGCGGCGCAGCGCGGCGACGGCCTGCGCGCGATCACCTCTTTCGAACTCCCACGTGCCCTGGCCGATGACGTGGACTAGAAGGCCGGTGTTTCCGAAAGGGCGCTGTATCATCGCTGCTGTATTCATCGCTATGGAAGATCCAGGGAGAACTTGATCGCCCGCTCCAGGGCCGCGAGCTTGAGTGGCGACAGCATCGCCAGGTACGCCTCCACACGAGCCTTGGGCACCGTCGTGATGTTGTCCGCGTTGGCGACGCATGGCTGTGGAAAGCCATCCGCCGGCCCCAGAGAGACTTCGACCGGAAGCTTGCGGACGGTTCGGGTGAGCGGCACGACGGTGACGGCCCCACGAATCGGATAGGCCTCATTGCGCGAAACCAGCACGCCGGGGCGGCGGCCCGTGGGATTTGGAAATCGGATCCACCACACCTCTCCGCGCTTCACTCCCACTCCTCCGGTCCCAGCACCTCGGCGGTCGCCTGCGCGTAGGCCTCCGCTTCAGCACCTTCGGGATGCCGCCGGTAGCCCTCTTCATAGGCACGAATCGCGGCGTGCCGCCCTCGTTCTAACAGGTAGAATGCGATGGCGCGCTGGATCACCCGGCTGCGTGGGATACGTTCTCTGCGCCGGATCTGCTCGATGGCCGCTGCCTGCTCATCGGGGAGACTGATGGCTACTTTTTTCATACCATAATTCATACTAATATCCTACCAACGCACTGTCAATCGGCGCCGCCCCGCTCCGCGCGGGCGCGCGCTCCGGACCAACTCCTGTACATCCACATCGACCCAAAAACTCGCTAGGATGCAGGGGGAGGTAACGCCCGTGCAGATCGCGGGGATGATGGACGGGGCGCGCAAGGTCGTCACGCTGGCCCGCATCCGAGCCGGCGAAAAGGCCCTCATCGTCGCCGACACCGACACGACCGTCGTCGCCGAGGCGCTCATGGCGGCCGCACTCGAAATTACACTCGAAGTCGTGACAACCTTTATGACGCCGCGCAAGGTCGACGGGGACGAGCCGCCCCCCGTGATCACTTCTGCGCTGCTGGCGGCTGATGTCGCCCTGATTCCGGTCAGCTACTCGATCAGCCACTCGACCGCGGTGCGCAGCGCGCTGCATCACGGGACGCGGGTGCTCTCGCTGCCCGCGGTGACGCCGGATCAACTCGTGCGCGGCGGGGTCGAAGCCGATTTCGAGGCCGCAGCGCCCACGGTGCGCAGGGTCGCCGGCGCGCTGTCGGCGGCCCAGGCGGCGCACCTGACCACGCCGGCCGGGACCGACTGCACCTTCGACCTGCACGGCCGCACGGGCAACGCGCACGACTGCATTCTGGACCGGCCGGGCAAGTTCTCGGCGTTCCCCAACATCGAGGCCAACATCGCGCCCGTGGATGGGACCGCACAGGGCGTCCTGGTCTTCGACGGCAGCATCCCGAATTTGAGGTTGGGCGGCGTGCTGCGCTCACCGGTCATCTGCACCGTGGAGAAGGGCAATATCGTGAAGATCGAGGGCGGCGACGAGGCCGATCTGATCCGCCGGATGTGGGCCGAGATGGGCGACGCGGCCGTCTACAACATCGCGCAGCTCGCCATCGGCCTCAACCCCGCGATCCCGATGCTCACCGGCGTGTGGGCGCAAGACCACGGTGCCTTCGGGACGGTGCACATCGGCATCGGGACCAGCGCGAACCTGGGCGGCGTGACGAAGGCGGCGGCCCATTTCGATGGAATGATGAACCGGCCGACACTCCGGCTGGACGGTCAGGTCGTGTTGGAGAACGGACGACTTCCTGGCCGATTCCTCGACGAAGAGCCCCTTCGCCTGTGGTAGATCTCACGCCGGCGCCGGATAGCTATTCTGGATGCCTGGGACAATCCATAAAGCATGAGCTCTGCGGGGGCGAGCCGTGAGGACCTCACGTCCATTCAATCGGCGGGGCGCAGAGGACCTTATGGGGCTCAACCCCGAAGTACCCAGAGCCGAAAGGCCACGCCGAGTCATGCTTCCAAGGAGGTGGCGATCGTGAAGAGTGTATGGGTAGCGATTCTCATCGCCGGCTTGATCCTGGCCATCCCAGGCATCGGGGCCAGCCAGCAGCCGGTGCAAATCACCTACTGGCAGTACTTCTTCGCGAGCAAGGTCAGCCTCATCCACAAACAGCTGATCCCCCAGTTCGAGGCCCAGAACCCGGGCATCAAAGTGGTCCACGAGAATTTCCCCTACGATGCCTACAACCAGAAAGTGGCGAGCGCGGTGTCCGCGGGCCAGGGGCCTGACGTCGTCAACCTCTTCTACGGCTGGCTGCCCCTCTACGTCAGCAGCGGGTTCCTGCAGCCGCTGCCGGCCGACGTGTTTCCGGCCACGGCGATCGAGCGCGACTTCGTACCGATGATCAAGAACTCGAAGTACGACGGCAAGTACTGGGCGCTGCCGACCGCCGTCCGCAGCCTGGCGCTCTTCTACAACGATGACATGCTGCGGGCCGCCGGCATCGCGCGCCCGCCGGTGACGTGGGAAGAATTCGGCACGGCCGCCGAAAAGATGACCGTGCGCGACGCCGCCGGCCGCATCACGACCGAGGGATTCGGCGTGGCGCCGGATGGACAGGACCACCAGCTGATCCGAGAGGTTCTCTTCCGCCAGTGGGGCGTGGCGCCGTACTCCGCCGACGGCAAGCGCGTGACGTACAACACGCAGGCCGGGGCCGACGCCCTCAAGTGGTACACCGACCTGATCACCAAAGCGAAGATCGGCGCCATCGGCTTCTTCCCAGGCGGCGACTACCGCGCCGGGTTTATCGCTGGCCGGGCGGCGATGATCGTCGATGGATCGTTCGCCATCGGATCGATCCGCGGCGGCATGAAGGCCAACTGGGGCGTCGTGCAGCTTCCGCGCCGCACGCTGGGCGGTGAGGCGGCCAACTTCGGATCGTACTGGGTCCACGGCCTGACGGCCCGCGCGCAGGGTCCCAGGCGGGACGCGGCGATCAAGTGGCTCAAGTTCATCACCTCTGAACCCGTGCAGCAGATGTGGCTGCAGGCTGTGGGCGAGCTGCCGGCCAGCAAGAAGCTCATTTCAGACCCCAGGCTGACGGCGGATCCCGTCTTCGGGCCGTTCATCGCCGGGCTGGCCTACGCGCGCGCGACGTTCTTCGTGGACGAAACGGCGCAGCGCCAGGTGCTGGTGGACGCGGTCAACGAGGTCGTGATCAACAGCAAGGCGCCGAAGCAGGCGCTGGACGAGGCGGCGGCCAAAGAGCAGAAGATCCTTGACGAGTTCTGGCTGAAGAAGGGCAAGAAGCCGTAGGGCTAGATGGCGACACAGACGACGGCTGCGGCCAGGACCGCCTGGCCGCAGCTCCGGCTGGGCCAGCGGCAGGCGCTGTGGGCGTATGCCTTCCTGCTGGTGCCGCTGGCGTTCTTCCTGGCGATCCGCATCGCCCCGGCCCTCTCGTCGCTGTACATCAGCCTCCACGAGTGGAACATCGTCTCGCCGGACAAACCCTACGTCGGTCTAAAGAACTTCGGCTTTCTGCTCGAAGATCCGCGTTTCGGGCGGGCGGCCCTCAACACCATCCGGTACGTCCTGGTCGGGATCCCGGCGCAGATCCTGTTTGGGCTCGCGATTGCGCTGCTCTTGCAGCGCATCACCCGGTTCCGCGGTCTCTTCCGGGCGCTGTACTTCATGCCGTTCATCACGCCGGTGGTCGCCGCGGCATGGGTCTGGCAGTGGATGTACTCGCAGAACTTCGGGCCGCTCAACCAGATCCTGGTCGCGCTCGGGCTACCGGCGCAACAGTTCCTGCGCAGCCCGGGCCAGGCCCTGTACGCCGTCACAGCGATGGTGGTCTGGCAGTACCTGGGTTTTCAGATCGTCATTTTCCTGGCGGGACTGGAAGCGATCCCACCCGTGTACTACGAGGCCGCGCAAGTGGACGGCGCGGCCGGGTGGCGTCTCTTCCGCCATGTCACGGTGCCCCTGCTCAACCCGACGCTTGTCTTTTCCATCGTCTACGGGACGATCGTCTACCTGCAACTCTTCACGCAGGTGCTCAACATGACGTTCCTCGACCAGGGCGGCCCGCTGGCGAGCACGCTGACGGTGGTGCTGTACGTCTATCAGTTGGGATTCCAGCGGTTCAAGATGGGTGAGGCGGCGGCGGCGACGGCGGTACTGTTCGCCGTGATCCTCGTCGTCACGCTGGTGCAGATGAAGATCTTCTCGAAGCCGGTGGAGTACTGATGGAATCGCGTCCCCTGGCGTTGCCCTCGGTGGGAGCGCGCGAAGGGATCTCACGCCGACGGCACGATCCGTGGGTCCCGCTAGCCTACCTGATTCTGACCGCAGGCGGCATCATCGTCGTGTTCCCATTCATCTGGATGCTCATCACTGCGATGAAGCCGCTGAACGAGGTCTTCGACCTGCGGATTCTCCCGGCGCATCCAACGCTGGATAACTATGCAGAGGTCCTCACGCGGACGCGGTTCCCGCGGTGGTTCGGGAACAGCCTGCTCGTCGCGGTCGCGACGACGCTGAGCGTGGCCTTCTTCGACTCGCTGGTGGGCTACACGCTCGCCAAGCTGCGCTTCCGCGGCCGGGACCTGATTTTCGTCCTCATCCTCGCCACGCTGATGATCCCGACCGAGATGCTGGTCATCCCCTGGTACATCCTGTCGAGCGCTCGGGGATGGATCAACACATACTGGGGGATCATGTTCCCCGGGATGATCTCCGCGTTTGGCATCTTCCTGATCCGGCAGTTCATGTCGAGCGTGCCGGACGAGCTGCTCGACGCGGGCCGGATCGACGGGCTCAGCGAGTTCGGCCTCTACTGGCGCATCGCCCTGCCGCAGGTCAAGCCCGCGGTGGCGGCGCTGTGCATCTTCACATTCCTGGGCAACTGGAACGCGTTTCTCTGGCCGCTGATCGTGATCCAGACGGCGAACATGCGGACGCTGCCGGTGGGCATCGCGTTGTTCTCCGGCGAGGCGGGCTCGTCGTTTCACCTGATCATGGCCTCATCGGCGCTGGCAATCCTGCCGGTGTTGCTCGTCTTTGCCCTCTTACAGCGGCAGATTATCGAAGGGATCGTCCTGACGGGACTCAAGAGCTAGATGGCACTCATCCCTGTGCTGGATTTTCATGCGCACTTTCCGGTGCGGCGAGCGCCGAACGAGACGGATCCGGTGCGCGCGGAGTATGTGCGGCGATTCAGCGAAGAAAAGTGGGCCGCCATCCAGCGGCATCTTGCGGCCGATCAGGAAGCGTGGCGCCGGGTGTGGGGGTTCCCCAAACCCGAGCCCCCCGGTGACGATGCGGAGATGGCCGCGATGTGGGCGCAGGAGGTCGAACGCCACCGGCTCGCCCGGGTGGTCTTCGTGACCGGCGGCGGGAACGATCGCCTGGCGGCAGTGGTCCGCGCGCACCCGGCCAGGTTCGCCGGCTTCGCGCACCATGACCCGTTCTCATCCAACGCCCCCGCCGAACTCGAGCGCGCGGTCCGGATGCTGGGCCTGCGCGGCTACAAGGTCATCGCACCGTTCCATCCCCATCGCCTCGACGACGACCGCCTCTATCCTCTCTGGGAGGCGTGCGAGCGCCTCGGGATTCCGGTCCTCATCCACTTCGGTCCGCTGCGCTATGAAGGGATCGTCGCCGGCCCGAACATCAGCCCGCTTGTCCTGCAGGACGTGGCGCGCGCGTTCCCGGGCGTGCCGTTCATCGTCCCGCATTTCGGGTGCGGCTATCCGCGTGAACTACTACATGTGATGTGGGTGTGCGGCAACGTCTATGTGGACACGTCCGGCAGCAATGAGTGGATGCGGTGGATGCCCTACGATCTCGACCTCAAGGCGCTGTTCAAGAAGTTCCTCGAGACGGTCGGGCCGCAGCGGATCATCTTCGGCACCGATTCGTCATGGTTCCCCCGGGGATTCGCGCGAAAGTACCTCGATGTGCAGATGGCGGCCTGCCGGGAATTGGGCATCAGCGACGCCGATCTGCGGTCAATCTTTGCGGGGAACGCGGCCAGGTTGTTGGGGCTCACGCTGCCGGATGCCACCGCGCCGGAGGCGTCGGGCGGTGCCGGGTAGGCGTCACGAGCCCGAAGTCATCGTCGTCGGCAACATCTACTGCGATTTCATCTTCCTGGACCTGAGCACGCCGCCGGTGCTCGGCGAAGAACGGCGCACCGACCGCTTCTCCCTCGCCGTGGGCGGAGGCGGGTTCATCACGACGGTGGGCCTTGCGCGCCTGGGCGTACGGACGGCCGCGCGCGCGTACGTGGGACGCGACCTGCTCGGACGGTTCCAGCTCGAGGCGCTCCGCCGTGAGAAGGTCAGCGTCTCGCAGGTCGCGCGCCACCCCACACTCGGATCCGGGCTCACGGTGGCCTTCTCGACGGCCGCAGACCGCGGCTTTCTCACCTACCCGGGATGCGCGCGCGATGCCGGGTGTCTGCTCGGGGTCGGCGCGTTCAAGGCGCTGCGCGGCGCGCATCATGTCCACTTCGCCGGGATGATGCCGCGGTTCCGCGACCGGCTGCGGCTGCTCGACCGCGTGGCCGCCGCGCACGTCACCACGTCGCTCGACATCGGTTGGAATCCAGCACGGTACCGCGATCCCGACTTTCGCGAGATCCTCCGGCGTGTGACCATCTTCCTCCCGTCGTGGCGAGACGCACAATGGCTGAGCGGACGGACGGCTCCCGAGGACGCCGTGCGGGTGCTGGGCGAGCTGGTGCCAACCCCGGTGATCAAACTGGGTGCCGGGGGTGCGATCGGCCTGGAGGATGGGCGCATTGTCCGGGTGCCGGCGCCGGCCGTGGTCCCCCTGGATACCACCGGCGCGGGCGACGCGTTCAACGCGGGGTTTCTGTGGGCCTATCTGCGCGGTGAGTCGCTCGAACGCTGCCTGCTCGCGGGCAATGTCTGCGGGGCGCTCTCGACCCGCGCCCCGGGCGGGACGGCGGCGTTTCCCCGGTTGCGCGAGTTGCGCGCGACGCTCAAGCGCGCGGCCCTCTCATGATCATCAGCGTCGTCGGAGGCGGCGGCATGCGTACGCCGCTGCTCATCTCCGGGCTGATCCAGCGCGAGCCTCGGCTGCCGATTGAGCGGGTCATCCTGCACGATATCGACCCTGGCGCGCTCGCGATCGTGAAGGTGCTGGCCGACGCGCTGCTGTCTCGCGCCGGTCGTCCTTTTGAGGTGCGTGCGACCACTTCGCTTGACGAGGCATTCGACAGCCCATCGTTCGTCATCACCAGCATCCGCGTCGGCGGCCTGGCCGGGCGCATCATCGATGAGCAGGTACCGCTCGCCTCAGGCGTCCTCGGACAGGAGACGACCGGCCCCGGCGGATGGGCGATGGCCCTGCGGACGATCCCCGTGCTGACGTCGCTCATCACGCACCTGCGCCGCCGTTCTCCCGCCGCCTGGATCATCAACTTTACCAATCCCGCGGGCCTGATCACCCAGGCGCTTGTCGCGTCGGGAGAGCCGTGTGTCATTGGCATCTGCGACTCGCCGCCCGCGCTCGGCGGGAGGATCGCGGCCTGGCTCGGCGTGGCCCCGCAGGCGCTGCGGCTCGACTACCTGGGCCTCAACCATCTTGGGTGGGTGCGCGGCGCATGGGTGGACGGCGCCGACCGTCTGCCGGAGATCCTCGCCGACGACGAGGCCATCCGCACGATCTACGGCCGGCCGCTGTTTGAACCGTCGGAGATTCGCCGGCTCGGGCTGCTGCCCAACGAGTACCTGCACTACTACTACCATCAGGAGGAGGCCGTCCGGCGTCTGCTCGCGGCGCCGCAGACGCGCGGTCAGACTGTCGCCCAGGTGGCCGCGT
Source organism: bacterium (assembly GCA_041486265.1). Classification (GTDB taxonomy): domain Bacteria; phylum Sysuimicrobiota; class Sysuimicrobiia; order Sysuimicrobiales; family Humicultoraceae; genus JBGPLF01. Next base: position 13,671 of record JBGPLF010000023.1, read on the forward strand.
CGCTTCGGGCCTCGGTGCTGCAGGCCATCTCGCGCGGCGAGGATCCCCTGCCGATCTATGAAGCGGCGATCTTCGCGCGGAGGGCGTCCTACATGGCGACCGAGACCGGCGAGCGGCGCGACCTGGCCTTGATGGGCGGACACGTCGAGGGCGGCTACGCCCGCGCGGCGCTGAATGTCATTGAGGCGATGACCCGGCCCGGGGATCACGAGATCATCGTCAACACCGTCAACCGGGGTGCAATTGCGGATCTGGGCGATACGGATGTCGTCGAGGTTCCGTGCGGCTTCGGACCTGATGGCCCCCGGCCTCGCAGCATGGGCATGCTGCCCTCGCCCGTGCGCGATCTGGTGTTGGGCGTGAAAGCGTACGAGCGGGCGACGGTCGCCTCGGCGGCGCGGCACTCCTGGCCCGATGCGGTCGCCGCGCTGGCGGTGCATCCACTCGTCCCGTCCCCGAAGGCTGCGGCGGAGATTGCCGAGGAATACCGGCGCCGGCACGCCCCGCACCTTGATTACCTCACGTAGTGCATCAGGAGTTGTGGCGGTGGAGGACTGCGGCCCCGACGGCGGGAATCAACGCAGGAACCAACCTTATCACATCCACAGAGGCCCGTGATGGTCCATCTTCAGGAATCGAAGGATTCGCACTATCTGCCGCACCTAACCTGGCCGGAAGTGCGCGAGCACCTCAGCAGGTCCACCACCGTCATCCTGCCGTTCGGCGCGCTCGAGCAGCACGGACCCGCCCTGCCGCTGGGGACCGACACCTTCGGCGTCATCGCCGTGGCACGGGCGGCGGCTCGGGAGACCGGCGCGCTTGTGGCGCCGGTGCTCTTCCCCGGGCTCTCGGCGCACCACATGGAGTTTCCGGGGACGATCACGCTGACCGAAGAGACCTTCAGCCGGGTCGTGATGGAGGCCGCGTCGTCGCTGGCGCACCACGGGTTCCGGCGCCTCCTGTTGAGCAACGGCCACGGCGGCAACGAGGCGACGCTTAACTACCTGGCCTATCGGATCACGAAGGAGACGCCGGCATCGGCGATGGTGTTCGGCATCGCTGAACTGCGGAAGATCTACCTGACCGCGGAGATCGACAAACTCGATATCCACGCCGGGATCGGTGAGACGTCCTCGATGCTCTACCAGCAGCCGGCGCTGGTGCGCCGCGAGCATATCCAGAAGCCGGTCATGACGCTGGACGCCTGGCGGGAGCGGCTGCTATCGCGGGTCCGGCAGGATCCGACCCTGCTGCGGTTCGTCACGCTGAGACTTCCGGCGGTCCACAAGATCTCGTCCAATGGCTGCATCACCTACGGCGACCCCGCGAGGGGATCCATTGAACGCGGCAAGGAACTGTTCGAAGCATTCGTGGCCGCGCAGGCGGCGTTCATCCGCGCCTGGGACGCCGCCACGACGTAGGCGGGCGCAGGGCGAGGGACGCGGCCGCACGTGATGCCATCACCTGTAAGGGGGCCAACGACATGAGAAGGTTTGTCTGGACCGGATCGGTGGCGCTGACGCTGGCCGTGCTGCTGGCTGTGCTCTCCCTCAGCCAGGTGCCGGGAACGGCGCGGGCCGCGACGCGCGACGTGGTCCGCCTCGCGGTGCGCACGACCGTCGTCGGGCTCGACCCCAAGCTCGAATCCGCTAGCACCGTCCAGGGCGGGATCGTCGCAGGCCTGCTCAACGCGCTAGTCGCCATGGATCTGCCAGGCGCCGGCACCGTCTTCATGAGTCAGACACTAACGTATCGCGCTCCGGCGTACGTCGGCGACACGCTCACAGCCCGGGTCGAAGTCGTGGGGCTGAAACCTGCCAAGCCCGTCTGTCAGCTCAAGTTCTCGGTCACCAACCAGCGCGGGGAGGTCATCCTCGAGGCCGAGGCCTGGACCTACACCCTGCGCCCCGAATTCGAGCATCTCCAGTCACCGTCGAGCGAATGAATGGAGGACGGCATGATTCTCATACATCAGCGGTACTTTGCGAAGCCCGGCGTGCTCGAGCGGGTCGTCGAAACGCGCGTCGAAGCCTCGCGCCGCCTGGCCGACCTCGGCGTCCCGGCCGGACAGATCTGGGTCCCGGTCGGCGAGGAAGACGCGAGCGGGATCAACCTACGCGCCGCCGGCATCCCTGATGTGATCTGGGAATGCACCTATCCCAGCCTCGAAGAGCGTGAGCGGATCCGGGTCCTACAGGAATCGGATACCACCTTCCATGGCATCCGAACGAAGCAGGGGACACAGCTCTCGCAGTGGGTGCGCGAGCACTACCGACTGCTCGAGCTAAAATAGGTGGACGCTTAGCCCTTCACCCACCGATCCAGGAACGGCAAGACAATCGGCGCCCACAGGTACGGTGCGTGGATCCAGATCTGGTGCGCCTCCATCTCCGTCGTGCCGAACGGCGGGAAAATGTGCCGCTCGTAGAGATGACCACGGGCACGGCACCGCTCGGCGAACGCGGCCGACGGCGCGAGATCAAAGTCGTTCTCGGCCTGCAAGAAGAGGAACGGGCAGCGCGCGGTGTCCACGTGACGCAGCAGGAGGTCCTGCACTTCCGGCGCGTGCTTCCAGGTCATCGCCGCAGCGGCGAAGGAGACGCAGGCGCGCAGTTCCGGATCGCGACCGGCCGCGAGGATCGAATTGATGCCACCGAATGACGATCCCAGCACCGCGGTGCGTGATGCATCCACGTCGGACCGCGCCCGCACATGCCGCAGCGCCGCCAGCACGTCGTCGTTCTCGGCCAGCAGCCGGCGCGCGACCTGCTCGCCGTATCCCGGCTCGCCGGGTTGCGCCGCGACCGCGTCGGTGCGCGGCTGCCCAGGCGAGCCCGCGTAGCCGCGCCGGTACGGGACGAAGACCAGATACCCGGCGCCGGTCAGGAGCCGCGCCACGCCCGGCTTGCTGTCCTGCTCGAGCCCGCTGCCGTGGTTGACGATGATCGCCGGGTGGGGACCTGCGCCGCTGGGACGATAGAGGTGCGCGTTGAGCTCCAGCCCGGCGCTCGGAAACGTCAGTGGTTCGCCTGGGAAGTGCATCACCGCACCGTACCTGCCCGCGACGTGCACGCCAGGCTCACGCGTCCTTCCTGACCTCACGCGTGATCTCGATCCCCAACACCTTCTCCAGCCCGCGGACGATCGCCGTGCTGTCCTGGCTTCCGGCGCCGGCAGCCCGCGCGAGCTGCATCAACTCGACAGCGCCGTTCGACGCCAGCAGCGGGATCGCCAGTTCGCGGGCCAGCGCGGTGGCCTGCCGGATGTCCTTATATGAAAGATCCAAACGGAAGCTGATGTTGTCGAAGTCGCGCGCGAACACCCTGGGGATGACGTGCTGCAGCGCCGGGCTGTTCGACGTGGATGATGAGAGCATCTGGAAGAGCAGGCCGACGTCGAGGCCCGCCGCGGCCGCCAGCGCGAACCCCTCGACGATCCCGGCGTTGGCGACGATGCCGATCAGGTTCTGCACGAGCTTTGCGGTGTGCCCCGCGCCCACGTCACCGAAGTGGAAGATGTGCTTGCCCATCGCCGCAAGCAGTGGCCGCACCGACTCCAGCGTCGGGACATCGCCGCCGACCATGATCGTCAGCGCGGCCTCGCGCGCGCCCTTCGGGCCGCCGGTGACCGGCGCGTCGAGAAACCGGCCGCCGAGCGCCCGCACGCGGGCCGCGAGCCGGCGTGTATCGGGTGGATAGCTGGTGCCCATGTCGATCACGGTGTAGCCGGGCCGCATCGCCTCGTCGATGCCCGAGGGTCCGAACAGTTTCTCCTCAACCTCGCCGGACGTCGGCAGGATCATGATGGCGACCTCGGTCTGCCTCGCCGCGTCGGCCGGCGTCACCGCCTGGCGCGCGCCGCGCGCCTTCAGGCGCTCAATCGGACCCCAATCACGATGCGGGACCACCACCACCTGGTGCCCGGCGTCGAGGAGGTGCCCCGCCATCGGTTCGCCCATCTTGCCCGGTCCGAAGAACGCGACGTTCGCCATGCGATGAACCCTCCTGTGTCATGTCAGTCTGGGGTGTCTGATGGAGGGAGCGCGCCCTCACACCCGCCGAACCGCATCGGCATGCTCGCGCAATGGCGGGATCACCAGCTCCAGCGCGCGGCGCATCTGGCCCACGGGATCATAGCTGGCGAACCGGATGATCGGCAGCGTGCACCCGGCATCGATGAATCCGCGAAGGCGCTCGACAACTTCCTCTGGAGTACCGGTGACCAGACGCCAGCGCAGGTAGTCCTCGGAAAACGTCCCGAGGTGATAGGCCTCGTAGAAGCGGCGCGCTTCCTCGAACGCCGCCTGGCCTCGATCCTGGACGTTGACGTAGAAGTGGATCATCGACGTCCGAGGCAGCGGGTCGCGACCGGCGTCGCGCGCCGCGTCCAGAATCCGCCGCCAGCGCCGGCCGAACTCCTCGGGGGTGCTCATCTCCACCATCCAGCCGTCGCCAATCCGGCCGACGCGTTCGAGCGCCCGCTCGATCATCGCCTCGTCGGCGTACGGCGGCATGGGGTTGCTGGCGATGGCGATCGGACACGGACGCTGCAGCGGCGTCACGTTGATCTGCACATCTTCAAACTGGTAGTACGTCCCGTGGTGGGTCACGGGCTCGCCTGTCCAGAGCGCCCGGAGAACCTCGATCCCCTCGACCATGCGTCCGACGCGCTCGGCCACGGTCATCCCCATCGCCTTGAACTCGACATCCCACTTCGCGCCGCTGGGCGACCGGTGGCCGTGCCGCGTGCTCGGCCCGCCGCCAATGCACGCGACCAGCAGCGTGCGGCCGCCGCTGAGATAGTCGAGCGCCGCCCACTGATTCGCCAGGACAATCGGGTGCCGGAAAATGAAGCTCGCCATGCACGACGTGCCAAGCGTGACGCGGTGCGTCCGCGCGGCCACCATGGCCAGGAACACGATCGCGTCGAGCCGTGGCTTGGCGATCAGGCTGTCGCCGGTGAAGCAGGCGTCGAATAGTTCCGAACGGTCTGCCATCTCGCACATTGCAAGCAGCTCCCGTGGATCGCCGGCGCCGATCACCACGCCGCGGTTGGGCACACTCAGGCCCCAGCGCACGCTCATGGCGGCACCGTCGAGACCCCGGCGGCGGCCAGCATCACGCGGATCAGGTTGGTGAGCGGTTCGAGGGCAATGGGCCCCACATCGGCCATGTGCCAGGCTCCCTCAGGAACGTGAGCCCGCTACCACCAGCGGATTGGGCAGCGGTTCAGACGCTCGACCCCGGTGGGTGTGACCCACCAGATGTCCTCCCAGCAGGCGGTACCAAACTCTTTCTTTACCAGCATGGGTTCCAGGCAAAAGACCATGTTCTCCTGCAGCGCCGCGGGGTTGCCGGGCGCGAATGAAGGCAGGTCGTGCGTGGCGCAGCCGATCCCGTGCCCGCGGAAATACAGATAGTCTTCATACCCGGCGTCGCGTGCAATAGCAATTCCGACGTTTGCCAGGTCGCCGATCACCGCACCCGGCCGGGCGGCGCGGGTGACTTCTTCCACGATGCTGATCTGGGTGTCCATGAACCGGCGCTGCTCCGCGGTGGGTTCGCCGCAGACCCGCTGCCGCGAGTTGTCACTGTAGTAACCCATGTATCGGGCGCCGACGTCGATGTAGACGATGTCGCCCTCGCGGACGCGATTGGACGTGGGCGCCATGTGCTTAAAGCCGGCACGACCGCCGGCGACCAGCGCGACCGCAAACGCCGGATGCTCGGCTCCGGCCTTGAACATCGCGTAGTTGGCCTCGGCGGCCAGATCGTGTTCGGTCACACCGGGCGCCACCGCGTCAATCGTCGCCTGCATGGCGAGATCGGCTAGGTGGCAGGCCTTGCGCATGACGTCGATCTCACGCGGGCTCTTGATAGCGCGCATCTTCGTCAAAATGCCGGGCGCAGGCTTCACGCGGGCCTGCGGGAAGGTCTCGATGAGAAACGCGAAGAGCCGCTCGACGTTGAACTCCCCTACCACGCCGATGGTCCCGTGTGCGCAGTCCCGCTCGATGATGAAGTCTTCGACGTGATCGAGAATCGTCGCCGGCTGCGCGCTGCCCGTCACAGTGCGCGGGGCAGCAGCGCAGCGAACATCCTCGATCCAACAGTCCTGGATGCCCGAGTGCATCGGCTCGCCGTGCATGACGGCGTTTGTGGTGAAGCCCGGCTCGCCCGCGGCGGGCACGACGAGCACCGTCTCGCCGCCGTAGAAGTCTTCAAAGTTCGTCAGGTAGCGGATGTTGGAGTTGTCCGCCCGGTTGCCCAGCACGACCAGGCAATCCAGTCCCTCCTGTGCCATGCCCGCGCGGAGGCGCCCATGGCGGTCATGGTACTCCTGCACGGGAAATGGAAGATTCATCCATGGGAGGCGGTCCCAATAAGTGTAGGACACTCGTCCCCATCCGTACGGCATGGCCGGCCGGTTCTTTGCGCTCACGTCTCAACCCCCTTTGGCTCTCTTCATGATTCGGCTTTTGCCCAATGGTTCCCCTCAGGACCAGAGGACGACGGCGGCACACCGTCGTAGTGATCAGGTAGAGCGTCCATCGGAGGTGTGTTGAATTCATGGTTGCCAATGCTCTCAAACACCGTCTCGCCAAAGGCGAGCCCGTCGTCGGCCACTGGATCAGCCTGCCGTCTCCCTCCATCGTCGAGTTACTGGCCAGCTACGAACCCGACTGGCTGCTCGTCGACACCGAGCATGGCCCGGCCGACTGGGAGCGGGTTGAGGACCTCCTGCGGGCCATGAAGGGCACCAACGTCGTGCCGCTGGTCCGGGTGACCGCCAACGATCCAGCGTTGATCAAACGGGCGCTGGATCGCGGCGCCTACGGCGTCCTCGTCCCCCTCGTCAGCAACGCCGAGCAGGCGCGGGCGGCGGTGGCGGCCGCCAAATACCCGCCTGAAGGGATTCGGGGTGTGGCCGGCACGCGGGTCAACCGGTTCGGGACGGACCTGGCCGACTACTTCGCGCAGTGGAACAGCCAGGTACTCGTCATGGTTCAGGTGGAGACGATCGAGGCGCTGGAAAATGTCGATGCGATCGCGGCCACCCCGGGGGTCGATGTCCTCTTCATCGGTCCCAATGACCTGTCGGCCAGCATGGGCCTCTTCCGCCAGTTTGACCACCCGGAGTACCTGCAGGCGGTGGACCGTGTCCTCAAGGCGGCGGCGCGGCACAGTGTCGCGGCCGGCTACATGGCGGGCAGCGCCGAAGAGACGCTCCAGCGTATCGATCAGGGGTTCCGGTTCGTGGCCGGCGGGAGCGATTCGAGGCTGCTGGGAGTCGCCGCCGCATCCTTTTACGGGAAGGTCAAGGCCGGTGTGGCCGAGCGGACGGTGACCTCGCGTCCCCGCAGCGGCGACTGAACGATCAGACGGGTCAACGATGAAGGGAGCCTTACGTACATGCGCGATGCCCTGCTCTACGGCCTGAACGCAACGAACACTCGCCTGTTCCAAAGTCTCGAGGACGTGACGGAAGCCGAAGCTCAGCGCGCGCCGGTCGCCGGGTTGTCACCGATCATCTGGCAGGCGGGTCATCTCGCCCTGGCCGATTTCGACTTTGCGCGTCGGGCCGACGGGACCTTGACTGCGCCCGCTGGCTATGCCGGCCTGTTCAAGCCGGGCCCGGGCACGGGAGGCGAGCGAGCGTATCCTTCATTGACAGAAGTCAAAGACGTTCTGCGCCGGGCGCAGCAGACGCTGGAAGGCATTGCCCGCACCGCCGACCTCAACGCCGCGATCGACACGCCGAACTACAAGACCGTCGGCGAGATGCTCGTTTTCGTCCAGTACCACCGAGGCTATCACATCGGCAAGATCATGACGCTGCGGGCGCTGCTGAAGAAGCCGCTGATCCGGTAAGGGTAAAGATCCGCACCGGCTGATTCTTCCCCCGCACCTCGGCGGGGCCCAGATCGCGGAGCGCAAAGGCGTTCGCCGGGAGCCGCTCCGCGGTGTGGCTGGACAGCACGACGTCCACCTCAAACCCTTTACAGATTTCCTGCAGCCGGGCGGCCGTGTTCACCGTGTCGCCGATGGCCGTGAAGTCGGACCGCTGGGGAATCCCGATGGCTCCCAGTACCACCTCCCCGGTGTGAATCCCGACGCCGAACCCAATCGGCGCACCGCCGCGCGCGACCCGATCGGCATTGACGGTCTGGATCGCGCGGCGCATCTCGAGCGCAGCCTGCGCCGCCGGCACAGCGCCGTCGGATCCGTCCGGGAGCAGCCCGAATACCGCCATCAACCCGTCGCCCAGGAATTTGTCCAGCATGCCGCCGTGTGCGAACACGCAGCGGGCCAGCACGCCAACATACGTGTTGATGAGCCGGACGACCTCCTCGGCCGCCAGTTGCTCGGCCAGGACCGTCGAGCCGCGCAGATCCGCAAACAGGACTGTGACGACGCGGCGCTCGCCGGCCAGCCTCAGGAGATCGCCGGTGACCACGCGCTCGACCACCTCAGAAGGGAGAAACCGTTCCAATCCCCGACGCCGGTCGAGCTCGAGAAAGAGCGCGCCCAGCGCGAGCACGACCGCCACGAACATCAGCACGTGGTACTCCCACCAGGCGAGCGTCCAGAACGACGAGACCACCATGATGATCTGCGCCTCGGCCAGGAAGATGAAGGAGATCACCAGGGCTCCCTGCATCGGGAACCGCGTCCTGGCGTAGGTTTCGGCCTGGCGTGTCGCGGCGAAGATGAACAGCACGGCGCTGACCACGGCCAACGGATACGCATACTGCGGATCGCTCAACGGGAGGGCCATGAGGACCTCGGGGCGCAGAATGGCGATGGCGCCGTACACAACCAGCGCGATCGCCACCGCGACGACGACGCCGGTCGCGGCGCGTGGGAAACGCCGCTCCAGCGCTGGCGCGGCCTGCGTGTAACTCGCCCAGAAGAACAGCGACGGCACGAACAGGCTGAGATACGCGGAAAGGCCGATGACCGTCCCGCCATAGGAGGCACCGTAGCTGTACCCCACGGGTGCGGGCTGCAGGACACCCGGGGTCGAGATCGCGTGGACGGCGAACAGCCCCGCCATGCTCATGAACCCCAGTGCGCTGAGCAGCACCCTGAACTGCTCGATCTGCAGGGCGGCGCGCGCCAGGAGCAGCGCCACGCCGGCGGCCAGCAGCGAGATGTCCGTGACGATGAAGAAGTGCTGGATCGGCAACTGCGCCGCGTGGTTCATGCCCGGACTTGTCATCAGCCAGGCGAAGATGGCAAGCGGCACGACCAGCGCGCCCAGGACCCAGCGCATCAGGGGGAAGCGAGAGGACGCCGCAGCCGGGGGCATTGCCGGGGAACGATTCACGGGCTATTCGGATCCTGCGATCGTGCTGGGGGCCGCGGAGATGTCTCGCTGCGTGTCCACCTCTGCGCGCCCGGTGGCCAGCTGCGCGATCCGGTAGCGCGGGGCGCGCGACGTCAGCAGCAGACCGATGGCTGCGGCGACGAACGCGATGAAGAAGACGCTTTGAATCGCGTCGGTGAGCGCGAGCCGCAGGGCTCCCTCGAGCGCCGTGCTGGTGGTCGCGCTGGCGACCGGGTCGAGCAGGCTGTTCAGCGAGATGGACGCCGGATTGATACCGGCGGCGGCCAGCGAGGCGGCCACGCGCTGGCTGAGCAGGGCGCCCATCACACCGACGCCGAGCGCGCCGCCGACGCTGCGGCTGAACTGAATGGTGGATGTCGCGGTCCCGAGTACCCGCCTCGGCACCGCGGTCTGCACCGCGATCAACAGCGACGGGACCGACAGGCCCATGCCGATCCCCATCAGGACGAGGTTCACGACAAGGCTGAGCTGGTTCGACTGCAGGCTGACACGCGACATCAGGAAGGCGCCGATCGTCAGGGAGGTCATGCCGGTTACGGCGAGAGGCCGAACGCTGACCCGCAGCAGCAGGCGGCTCCCAATGATGCTGGCGGCGACCCAGCCGAGCATCATCGGCATGATCATCGCCCCGGCGGCTGTCGCGGTCGTCCCCAGCACGGCCTGCACGAACAGTGGGACAAACGCCAGGCTCCCAAACATGGCGCACCCGGCCATCAGGCCGTGTCCGCAGGCGACGGCGAAGAGCCGGTCCCGGAACAAGGGCAGCGGGAGCACGGGGTCGCTGACCCGCCGCTCGACCCAAGCCAGCGCGGCGAAGAGCACGGCGGACACCGCCAGCAGCGGCCAGCCCGATCCGTCCATGAGTTCGAACAGTCCCAGCAGCAGGACGGCCACCGCGGCGGTCAAGAGTCCGGCACCCATGTAGTCGACCCGCGCGGCGGCCGCGCCGGCCGGGCGTGCGTCATCCACCCATACGAACCAGATGAGCGCCGTTGCCAGCAATCCAGGCACGACGTTGATGTAGAAGATCCACCGCCACGACGCGTGATCGACGAGGAACCCACCGAGCAGCGGTCCAATGATGGACGAGATCCCCCAGACACTGGCGAAGACCCCCTGCATGCGGGCGCGTTGCTCGAAGCTGAACAGGGCGCCGACAATGATAAACGCCAGCGGCAGGACACCGCCGGCGCCCAGGCCCTGCAACGTGCGAAAGGCGATGAGCTGTCCCATGCTGTGCGCCTGCCCGCACAGCAGCGACCCGACGAGGAAGAGCGCCATCGCCACGGCGTAGACCGGGCGCCGCCCGTACAGATCGGAGAGTTTCCCGAAGATCGGGACGGTCGTGGTCGAGGCCAGGAGATACGCCGAGAAGACCCAGCTATACGTCGCCAGGCCGCCGAGCTGGCTGACGATGGTGGGCATGGCCGTGGCGACCACGGTCGACTCCATCGACGCCATAAACAGGCTGAGCATGACGCCCAGCGTCACGAGCAATTGAGTGCGGGACACGCGCGCTCCTGCTCCAACCGTCCGGGATTGGTGGTTTTCCTAGATTATCACACGCCGGCCGCTACCCGACGACGTCGCGGAACACACGCAGGAAGTTCAGTCCCAGGAGTTTGCGCAACTCCTCCTCATTGAATCCCCACTTCGCCAGGTGCACGGTCAGGTTGGGCCAGTCGCTGAAGTTCTCGTAGCCGTTCAGATGATAGTCATCCGTCAGCCGGTGTTCGACGTCCCGGAAGCCGGCCCAGTCAAACGCCTTGTCATTGCGGCGCTTGGGCATGTCCTTCGGATATGCGACCATGGAATCGGTACCCGGGCCCGGTCCGGCCTTGTCCGTCCCGATACCAACGTGATCGATCCCGCACATGTTGACCAGGTGCTCGACGTGGCGCGCGAAGTCATCCAGCGTCGGCTGTGTGGATACGGAGATGAACCCGGGGATGACCACGACTCCGAAGAAGCCCCCGCGGTCAGCCACCGCCTTGGCCAGCTCGTCGGTCTTGCCGCGGTCGTGGGCGCAGACCGCCTTGCTGCTCGAATGCGACACGACAATCGGCGCGGTGGACACATTGAGCGCGTCCCAGCCGACCTGCTCGCTGCAGTGGCTGACGTCCACCAGGGTCTTCAGGTCGTTGATGCGGCGCACGACCTCCCGCCCGAAGTACGTGAGACCGCTCTTGTGGGTCTCGGTGCAGCCGTCGCCGACCAGGTTCCTGAGATTGTACGTCAACTGCACCATCCGCACGCCGAGGTTGTAAAAATACTCGATGCGGTCGAGATTGTCGCTATACGGAGTGGTGTTCTGGAAGTCGAAGATCAGGCCGTATTTGTGCTCACGGTGAACAC
>JBGPLF010000024.1:0-24106 GCA_041486265.1 bacterium
CAGGCTCATCCGGCGGACCGCGATTGGCGAAGGACTGCTCGAAGCCGTGGCCGCGCTGCCGGGACGCGTGCGGCCCCTGCCCGACGGTACGCTCCCACCGATTCCTCCGGGTCGCAAGTCCCCCGGTATCGTGATCCTGCTCTCTGACGGTCGCAGCAATACCGGCATCGACTCGGTGCGCGCGGCGGAGATCGCGCGGCAGCAGGAGGTGTCCATCTTCACGGTTGGAGTAGGCTCAAAGGAATATCGTCCCGGCGCCTGGATGATCGGCGGCCCGCTCGACGACGTCGAGTTGCAGGCGATCGCGCGCGCCGGCGGCGGCACCTACTACCATGCCTCGTCGGCCGATGCGCTGCGGAACGTGTACCGGCGGCTGGCGCGCATGGTAGGATGGGAGCGTCGCCCCGACGAAGTGTCGGGGATGTTCGCGTTCGTCGGAGCGGTCGCGCTGATCGCCTCGCTGGCTGCGGCCCGCCTGGTCACATATCCACTGGGTTTCTAGGGGATTGCCGATGCGTTGTCGTTCCATCTTGGGACTCACTGTCACTGCGGCCCTGCTCCTGGCGGGATGCATGCGGACGCCCACGCCCCAAGTGCCTGCCACCCAGCGCCACACGGCCGTCAGCCGGCCCGAGGCACAGCCCGCGCCGGCGCCGGGCATCAACCCGGCAGCCAACGTCTACGCGTACGCGAGCGCGACGAGGGTGAAATCTTCGCTGGCCGATGTGCCGCCACGCGTCTACGTCCCCAACAGCGACGCAGACACCGTGGACGTGATCGACCCGGTGACCTTCAAGGTCCTGGACCACTTTGCCGTCGGCCGGCAGCCGCACCACATCACGCCATCGTGGGACCTGAAGGTGCTGTACGTTAACAACACGTATGGCAACTCGCTGACACCCATCGATCCGCGGAGCGCCGAGCCGCAACCGCCTGTCCCGGTCACCGACCCATACAACCTCTATTTCACGATCGACGGGGCCAAGGCGATCGTGGTCGCCGAACGATTTCGCCGGTTGGACTTTCGAGATCCGCACTCGTGGAAGCTGATCAAGAGCGTGCAGATCCCGTGGTCCGGGGTCGATCACCTGGACTTTTCTGCGGACGGACGTTACCTGATGGCCAGCACAGAGTACAGCGGGCACGTGGTCAAGGTGGACACGGAGACCATGACGGTCAGCGGCACCGTCCTCGTGGGCGGGCTGCCTGTCGACGTGAGACTGGCACCCGATGGGTCCGTGTTCTACGTGACCAACCAGGGCCGGCACGGTGTCTCGATCATCGACCCGGTGGCCATGAAGGAAGTGGGGTTCATCGCAACCGGCAGGGGCGCGCACGGCCTGCAGGTCAGCCGTGATACCAAATGGATGTATGTCAGCAACCGGCTTGAGGGCACGATCTCGGTGATCGATCTCTCCACCCGGCAGCTCCACGATACCTGGACAGTCGGCGGGAGCCCGGACATGTTCCAGTTGTCCCCGGATGGGCGGCAACTGTGGGTTTCCAACCGGTTTCACGCGTCGGTCAGCGTGATCGACACGCAAACCGGTCAGGTGATTCAGAGAATTCCGGCCGGCGCCGGCGCGCACGGGATCACGTATTTCCCGCAACCCGGGCGGTTCAGCCTGGGGCACAACGGTGTCTATCGCTGAATGGGTTCCCGGTCGCCCTCACCCCCGTGCGCCCCTCTCGCGTAAGCTAGCGCCTCCTCCAACGCCATCGCTCGCCCCTCTGACCAGGCCGCGGTGAGGGCGGCGGCGTCCATCGCGGATCGAAGGACCGCCATCGCCCGTTCACGCCCTGGCTGCGCCACGGGCGGGAGAGGAGCGCCGATGGCCAACCGCACCGCCTCTGCGGCGCCGAACAGGCGCACCGCGCGGTTCATGGCACCCTGATCCGCCGCCAGATCGGCCAGGCCCTCCAGGCTCTCGGCGACGCCGAGTCGGTCGCCCTGGTTTCCCTCAAGCGTTAGGCTTTCCTCATAGAGGACCCAGGCGCGCCCCGTGGCGCCTCGGGCGTCGACAATCTCCGCCATCAACCGCAGGGCGAGTGCGATCGCCCAGTTGTCGCCGAGTTCCCGAAACTGCCGCAGACACTGCTCGCCGTGCTGAGTAGCGCGGTCGACCTCGTGCTCGCCCAATGCGATAGACCCTAGGATAAACTGCGCGTAGGCCGTTTCCCATTTGTCGCCGGTCTGGCGCAGGATCTGGACGGACTCCTCGACCAGCGCTCGGGCCCGACTGGCCTCGCCCTGTACGAGCGCGGTGCGAGATAGGGCGTTGAGGGCGAAGGAGATCCCTACCCGGGTCCCCAACGCGCGGAAGGTGTCGAGACCTTCGCTGATCAGGGCGACCGCGCGCCCAAAGTCACCCTGGTCGCGCGCCGCGATGCCCAGGTAACAGAGCGCATTCGCGGCACCGAACTTGTCGCCCAACTCACGAAAGATCTCCAGGCTCTCCCGAAATAACTGCGCGGCCCGGACAAAGTCACCCTGGCGCAGGGGAACCTGCGCCAGGCTCTGCAATCCGTAGGCAACCCCCTGCCTGTCGCCCAGGCCGCGCGAGAGGGCCAGACTCTCTTCGTGCAGGGCCTGTGCCCGTTCGTGGTCTCCGGCCTGTGCCACTAGTCCCAACCCCCGCTGGGCAAAGGCGATTCCCCATTCGTCGCCAACATTGCGAAACAGGGCAAGACTTTTCTCGAAGAGTGCCGATGCCTCCTGATAGTCCCTCCGGACATAAGCGGCCTGGCCCAGGAGCAGATGCACGATGCCCAACCCCCAGGCGTGGTCCAGCGACTGAAGAATCTCCCTGCTCTCGCTGATGTGGGCCAAGGCCTGGTCGAATTCACCGCGGGCCGAGATCACCAGCGCCATGCCCACCAGGCCGTAGGCAATGGCCAGCGGAGCCTGCAGTTGACGGGCCAGAGCCAACCCCTCCCCGCCCAGTTGACCCGCGCGGTCGTACTCACCGAGGACGTAGGCGAGCAGCCCGGCCCCGCTCAAGGCCATGGCTCGAACGAGAGTGGGTGTACGCGCCAAGGCCAGCGCTTTCTCCATCCAGTCCAGGCCTTCTCGATGGTGGCCTCGCACGTACCAGAACCACCACAACGACCAGGCCTGCTGCAGCGCCTGCGTGGCATCCTCGCTGCCCAGCGACCACTCCAGGGCCCCCCGCAGATTCTCGTGCTCGAGGTCAAGACGGTCCAGCCACGGCTTCTGCTCGGGCCCCTGCAGTTTGGGCTCGGCGCGCTCGGCAAGCGCAAGGAACCAGTCTCGATGCCGCGTGCGCCACGCCACGACCTCACCCGAATCCAACAACTTGTCGCGGGCGTACTGGCGAACGGTTTCGAGCATCCGGTAGCAGGCCTGGGTGCCCCGCTCGTCCACCAGCACCAGTGATTTGTCCACGAGGGCCGTCACCAAATCGAGCACGTCTGGGGCCTCGACCCCGTCGCCCGGCAGGATGGCCTCGGCCGCCTCGAGCGTCCACACGCCAGCGAAGACCGAGAGCCGGCGCAACACGGCCTGCTCGCGCGGTGCGAGAAGGTCGTAGCTCCAATCCATTGCGGCCCGCAGCGTCTGCTGGCGGGGCAGCGCCGTCCGGCTTCCGCCCGTCAGCAGCCGGAACCGATCATCGAGCCGGGCGGCAATCTGTTCCACCGACAAGACTTTTGCGCGCGACGCGGCGAGCTCAATGGCCAGCGGGATGCCGTCCAGCCGCTGAGTGATGCTGGCGGCAGCAGCGGCCGCGTGCTCGTCCGCGAGCGCGAAGCCAGGCACGACGGCGGATGCGCGGTCAATGAGCAGCCGGATCGCCTCGTAGTGCGTCAACTGTTCAGCCGGGGGCAGCCGGTGCGTGTCTGGCACCGTGAGCGAAGGAATGCGCCAGCTGATCTCGCCGGTGATACCCAGGGCTTCACGCGTGGTGCAGAGCAGCCGCAAGCGGGGGCACGCGCGCAACAGGGCTTCGGCGAGCGCCGCGCATGCCTCCACGAGGTGCTCGCAGTTATCCAAGATCAGGAGGATCTGTTTCGGACCTAGATATTCGGTGAGCGTCTGCTGGATCGGCCGGCCCGGCTCCGCGCGGACCCCGAGCGCCGACGCCACCGTCTGCGGGACAAGGTGAGGCGCGGCGACAGGCGCCAATTCCACCAGCCACACGCCATCCGCGAACTCTTCGAGCACCTCGGCCGCGACCTGCAGCGCCAGACGCGTCTTGCCGGCGCCCCCAATTCCCACGATCGTCACCAGCGGGCTAGTCGCGAGTAGGCGCTTGAGCTCGACCACCGCACGCTCGCGGCCGACGAAACTCGTCAGCTGGCGCGGAAGGTTGTTCGGCAGCGTGTCCAGCGATCGCAGGGAAGGGAAGTCGGTGGGCAACCCTGGAGCCAGGAGCTGGAAGAGATGTTCCGGACGCTGCAGATCTCTGAGACGGTGGGCACCCAGATCCCGCAGGCTCACCCCATCTGGAAGACCGGCCTGCACGAGAGCATGTACTGCCTCGGAGAGCAGCGTCTGCCCGCCGTGCCCCACACTCAGGATGCGCGCGATCCGGTTGAGGGCCGGTCCGAAGTAGTCGCCGTCCCGCGCTTCAGCCGGACCCGCATGCAGCGCCATTCGCACGCGCAGCGGTCCGACCTCGCCCCACACCTGTGCCAGAAGCGCCTGCTGACTGTCCCACGCTGCGGTCAGCGCGTCCAGCGCCCCGGTGAACGCCGCGCAGAATCCATCGCCCAACGTCTTGAACACGCGACCCCTGCGGGACTCGATGGTTTTCCGAAGAATCAGATCGTGGGTGGTCAGCGCCGCGGTCATCGCCTTGGGATACCGTTCCCACAGTTTCGTGCTGCCCTCGATGTCGGTGAACAGGAAAGTCAGGGGTTTGGTGTTCGACGGGATGGGTGTCATGATCGGACTTCTCGATAATACCAGCACCAGTGTGTCAGCCGGCACCGATGGCATTTCGGGATCGCATCGCACACGGCCTCGTCCAGCCCGTACCCTGACCCGTGGCGGGTAAGCAGCCGGTTCACTTCATCCAGCCGGACACCGGGGTTAGCCGCCACAAAGCGGGCGTGCGCCCGGCCGACTTCGGCGTCCGACGCGCGAGGGCTCGTCGTCAACCCCAGGCGGTACAGCACCCGCAGCGTGTCGCGGTGTGCGAAGAAGACGTCCTCACCAACCCTCCGCAGAAAAGATCGGACAGTGTAGGGGCCGATGTGCCGGAAACGTCGGCGGAGGTCCGCGTACAGGAGCCCCTGTTCGTCCGCACCGTAGCGGCGCAGGTAACGCCGGAATGACCGGTACTCGTCTCGAATCGAAAGCATCTCGCGGGCGTTGTCGATCGTGGCTTCGATCTTCGCTTTATACCTGATGATCCCCGAATCGCGAATCAGGCGCCGGACGTCGCCGCGGGTGAAGACCGCTACGGCCGGCACCGAGAACCCTGCGAAGGCGCGTCGGAAGTTCGGCCACTTCTGATTGACCACGGACGACGAGATGCCGCTCTTGAACACCGTCCACGTCAGGTGCTCGAAGTAGCCGTCGTCGGTCCTGGGGTGGCGGCCACGAGGGATGTCGAGTAGCTTCGCCAGGCCGCCTTCTCCGCGCGCCAGATCCTCAATCTGGTCGCGCAGGTTGAGGTACAGATCCTGGAGATCGCCCGTGTCAAACGTGGTGGCCGTTTCCACGGCGATTGCGGACTCTCCCTCTGCAGAGGATCAGACCGCGAATCGGCTCATCATCGCGTTGAGCATGGCGCGCCACGCCTTGAACACGTCGAGCATGTCGGGTCCCTCGTAAGCCACCGAGCGGGCCCCGAGCCGCCTGACTCCCGGCAGCAGGCCGGCCAAGTCCGCCAGGTCGGGACTGACGACCTCCACTTCCAGGCTGATGGGCGCCTGGGGCCGATACGGTCGGAGCCGGGGAGCCCGGCGCACCGCGTCCGCGGCCCCGGCCCGGATGGCGGCGCGTGCCTTCTCCGGGTGGAGGTGCACCGCGGCGAACGTCCCAAGCCCACGCTTGACCTCGACGCCGACGACGTCTGCACCGAGCAGGTTCCGGGTCTGCTTCACGACCGTGTTGTCTCCGCTCACCATCGCCACGGGCACGCCAAAGTGCCCGGCCAGCGCAGCGTTGATTCCATACTCACCCATCGAGGTTCCGTTGAGCCGCATGTCCTGGACAAACCCGACGAAGCTGTGGGCCAGCACAGAAGCCGGTGTGCCGGCCTGACCGTGGTATCCGGTGTACAGCACAGCCCCGAAACTTTCGTCGAGGCCTTCCAGCATCAGCAGCGGCTTGGGCGTCCCGCTGACGTATAGGGCGTCCGGGTGCAGCGCCATCGGCAGCAGGTTGCGCTGAGAGCCGTGCGCGTCCGTGACCCAGACCTCCGTCGCACCGCCGTCGAACGCTCCCAGGACCGCGGCATTGGCCTCCTCGGTCATCAGCCGGCGCGCCCAGTCGTACTCGGCCGCGTTGTGCTGGATGCCGCTGATCGCGCTCCGATCGGGGATCGCGGTGTGCGCCCGATCCACGAGGCCGGCCGTCCCTTCCATGTCTGCGGAGATCAAGACCTTCATCGAGTATGTTCCTCCTCATGAGCGATGTGTCATCACCAATGCCTCGATCTCAGCCTCCGGGCCGGAAACGGTCGGTGAGCCCGTCACCCATGAGGTTGAATGCGACCCCCAGCCACAGTAGCGCTAGCCCGGGGAAGAGCACCATGGCAGGAGCGGTCAGCAGGAAGTCACGTCCCTCGGCGATCATCAACCCCCACTCCGGGGTCGGCGGCTGTACGCCCAGGCCGAGGAAACTCAGCGCGCCCCCGAGCAGCAAATTGAGGACCGCATCCGACATCGCAAAGATCACCGCGACCGTAACGACGTTGGGCAGCAGGTGCCGCCGGATAATCTCGAAATCCGACGCGCCGAGGGCCCGGGCGGCCGTGATGTATTCGAGTTGTTTGGACACGAGGATCTCGCCGCGCAGCACGCGCGCGTAGGTCACCCATCCCGTCAGGACCATCGCGATGTACATGTTGACCAGGCCCGGGCCGAGCATCGCGACGATAGCGATCACCAACACATAGAACGGGAAGGCCATGGAGATGTCGAGCACGCGCATGAGCACACCGTCGAGCGCTCCCCCGTAGTATCCGGCGGCGGTGCCGATCACGAGGCCCACGATAAAGGTCGTGACGGTGGGGATGATCCCAATCTGCAGATCCACCCGGGTGCCATAGATCATGCGCGCGAGGATGTCCCGTCCGAAGTTGTCGGTCCCCAAGGGGTGCGCGCGCGAGGGCAGCTGCAGGCTGCTCGCCAGGTCGACCTTGATCGGATCGTAGGAAATCAGCAGGGGCGCCAGGATGGCGGATAGCACGACTGCGCTGAGCATGATCGTCCCCGCCGCGATGATGAAGGAGAAGGGACGGCGGCGCGGCCGCGCGCTCTGCCATGCGACCAACGCGGGCACGGCCTGGGCGTCGTCACTCATATTTGATCCGCGGGTCGAGCAACGCGTACGTGATGTCCGTCAGGAGATTCACCAGGATGATCAGACAAGCGAACATCAGGGTTAGCCCCTGCACCATCGGATAATCCCGGCCAAACGTGGACTTGATGAGTAAGAAACCGGTTCCGGGCACCGCGTAGACGGTTTCGGTGACGACCGCCCCCCCGATCAGAAAGCCCAGATACACGCCCAGGATGGACACCGTCGAGATGAGCGAGTTCCTCAGGACATGCCGCGTGAACACGGTGACGGCGCGCAGGCCCTTCGCGCGGGCCGTGCGGACGTACTCGGTCCTGAGCACCTCGAGCATGTTGTGACGCAGGGTGCGCACGAGGATCGGGGAGAGGGAGATGCCGATGGTCACAGCCGGCAGGAAGAGATGCCGCAGGTGCGCACCGAACGTCTCGCCATAGCCACCGACTGGAAACCAGTGGAGGTTGACGCTGAACACCAGGAGGAGGACAATGGCCGCCCAGTAGTTCGGTGTCGCCAGGAACAAGAGGACCCCCAGGCGGACCGCCCGATCCGCCGCCCGCCCCTTCCGTAGCGCGGCCCATGCTCCAAGCGGCACGGCGAGCGCCGCCGCCAGCACGATCGCGTACACGGCCAGGAACAGCGTCACGGGCAGGCGGTCGAGGATAATGGGCAGCACCGGCCTGCGATAGACGAGCGAATCGCCCAGATTCCCGGTGGCAAGGTTCCGGAGGAAGAACAGGTACTGGACATAGAGCGGCCGGTCGAGGCCGAGGAGGTGGCGCAGGCGCGCCACATTCTCCGCGGTGGCCCGGTTCTCGAGCATGATGGCGGCCGGATCGCCGGGGGTCAGGCGCAGCAGGAAAAACACGACGATGGTGATCCCCAACGCCATGGGGAGCAGCAGGAGGAGCCGCCGCGCCAGGTACCGTCCCATCACTGGCTCAACGAGAGGAGGGGCCGGTGCTTAGCCGGCCCCTCGGCCGTTACTTTGCGATCCAGCTCTCCCACAGACGGTAGTTCGCCGTCGGGAGCTGCTTGAAGTCCTTCACGTGGTCCCAGATGGCGGTGCGGTTCGCGGCATGGTACAGGGGGATTCCGAAGGCCTCGTCGTAGGCGATCTTCTGGATTTCAAAGTACATCGCCTTCCGCTTGTCGACATTCATCTCCGCCTCAGCCGCGGCCGCGAGCTGCGTGATGCGGTCGTTCTTGAAGCCGGCCCACTTGGCGATCGCCCCACCCGCGTAGTCCAGCGCGAAGGCGACCAGTTCGTCGGGGTCGATGACGTCGCTCGTGAAGTAGCGCTTGTAGATATCGAAGTTGCTGGAGTTGCGGCGGGCCCTGACGGCGGCGCTCTCCAGGACGGTGATCTTGAGGTTTACGCCGATCGCCTTCCACGCGTCCTTGAGGATAGTCGCGATCTGGTTATCGAGCGTCTCGCCGGAGACGACGAGCAGCTCCGTGTCGAACCCGTTGGCGTACCCCGCTTCCCGTAGGAGCGCCTTGGCCCGGTCGACGTCGTACGGGTAGGGCTTGAGGTTATTCCAATACAGCATCGGCGGAAGCAGGCTGCCGGCCAGGTTCCCGTAGCCGAACAGCACTGATTTCAGAATGGCCTGCCGGTCGAACGCCAGGTTGAGGGCGCGGCGCACCCGTACGTCGCTGAATGGCTTCCGGGCGAGGTTGAACATGATGTAATCCGTGCGCATTTGCGGATACAGATTGACGCTAACCCCCGGCGTGCGCTTGAGGGCTTCGACCTGGTTGGGCGGCACGTCGGTCGCGATATCGAGTTCCTTGCTGCGGAACTTGAGCATCCGTGTGTTGCCGTCGGTGACTACGTCGAACCGCACCTCATCCAGGTAGGGGTACGGCTTCTGCCAGTAGTTCGGGTTGCGCTTGAGGATGATATGGTCGTTCTTCACCCATTCGGTGAGCATATACGGCCCGCTGCCCACCGGCTTGTCCCAGAACTTCTTGCCCTGCGCCTGGAACTGCTTCTCGGGGACGATGGACGCGGCGTAAAGGGAGGCGTACGCCAGAAACGAGGCCGACGGCTTCTTGAGGATCACCACCAGCGTGTTGGGACTTGTGGCCGTCGCCTGGTCGATGAGCGCGAAGTTGTCTTCAAAGTTGGACCCCGCCGCGGCGGCCCGCTGCATGGCAAATGCGGCGTCCGAAGCGGTGAGCGTCGTGCCGTCCGAGAACTTAATGCCGTCACGGATGTGCAGCACCCAGGTTTTGCCGTCGGGAGACTTCCAGGAGTCCGCGGCGCCGGGTTCGATGCTCGCCCCATCCTTGCCCGCCACGACCAGCTGGTCGTAGATGTGCAGCATCGTCCAGATGGAACTGTTGTCGAAGGGCTCGACGGGATCAAAACTGGTGACGTCTTCGTCGGCCAGGCTCATTCGGATCGAGCCGCCGCTCTTCGGCGCAGATAGTGCGGGCGAATGAAAGGCCGCTGGAAAGACAACGAGCAGCAATACCGCTACCAGAACCCAGCGTACTCTTGCATGACTTCGCATCATCTATCCCCCCCGTCGTGGATGCCGCGCGCTGAACGTTGCCCATCTGTGGGAGACGCAATCTTCAACTATCGAGCATTGGAACTTTCTACTTCTGTGGAACCGTGCCAGCCCCTGCTGGGGGAGAGGCTCTTTCGGAGGCGGCGGACAGGCTGGACAGGTGAAGGGTCACGGTTATAATGAATCCGGAATGATCGCGGGCCGTTAGCTCAACTGGTAGAGCAGCTGACTCTTAATCAGCTGGTTCCGGGTTCGAGTCCCGGACGGCCCCCCATCAGATATGGGAAGGAGCGTTGGTCTGTGGCCGCGCCCCTTCTCTGCTTCCAGCGGGTGTCAAACATCGCTGGCCGAATGCTTCCCTACCTATCCAGATCATTCTGCAAGGACATCTACATCCAAACGAACGAGAACGAGGAGGAGGGTCATGATCATGGGCGAGATGGACGAACGGCCCGGAATGGGATGGCTGCCTGACTATCCCGACTTCCGGGACTTCACCGCAGAACAGGGTGAAGTTCCCACGAAGCTCAAGCTGTTGGGGCAGAAAGATTCGATAAAGGCCATGCTCAAGAAAGCGGGAGTCGCGGACCCGCAGAGCACCAGCCTGGCTCCTACTGCTGATTTGAGGCCGTGGTGCTCTCCCGTCGAGGACCAGGCTTCGCTTGGCTCGTGCACGGCGAATGCAGGCGTCGGCATCGTGGAGTACTTCGAGAGGAAGGCGTTCGGGAAGCACGTCGACGGTTCCAGACTCTTCCTGTACAAAGTCACCAGGAACTTGATGCACCAAACAGGGGATACTGGGGCATTCTTGCGGACGACGATGGGCGCGCTGGCGCTGTTCGGCCTCCCTCCTGAGGAGTACTGGCCATATCACATCGCCAGCTTCGACAAGGAGCCTCCTGCCTTCTGCTATGCCTTTGCCCAAAACTACCAGTCGATCAGCTACTACCGTCTCGATCCGCCTGGGACCGCGGC
Organism: bacterium; assembly: GCA_041486265.1. Classification (GTDB taxonomy): domain Bacteria; phylum Sysuimicrobiota; class Sysuimicrobiia; order Sysuimicrobiales; family Humicultoraceae; genus JBGPLF01. The sequence continues at coordinate 10,987 of JBGPLF010000024.1, forward strand.
GAATGTCCTCCTGAGTCGGATCAAGACCAACCTGGCTGCCGGTCTTCCTTCAATGTTTGGGTTTACCGTTTATAGCTCCTACACGCAGGCATCCACAACCGGCAAGTTGCCGTATCCGACCCCCGGGGAAGCGATCGCCGGCGGTCACGCCGTCGCTGCCGTAGGCTACGATGACAACATGAAAATCAAGAATACCAAGCCCGGCGCCGCGGAGACCACGGGAGCCTTCATCATCAGGAACTCCTGGGGGACCGGATGGGGCGACAAGGGGTATGGCTGGCTTCCCTACGACTATGTTTTGAAAGGACTGGCTGATGATTGGTGGTCGGTGCTGAAGAATGAGTGGATTGATACGGGCGTATTCAAGCCCTAGACGCCGTGCCGTTCCGTAGCCTAAAATGACTCGGGGCAAACCTGCACAAACCCCGCCGCGGGCGTAGCCGAACTGGTATAGGCGCCAGACTTAGGATCTGGTCGGCGCAAGCCGGTGGGGGTTCGAGTCCCTCCGCCCGCACCAATCGAACCCCGCACCCCGGCCGGGAGGTTGTCGATGAAAGTAGAGTGGAGGCGGGAGCCGCCGAGCCGCGCGGTCCTTGAGGTCGAGGTGCCCGCCGAGGAGGTGGCGCGCCAGGTGCGCGCCTCCGCGACTCGGCTCGCGCAGCGGGTCCGCGTGCCCGGATTCCGTCCCGGGAAAGCGCCGAGGGCAGTGCTCGAGCGGTACATCGGCCGCGACGAACTCTACGGCGAGGCCATGGAGGCGCTGGTGGCCAGCGCATACCGGCAGGCGGTGTCCGACGTGGGCGTGCTTCCGGTCAGCCAGCCGGAGTTTGACGTCCCCCCGCTCGACGAGGCGCAGCCGCTGCGGTTCGTGGTGCGGGTGGACGTCTCGCCCGAGGTTGATCCCGGTGCCTACGACGAGGTGACGATCCCCTTCGAACCGCAGGTGGTGACCGACGCAGACGTGGATGGGACGATTGACGAACTACGGCGGCGGCGGGGCCACTTAGTCTCGGTCCCCGACGCGAAGGCCGCGGCGGGGGACTTTGTCCTGATCCGCCCGACCGCGGTCGAAGGTACGGATCGGTTCCAGGTGGGACGCGAGGCGTTGGTGGAGTTGGGGGAGGGGACGTTCCCGCCCGAACTCGAGCAGGCACTGGAAGGGGCGGGCGCCGGGGACGAGCGGTCGATCACTATAGGCGAGTCCGCGAAGCTGAACGCCGCCATTGCCGACGTCAAGCGCCGTGAGCTGCCGCCGCTCGATGATGCGTTTGCCAAGTCGGTAGGAGATGTCGCCTCGGTGGATGACCTGCGCGCGGGCGTGCGCGAGCGGCTGACCGTTGATGCCGATACCCGCGCCGAGGAAGCCTATGAGGGGCGGGTGCTCACCACGATCCTCGACCGAGCGACGATCGAACTGCCGGCCAGCCTGGTCGAACACGAGACCGACCACCTGGTCGAGGATCTTAACGAGTCCCTGCAGCGACGAGGGTACACGCTGGCCCGCTACCTGGAAGGCCTGGGCAAGGACGTGGCCGGCCTCCGCGAGGAGCTGCGCCCCAGGGCCGAGCGGCGCCTGCGGGTTCGCTACCTGCTGGACGAAATCGCGCGGCGTGAGGGGCTGGTGCCCACACAAGAGGAGATCGCCGCGGAGGAAGAGAAGGTGGCCGCAGAACTGAAACAGGATCTTCCGCGGGTCAGGGAGTGGCTTGACGGCGAAGGCCGGCGAGAAGCCATGATCGCGATGCTGCGCCGCCGCAAGACGGTCGCTGCGCTGATGGCACGGGCGAAGGGAACCGCGTCATCCTGAAGACGTGCCTGCCGCCGGCTGTCGGCGGCTAGTGGCCTTTCGGGCATGATGCTGGCATTTGGGCGTTGTTGGGTATTGATGGTGGGGAGGCCGGTATGACCCTGATCCCAATGGTCGTGGAGCAAACGGCGCGGGGAGAACGCGCCTACGATATCTACTCGCGGCTGCTGAAGGACCGCATCGTCTTCCTGGGCGGCGCGATCGATGATGACGTCGCCAACCTGATCATCGCCCAGCTCCTCCACCTGGAGGGCGAGGATCCCGACAAAGACATCATGCTCTACGTCAACAGCCCGGGCGGCGATCTCATCGCATCGCTGGCGATCTACGACACGATGCAATACGTTCGGCCCGACATCGCGACGATCTGTGTCGGGCTGGCCGCCAGCGGCGGGGCGCTGGTCCTGGCCGGCGGGGCCAAGGGCAAGCGGTCGGCCCTGCCGTACTCCCGGATCATGATCCACCAGCCCTGGGGTGGCGCGCAGGGGACCACGTCCGACATCGAGATCCAGGCCAAGGAATTTCTACAGATGCGCGCGCTGATGAACGAGATCCTGGCCCGCCACACCGGCCAGGCGCTGGAGCGGCTCGAGCGCGACACCGATCGCAACTTCTGGATGAGCGCCGGGACCGCCAAGGAATACGGCATCATCGACGAGGTCATCCTCCCGAGGGAACGGGTCAAGCCGAAAAGCGAATGAAGTGCTCCTTCTGCGGCAAGCCGCAGGAACAGGTCCGCAAGCTCGTGGCCGGGCCGGGGGTCTACATCTGCGACGAGTGTATCGAGTTGTGCAACGAGATCGTCGAAGAGGAACTCGCCGGCGAAGAGGCCAAACCCCAGCTCCGGCCGACCCCCAAACCCAAGGAAATCTACGAGACCCTGCGCCAGTATGTCGTTGGCCAGGACCGGGCCAAGAAGGCTCTCTCGGTGGCCGTCTACAATCACTACAAGCGCATTGGAAACCGGCGTCCGATGGACGTCGAACTCTCGAAATCAAACATCCTGCTGATCGGTCCGACCGGATGCGGCAAAACCCTGCTGGCGCAGACCATGGCCAAGATCCTGGACGTGCCGTTCGCCATCGCCGACGCGACGTCGCTGACCGAGGCCGGGTATGTCGGGGAAGACGTCGAGAATATCCTGCTACGGCTGATCCAGACCGCCGACTACGAGGTCAAGAAGGCCGAGCGCGGCATCATCTACATCGACGAAGTGGACAAGATCGCGCGCAAGAGCGAGAACCCGTCCATTACGCGCGACGTGTCGGGCGAGGGCGTCCAGCAGGCGCTGCTCAAGATCCTCGAGGGGACCACCGCGAACGTACCGCCCCAGGGCGGCCGCAAGCATCCCCACCAGGAGTTCATCCAGATTGACACCAGCCACATCCTCTTCATCTGCGGTGGTGCCTTCGAAGGACTCGAGCGCATCATCGAGTCGCGCATCCGGCAGACCAGCGTCGGGTTCGGCGCCAGCATCGAACCCCGCAGCAAGCGTCATCTCGCGGAGGTCCTGGCGCAGACCATGCCGCAGGACCTGCTACGGTACGGGCTGATCCCGGAGTTTATCGGCCGCCTCCCGGTCATCGTGCCGCTCGATCCCCTCGATGAAGGGGATCTGGTGGCGGTCCTGATCGAGCCCAAGAACTCCCTGGTGCGCCAGTACCAGAAGATCCTCGAGATGGATGGCGTCGAGCTCATCTTCTCAGATGAGGCCCTGCGGGCGATCGCCATTGAGGCGATGGGCCGCAACACCGGGGCTCGGGGCCTGCGGACCATTATCGAGGAGATCATGCTCGACATCATGTACGAGATTCCATCACGGGTGGACGTCCGTCGCTGCCTGATCACCGAGGAGGCGGTGCTCCACCGGCAGGGACCGCTGCTGCTGACGGCCGCTGAGCTCAAGAAGCCAACCAGGGAGCCGGCCAGGGAGCCGGCCAGGGAGAAGCCTGCATCGTAGCGACGGATTCTGAGTCCTACCCGAAAGTCATTCAAAACTTAATAATTCCTAGCATCGACGTCCCGGGATTGTTCTCCCCGGCGACTGTTCCTGGCCTGATCAGGGTACGGAGGCAGAGGGGGGAACAGTTCGGGCTCTCTGAGCGTTGTTGAGAGCAAGGAGCCGCAACCAGCTCCCCGGTCCGTTGCCCGGGCCCACCACAGCACCCAGGAGGCATTGCGTGACCACTGAGAGCCAGACCCCCATTCCGGACCGGCTGCCGCTCCTGCCGCTCAAGGGAACCGTGGTGTTCCCGCATCAAGTGCAGGGGCTGGGCGTCGGCCGGCGCAAGTCGCTGCGGGCGCTCGAGATTGCCCTCGAGCGGGACCGTGTAATTATCCTGGCCGCCCAGCGCGACGACGATATTGACGACCCGCAGCCAAAGGATATCCACCGTGTCGGTACCGTGTGCCGGGTCCTCCAGGTTGGCAAGCAGCCGGACGGCATCCTGCAGGTCATCGTCGAGGGAATCGTGCGGGCCGAGGTGACCGGCTTCGCGCAGGAAGAACCCTACTTCGAGGTCCAGGTCGCACAGCGTCCCGACGCCGGCGAGAAGACGGATGAGTTGGAAGCGCTGATGCGTGGGCTCGTGTCGCAGTTCGAGCGGTTTGCCCGATTCTCGCGGTCGATCCCGCCGGATCAACTTGTGGCAGCGACCCAGGCCGAAGAGCCGGGCCGCCTGGCCGACCTGGTCGCCCAGCACGTCTCGCTCAAACTGGAAGAGCGCCAGGAACTCCTGGAAGCCGATCCTAAGACCCGGCTCGAACGGCTGACCGCGATCTTGAGCCGCGAGGTCCACGTGCTGGAACTGGAGCGGAAGATCCAGAACCGCGTGCGCAAGCAGATGGAGAAGTCCCAGCGCGAGTACTTTCTCAAGGAGCAGATCAAGGCCATCCAGCAAGAGCTCGGCGAGACCGACGAAAAGCAGGCCGAGGTCTCCGAGTATCGCAAGAAGATCGACGCGGCTGACCTGCCGGAGCACGTGAAGGCCAAGGCGCTGGAGGAACTCTCACGCCTCGAGAAGATGCCCCCGATGGTCGCCGAGGCCGTCGTGGTGCGTACGTACCTCGACTGGATCCTGTCCGTGCCCTGGAGCGTCCGCACCGAGGACCGCCTCGATATCGATGAGGCACGCAAGATTCTTGATGAGGATCACTACGGCCTGGAGAAGGCCAAGGACCGTGTCATCGAGTACCTGGCGGTCCGCAAGCTCTCGCCAGAGTCGCGCGGGCCAATCCTGTGCTTCGTCGGACCGCCTGGCGTCGGCAAGACGTCAGTCGGCAAGTCGATCGCGCGGGCGCTCGGCCGCAAGTTCGTCCGTGTGTCGCTGGGCGGCGTGCGCGATGAGGCCGAGATCCGCGGCCACCGCCGTACCTACGTTGGCGCCCTGCCCGGGCGCATCGTCCAGGGGATGAAGACGGCCGGCAGTCGCAACCCGGTCTTCATGCTGGACGAGATCGACAAGCTGGGCATGGACTTCCGCGGCGATCCGTCGTCGGCGCTACTGGAGGCGCTCGATCCCGAGCAGAACCACGCCTTCAGCGACCATTACCTGGAACTGGCGCTAGACCTGAGTGAGGTCGTGTTCATTACGACCGCCAACATCCTCGAGACCATCCCGCCGGCGCTGCGCGACCGGATGGAGGTGATCCGCTTCCCGGGCTACATCGAAGAGGAGAAGGTCAAGATCGCCGAGCAGTTCTTGATTCCCAAGCAGCTTAAGGCCAACGGGCTGAAGTCGGAACAGATCACGTTTACGTCCGAGGCGCTGCGGCTGATCGCGCGTGAATACACCCGCGAAGCCGGGGTCCGCAACCTCGAGCGCGAGATGGGCTCGATCTGCCGGAAGGTCGCCACGCAGGTCGCACGCGGTAAGGCGACGGGCGAGCGGATTACTCGTGCCAACCTGCACAAGTTCCTGGGCCCGCCCAAGTATCGGTTCGGATCGGCCGAGAAGGATGACGAGATCGGCGTCTCCACCGGTCTGGTCTACACGGAGATGGGCGGCGACGTGATCGGCGTCGAGGCGACGCTGATGCCCGGCGACGGCAAATTGTCGCTGACCGGGCAACTCGGCGACGTCATGAAAGAGTCGGCGCAAGCGGCCCTCTCGTATGTCCGATCCCGCGGCCAGCGGTTCGGCGCCGACAAGGACTTCTACAAGAAAACCGACATCCACATCCACGTGCCGGCCGGCGCGGTGCCTAAGGACGGCCCATCGGCGGGCATCACCATGGCCACCGCGGTGGCGTCTGCGGTGTCCGGACGCCCGGTTCGCCGCGACGTGGCCATGACCGGTGAGATCACGCTGCGGGGGCGGGTTCTGCCGATCGGTGGGCTCAAGGAGAAGGTCCTGGCGGCCCACCGGGCCGGCCTGCGGACGGTGATTCTCCCGAGCGAGAACGAGAAGGATCTGATAGAGATCCCGGGCAACGTGCGCAAGCAGATGAAACTGGTGCTGGTGTCCCACATGGATGAGGTGCTGAACGAAGCGCTGCTGCCGCGGCGCGAGCAGGAGGTCGCCGCGTCGCCGGCGCCGATCGCCGCGTCTGTGCCGCCGTTTGTGCCACCGATGCCGCCGGTACCGGTGCAGCCGGAGCGGCGTCCGCACGAGCCACCGCCAGTCAGTTAAGAGCCTGGGGCACGGAAGGTAGAAAGGAAAGGGAAGCAGAGTGGGGGGTACCGCGAGGTCCCCTCACTACTGTGTCCAGCCATTAACCCACGCGATTGACACCACTTGGTCGCGGCGGTACGCGGCACCTATCCTGTCATGTACAGCCCGCCGTTGACGTGGATGGTCTCGCCGATGATGAAACTGGCGGCGTCCGTTGCCAGAAACGCCACCACCTCTCCGATCTCTTCAGGACGCCCAATGCGCCCCAGGGGAACGCCGCTGCGCAGTTGTTCGAGTTGTTCAGGGCTGGTCATGGTGCGCTGAAACTTCGTATCGACCGTGCCGGGCGACACGGCGAGCACGCGTACTCCCTGTACGGCGAGCGCGCGGGCCAGCGCGCGCGTCAGCGTCAGCAGCGCGCCTTTTGCGGACGCGTAGGCGAAAACCGTGTCCGTGCCGCCGAGGTTCGCGGCGGTGGAGAGGATGTTGATCACGACTCCCCTCCCGCGATCGACCATGCCCGGGATGAGCTGCTGGCAGAGGTAGAGCGGCGCGCGATAGTTCAGTCCGAAGACCAGGTCGAGGAATGCCGCGTCCAGGTCCATCCAGTGCACGCGGCGAATCGGTGTGCCGGCGTTGTTGATCAGGATGTCGATCGGGCCGAACGCGCCGGCTTCCTCCGCGACGCGCTTGACGTCGGCGACTGAGGTGAGGTCACCCTGGACGAGGCGGCTCTGCCGGCCGAGCGCGGCCACCTCCACGCCGACGGCCTGCGCCCGGGACGCGCTGCGATGGTAGTGGATCGCCACGCTGGCGCCGCGCCTGGCCAGGGCGCGGACGATGGCGGCCCCAATGTCGCTGGTACTGGCGGTGACCAGGGCGGTGCGCCCTTCAAGCTCCATCGCGTCACTCGGACGTTCCGCGGACGCGGCTACTCGTCCACCTTCAGACCGATTTCCTTCATGACCTCGCGCTCCGCCTGGCCAAAGCGCGAATCGTGGAACGCCTGATCCATCGCGACGAAGCGCCCGTATCCTGACGCCTGCTCCGCGCCCCACTCGACGGCGAAGTTGCCGGCCTGAATATTCTTGAGGATGTCCTGCATCGTCTTCTTGACTTCGGGCGATGAGAAACGGGGGAGGCGGCTCTTCGTGCCGTAACGGCTCGTGGGCGAGTGGAGTCCGGTCTGCCCTACCCAACCCCGCCGGGACGCCTCGTGCAGGACGTCACCCAGTTCGCCCGAGAGGTACATCTCGAGCACGGCGGCGGCCTTGGGATATCCCGCCTCGACCAGCGTCTCGACCGCGGTCGTGAGCGCGACCGAGAAGGCCGGGATCAGGGCCTGCTCCGTGAACAGGTCCATCTCGGTCTCGTCCTTGAAGCTCACCTGCAGGGCGAAGGACCTGAGGGACCCGATGGCCTTCGCCAGCGCCAGCGTGATCGGCCAGGCCTGTCCATCCGCGTCCTGATGGACGTCGACAAAACTGAGAAAACCGGTCCCCCCACGGTAATACTCACGCACGACGACGCCCAGCGTGCGCGGCGCCACCATGACGACGTTGATCTCCGGCGGGAAGGTGATCTGCTTGAAGCAGACGCAGTAGCCCGAGGCAAACGACAACGTCTTGCCCTTCGTCAGTCCCGGACGGATCGAGCTGTTGTAGATGGCAGGTGTGACCTCGTCGGGAAGCAAGGACATGACGATATCCCCACGTGCGGCCGCCTCGGCGATCGTGTACAGATCAAAGCCGTCCTCCCGGGCCTGCCGGGCGTAGGCGTCATCCGCGTTGCCGACGATGACACGCATGCCCCCGTCTCTCAGGTTCAGCGCCTGCGCGCTGCCCTGGTTGCCGTACCCTAGCACGGCAATGGTCTTGCCCCGCAGTGGCTCGAGGGTGGCGTCGGCGTCGCGAAAGATCCGGGTCATGGGCTGGTCCTCTCAGGATGCGTGTCAGCCACGCAGTGGTCTTCGGACCGCCTAATTCTCTGCACCCGCCCAATGTCCTGTGCAACGGAGGTGAGAGGAGAAGGAAGCGATGGCAGCGTAGTACGCAACCTATCTTGCGAACCTATCTGCTGCGCCGCGTGCTCTCCTCAGTGGCGAGCGCCCTCGCCCTGTCTATGCTGATCTTCCTCCTCATCCGCCTCATACCGGGCGATGCGGTCACGATGTGGATCGGGCAGGAGGGGTCGATGACGCCGGACGTCCAGCGGACGCTCCGGAAGATGTTTGGATTGGCCGATCCCATCCCGGTTCAATACGTTCACTGGGTTGGGGATCTGCTGCACGGGGACCTGGGCTACTCGTTCCGCTCGCGCCTCCGGGTCGCCTCGCTCATAGGCCGTTCGCTGCCGGTCACTGCGGAACTGGCCGCGCTGGCGATGGTGCTCTCGGCGGCCGTCGCCATCCCTCTTGGGATCCTCTCCGCGGTCCGGCGGAACACGCCGACCGACCTGATCGCGCGTCTGATGGGTCTGGTGGGACTCTCGATGCCAAGTTTCTGGATCGCGGTGCTGCTCATCCTGATGAGCGCGACGTACTTCAAGTGGCTGCCGGCCCTCAACTTTGCCAGCCTCCTCAAGAATCCATGGGAGAACCTCAAACAGATGGCGATGCCCGTCGTGGCGCTGGGACTGCCGTTGATGGCCGTGGTGATGCGCATGACCCGGTCCGCCATGTTGGAGGTCCTGAGCCAGGATTACGTGCGGACGGCCCGCGCCAAGGGCGTCACGGAGCGGCGGACGCTGTCGCATCACGCGCTCCGCAACGCGCTCATCCCGGTCGTGACCGTGATGGGGATCCAGTTAGGGCGCCTGCTTGGCGGCGCCGTGATCGTGGAACAGATCTTTGGAATGCCCGGTGTCGGCACGCTGCTGGTCTCCGCGATCACCGAACGCGATTATCCGATGGTGCAGGGCACCGTCTTGCTGATGGGGTTGCTGTTCATCGCCGTCCAGCTCTTCGTCGACCTGAGCTACGGCTACATCGATCCGCGGATCCGCTACGCATGACGAGGCCGGCCGGATGAACGCCGTCGATGGTCTCACCCCGGTCCTCTTCGCGGACCCCGCCGCACGACGGACCGGCCCGCTGCGGCTGGCTCGACGGAACCCCATCGGGACCTTTGGCCTGCTGGTCGTGGTTACGCTTGCGCTCGTCGCGGTCTTCGCCCCGCGGCTGAGCCCCTACGATCCAAACGCGCAGGTCGGCAAGCGGCTCAGCCCGCCGGAAGAGCGGCACGTGCTGGGGCTCGATCAACTCGGCCGAGACGAACTCAGCCGGCTCATCTGGGGTGCGCGGGTGTCGCTTGGCACGAGCGTGATCTCCGTCGGCCTGTCCCTGCTGGCCGGCGGTGGCCTGGGTCTGGTGGCCGGCTATTACGGTGGCGCGGCGGACGCACTCATCATGCGTGCCATGGACCTGATGTTCACCCTGCCAGCGTTCGTGCTGGCCATTGCCCTGGCCGGAATTCTCGGGCCCAGCCTGACCAACGTGATCCTCGCGGTGGCCGTCGTCACGACGCCGACCATCGCGCGGATCACACGCGGGCCGATCCTGGCCGTTCGGGAGACCGAGTACGTGGCCAGCGCGCGCGCCGCCGGCGCGGGAGACCGGCGGATCATGGTCCGGTACGTGCTGCCCAATATCACCGCGCCGATCATCGTCCAGACCACGGTCAGCATCGCCGATGCCATCCTGATCGAGACCGGTCTGAGTTTCCTGGGGCTGGGCATTCAGCCGCCTGCCACGTCGTGGGGGAACATGCTGGGGACAGGGCGAAACTTCATGGAACTCGCAAACGGCCTGTCGGTGCTTCCCGGCGCCGCCATCATGCTGGCGGTGCTGGGCTTCAACTTCGCAGGCGACGGCCTGCGGGACGTGCTCGATCCCCGGTTGCGCGGGGTGTAGCCGGGGAGCGCGCGGATCGCGATGCTCGACGCAAGGTTTTCACTGAACCGGGCGCTCACACAAGGGGGGATGATTCCGATGGGGGACGGGAGCAGCAGCGAGGCACCGATAGGAACGCCCGGGCGTGGTCTGACCCGGCGTGAACTGCTTAAGGTAACGGGCGCGGCGAGCGTCGCCGGTCTGGTCGGCGCCTGGCCCGTGCGGGCGTTCGCGGCGCCGGTGGTGATCATCAAGCGCGGCGGTACCATGAACTGGGGCGAGGTGAGCGATCCCATCAGCTTCGACCCGCACACCCGCAACAATGCCTCGAGCACCGTGCTGCGGCGGATGATCTACCAGAGTTTCACGCGCCACAACCCGCGCACGCTGGCCGTCGAGCCGGCCCTCGCCACAAAGTGGGAGTATACCTCGCGCACCGAGATTCTGTGGACACTGCGTGAGCGCGTCACATTTCACAACGGCCGCCCATTCACCGCGGAGGACGCCAAGTGGAGCGTCGACCGGCTGATCGATCCCAAGACGGCAAGCCCGTTCGCCAACTGGTACGCGGCGATCGACAAGACAGAGGTCGTGAGCCGCTCCGCTCTCAAGATGACGCTCAAGCAGCCCGACCCGGTCCTGCCGGGCAAGTTCGCGGCGATGGTGGTTTCCGGATTCGCGTCCGCCGGCAGCGATCCGTCCTTGATGGCCTCCCAACCGGTCGGGACCGGTCCGTACGCGCTCACGGAGTACGCCCCGAATGATCACGTCACCCTGGTCCGCTACGGCAACTACTGGGAACGCGGAAAGCCGTACATCGACACCATGAACGTCAAGTTCATCCCTCCGGAGGATACGCGCATCGCCGCGCTGCGGGCGGGCGCGCTCGACTTCTCGATCGTGACCGCCGATGGCGCCAAGCGTCTGGCGAGCAGCCCGAACTTGAAGTTCATCAAGGGCGTGCACGGTGTCTTCACCGTCATCAAGATGCACCAACGGTTCGCTCCGTTTCGGGACATGCGCGTCCGGCGAGCGATGAATCTCTCCATCGACCGGAAGGAGATTATCGAGAAGAGCCTGGGCGGATCGGGCACGATCATCGGCCCCGTCGTCTACGGCTGGGAAGATTACGGCATCTCACCGGAGCAATTGCCCTACAAGGTGGATCTCGACCAGGCGAAAAAACTGATGGCCGAAGCAGGATACAGCAACGGCTTTGAGGTCACGTGCATCAGCCTGCCCGAAGGCCATCCGGCGAACTTTTATCCGAGCATCGCCACTGCCGCCGAGCAGTGGAAGCGGATCGGGATCACCGTCAGGATCCAGCAGCTGGAGCTCGGCGCGTGGCTGCAGCGGAACAACACGCTCGACTACGACATGCTGATCGGCAACCGCGGGTTCCGCGGCGATCCCATCGACGTCCTCCAGCCACACTATCATCGGAAGGGCAACGACAACTCTATCGGCTACTCCAACTCACAGGTGGAGCGGTGGATCGACCAGGCGTCGGTCGAGCGGGATCGCGTCAAGCGCCGCGACCTCTATCTGAAAATCCAGTGGAAGGTGTTGGAGGACGTGCCCTGGATCCTCTTGTGGGCGCCCATCGAGAACTATGCGATGCAGAAATATGTCGTAGGCTACGATCACGTCGCGTTCGACAGCTACAAAGACCTGATGGCGACGGCCTGGCTGGATCGGTGAGCCGCGGGGATGGCGAGCCTTCCTATCCATATCGCCATCCCGCTGGCGGAGGAATGCCTGGCGCGCATCCAGGCCGTCTCGCCCCGGCTACGGCTTACCCACCGTCCCTTTTCGCCGTACGAGCCGCCCGTCGCGATGGACACCGACCTGCGTGACGTCGAAATCCTCCTATCGCATCATGCCTCCTTTGAGATGGCTGCCGCCCCGCACCTGCGCTGGCTGCAACTGGCGGGCGATGGGGTCGACCATCTGCGGGGCCGGCCAATCGCGGCAAGCGACGTGCTCGTGACGAACGCGCGCATCTTCGCCACGCCGATCACGGAGTACGTGTTCGCATCCATCCTGGCCTTCCACCGACGCTTCCCTACCATGATGGAGCGATTCCAGAAGGGAAGGATCTGGCCGAAGGACCAGTGGCTTGAATACGCTGGGGATGAGGTCGCGGGCAAGACGATGGCCATCATCGGCTACGGATCGATTGGCCGTTCCCTTGGACGAGTGGCCCGGAGTTTCGAGATGACGGTCGTTGCCACGCGCCGGCGCATCGACCGGCCGGCGCACGAGGACGGTGTTGATGTGTTTCCAGCGAGCCACTTGCGCGAGGTACTCGCCCGGGGCGACGACGTTGTCATCTGCCTGCCGCTGACCTCCGAGACGGAAGGCGCGATCGGTGAAACCGAACTGAGGGCGATGAAACCCTCTGCGTATCTCGTCAACATCGGCCGCGGCAAGGTCATCCGGGAGGCCGCGCTGTTGCGGGCGCTAGAGGAGGGTTGGATCGGCGGGGCGGGCCTCGACGTGCACGCGCAGACGCCGCTGCTTGGTACCAGTCCCTTCTTCGACCTGCCCAATGTGATCCTCACCCCGCACATGTCGGGCGTGAGTCAGGGATACGCGGTGCGCATCACGGCACTCTTCTGCGAGAACCTGCGCCGCTACATCGACGGCCAGCCGCTGCTCAACATCGTCGACAAACAAGCAGGCTACTAGCGAGGGTCGTGAGGTCGATGGGAAATCTCCGGGCCGGCGTCGCGCGCCGCGTGATCAATCCTCCGCTGGGCGTCAAGACTGTGGGGTTCTCCTCGCGCGAGGGCGTCGTCGAGTCGATCG
>JBGPLF010000025.1:0-23693 GCA_041486265.1 bacterium
ATTCCGACCGGGGCGGCCAGTACACGAGCCTGGCCTTCGGCCGGCGCTGCCGGGAAGCGGGGATCCTGCCGTCCATGGGCCGAGTGGGCAATGCGTACGACAACGCGATGGCCGAAGCGTTCTTCGCGACGCTGGAGACGGAGCTGCTGACGCGTCGCACCTTCCCCCATCGCGGGGCCGCCCGCGCCGCACTCTTCGACTACATCGAGGGGTTCTACAATCCCCACCGGCGACACTCAGCCCTGGACTACCTGTCGCCGGTCGCGTACGAAAGGAGGTGGCAGGAGACCGCAAGAATTGCCTAGCGGTCAACCCTCCACGGAATCGGGGCAACTCCACCCGCCGATTATTGACCTACTCCTCCAGCCCGATCTTCGCGGGGCTGGGCGGGCCAGGTCGCGAGAGGCCTAGCCTTCCTTCAAATTCCAGAGTAATCGGACTGCATCATCTGCGCCGTTCGCTCGAATCAGGGAAGGCCCTGGTTTCGGAAAAGTGTCTCGCTTGGCGAAGGCCCTCAAGGTGGGTGTCAGTGTCGCCGCCGATTACGAGAACCGCTTTAGAGGCTCGCTGGTGCCCGTCAGCCAGGGCAACCATATCGGCGAGGCTGTCGAAGCCCTGGAGCAATCGGCTGCCCCGGCTTCCCGTGGAGCCGGTCGAGCACATCCCGAGCGGCCGCGAGGCGAATGCTCCACTGCTTCGCCCGAAGGGCTTCCCGAACAGCCTGAAGGGCCTCAGGTTCCAGCACCGCCAACGCCTCACAGTAGGCCAGCGAAGGGCGGCCCGGTCCAGGTCTTGTTCGGTTGATGCGGGGGTCGCTAGGAGTGAATCCCCGGCCAGTAATCCCGCCGGGGCCGGGTTGTTTTGTGCGTTGCTTTTTGGGCCGCGCCATCGGACCCGCCTCCGCCGTCTTGGCATTTTTCCGTTCGGCGGCCCCCTCCGCCCTCCATGGGGTATCGTCAGCAATCCCCTCTGCCATGAGGTATCGAATCAGCGAAGTGCGCGCACAGGGGGGAATATTCCATCCCGGACGTGCTCCCGCAGGATGCTCAGGTTATCCCCGAAGTGGAGCGTGTTCTTCCAGCCTGACGACTCCGCGCTCACGGCTTGCTGCCTCCATACGTTCTACGCTGGGCTACGCCTTCCCCAAGTACCGATCCATCCGCCTCCCGCACCACCTCCGACAGATCCCGCTCCTCTGTGCCGGAGGCCCTCGGCTGCCTCACCCCGAACGAGTTCTATGCGAAATGACTGGCCGAACAGGCCGGCGGAAAGGAGGGGGCGGTGTCGTCCGACATGTCTTGACCCAGCACAAGGCCTTGCGCCCCTCGAACGAGTGTTCTACACCTTGCTCCTTCGCGAGCCAGGCGACCACGCGCAGGCGGGGCGGCCGATGGCGAGGATCGTTGACCTTCTTCTAGAGGCGGGCCCCCAGGGTGTTACCCGCGAGGAGCTGCTCGTGCTCGCGCGCGCCAGGATCCGCGAGACGTACAGCGAGCGGCAGCTCGACCGCGACCTCGAGCGCCTCGGCCCCCGCATCGTGCGCGACGGCGCGCGCCTGCGCCTCGGGGACACCCCTCCGGCGGAGGGGCAGCCGCCGGAGGTCGGCCCCGGTCCCGCCGCCGAGGTGGGCACGCCGCCGCACCTGCGTGTCGCCGCGTTCGACATCGAGACGACCGTTGAGCTGGACCCCGCGCAGCGCGACAGCGTCCTGCGAACGATCTACCAAGTCGCGGTGCGCCGGATCGGACCGGATGCGGCCTGGGTGAGCGAGCGGCCGCGCTTCGCCGCGTACGTGCACCTCGCCGACGAGAAGCTACACCTGGTCCACCGAGGGGAGGAGACGCGCGTGCTCGTTGCGGCCGCCGCGTCCCCCGATGCGGTCTTCACCGAGGTCGCCGATGTGCTCGCGGGCGCCCACGTGGTCGTTTCCTACAACGGCACGCACTTCGACTTCGAGTTGCTGAAAGCCGCGGTGCGCCACGCCGGGCGCGAACTGGCAGCGCGCCTGCGCTGGGCGGACGCGCTCATGGTGGCGGTTTCGCTCTACGAACTGCCACTCGGGGACACGCTCGCGCTCGCGCCGTCGAGCCTGGCCGACCTGCGCGCCGTCCGCGATCGCCTGCTCGAGTGGCTCGAGCGCGGGACGCTGGGCCGCAGCGTCCGCACCGCCTTCGGGCATCTCCCGCTCGACCCTGGCGCACGCTCCTTCGGGCGCAAGCTCGTAATCGCCTCGCCGCTGGACGGCCGCAGTGCCGCCAGCGGCCTCGGCGGTGTGCGTACTGAACTGGGCGCCGCGGCCAATGCGATTTATGGGGCAGCGCGCGCGGTCCAGGACGTGCCCCATGGCCGCTCGCGCATCGACGAGGAGCGGCGCTCCACGCTCGAGAACCGGCTGCGCACGCTCCAGGAGAACCTCTACGAGGTCGTCAACCGGATCCGCGAGATCGAGCGCGACTCCTCCGCGAACTGGATCGTTTGGGCGGAGGAACTGCTCGCACATCCGGAGGAGCGCCTCTACGAGACGGGCCAGGAGCTGCGTTTTCGGGTTGTCGCCGCGCCGCTCGAGGTCGCGCAGCACCCGGAGTTCGTCCGGCTGACGCAGGGCACGTTCCCCACGGTCGCCTACGTCTCAGCGACGCTCAAGGTCACCGGCAGCTTCGCGTTCATCCGCGAACGGTTGGGGCTCCCCGCGGGGCTGGTCGAAGAGGAGGAGGTGCCGACGTCCTTCGACTTCGCGCGACAGGCCCGCCTCGTCGCCTTCAGCGACTTCCCCTCCTGGCAGGAGAATGTCGACGCCGCCTGCCGCTCGATCGCACAGCAGGTCCACCGCTTCGAGCTGGAGGTCACGCGTCCCGGCGAGAACGGCGTGATGGTGATGACTACTGCGCGGGCCACTGCGGCAGCGATCGGCGCCGAGCTGGAGCGCCTGGGGCACAACGACGGCGCGAGCTACGCGCTTCACCACCAACTCGTGCGCGGCACGTGGCAAGCCGTACTCGCCTTCAGCGGTCGGCGTGGCGAGACGGCGGCGGAGGCCGGCGTGCTGGTCGGAACGAAGGGGCTCTGGCAGGGCGTCGACGTTGCGGACGAGCATGTGCTCCGGATGATCTGGATCAACAAGTTGCCCTTCGCCTCGCCCACGGAGCCGCTCATCGCCGCGCGCACGGCGCGCATAGCGCGCCGCCTCGCCGACGAGGACGAGCGCTTTCAGGACCACATCGCGGCGACGGAGGAGGCGAGCCGGCGCTACTACTTGCCGCTGGCCGCGATCGAACTGCGCCAGGCCGTGGGCCGACTCATCCGGACCGACCGCCACCGTGGCGCGATCGTGATCAGCGACCGCAAGCTCGACGGACCCGACCGCTGGCGCCGCCGCAATCGCGAGTTCTTCCTCGGCTCGCTCGATCCCGGCTTGTTACGCGCGGACGCCGAGACGGGTGAAGGCGACGGCGCGGGCAACGTTGTGACGATGGCTGAGGGCTGGCGTCAGATGTGGGAGTTCTTCGCCACCGGGCCCGAGCCGCTCCTCAGCCTCGCGCGCCTCGCGCAGCTCACAACAGATGACGCGCTGGACGCGCACACGCAGCTTCCCGAGGTGCGCAATATCCGCGCGCTGCGCTTCGGCCGCGAGGAGTGGGACGCGCTTGTCGCCGCCGGTCGAGCTGAGAACGTGCTCGTTGAGCGCTGCACGGCCGTGGCACGCGAGCTGCGCCGCGACGCGGGCTTCGCGCTGAAGCCGGAGCAGGAAGACGCGATCCGCGCGATCGCGCGGCGCGAGGACCTCCTCGCGCTGCTGCCGACATCCTTTGGCAAGAGCTACATCTACCAACTGCCGGCGCTCGTACTCCCCGGCGTAACAATCGTGGTGAGCCCGCTTGTCGCGCTCATGACCGATCAAGCTCGCGCCCTGCACCGCTCGATCGGCAACGCGGTGCGCGCACTCGTCGCGCCGATGCGCGAGTCGAACAGCCGCAGCGGCAAGCAGGAGGTGATCGACCAGCTCCGCGGCGTCGAACGCGGCATCCGACTCATCTACCTGTCGCCCGAACGCTTGGCGACCGCGCAGTTCCAGGGGCCGCTGCTCGAAGGTGTGCGCAATGGCCACGTGCGGCTCATCGCGCTCGACGAGGCGCACACGTTTGTGACCTGGGGCGACGACTTCCGCCCGGCCTTCCGGCGCGCGGCCAACTTCCTGCGTGAACTGCGCGCCGCCGGCGCGCACGTCATCGGGCTCACCGCAACGGCAAAGGACACCGTGCGCCACGGCCTACGTGAGCGGATCTGGTCGCCGCAGCGCCCAGCGGGGCTGTGCACGGTGCGCGCGTCGCCAGTCCGGCCGAACCTTGCACTCTACGCGCGCGACATCGCCGAGGGTCAGCAGAAGACCGCGCTGCTCGAGTCACTGGCACGCGAGTTCGGGCACCTGCGCGGCCACGCGATCGTCTACACGCTCACGATCAAAGAGGCCGTGCGCATCGCGCGCCACCTGCGCCTGCTCGTCGGCGAGCGGCACAGCTGGCGCGTCGAGGTGTTCCACGGCATGCTGCCACCGGACGAGAAGGGCCGGGTGCTCGACAAGTTCAAGGACGCGCCGCGCGCTGACGACCCGGACGGCGAGTTCCAGCCGCTCATCGTGGTCGCCACGGGCGCGTTTGGCCTCGGCGTGGACCGTGAAGACGTGCTCGCTGTGCTCGTCGCCTCACCGCCGCCAGACCTCGCAAACCTCTTCCAGCAGGTGGGGCGCGCGGGCCGCGGCCCGGGCTCGACCGCGTTTGGGCTGATGCTCGCCTCGGGCCGCTCGCTTGGCCTGATCGAGTGGTTGATCCACCGACGCCAGAGCGCAAAGGCTGACCTCGTGCGCGAGATCGCCGAACGCCTCACGGCGACCGACGCGGTCGACGGCTTCGACGCGCGCGCCATCGCCGACGACATCGTCGAGCGCGCCATCGCCGACCCGACCGACCCTGCCAACCCGGAACACTGCCAGCGGCTCCAGCGCGAGGTGCGGACGGTCGTCGTGCAAGTCGTCGCGGAACTCGATGCGCTCGGCGTGATCGAAGACCTCGGCGACTGGCCCGACCTCGTGCGCATCGATCCGGGACGGCTTGATGGCCAGACCGCCGAGACCCGCGAGGAGGCAGAGGCCATCGTGGCCGCAGCTACGTCGCCTGCGGCGCAGTCGCTCGCGGACCTATGGCGCGCGCTCGGCCAGCGCTACGCCCACGCGGGAGAACTGCTCCAGGCGCTCCTCGAGCTGCACGCCGTCGGCGCGCTCGACGTGAGCCAGGCGCCGATGACGCGCTACCTGACGGGGATCCGTCGGACGGGCGTGGCCGCGCCTGCCGACCTCGTGCGCCGCCTCCAGCGCCCGCTCGACGACGCGCTCGCCGAGTATGGACGTGTGCGCAGCTTCTTCGCGGACCCCCGCTGCCGGCACGTCGCGTTCGCCGAGTACCTCGATGCTGGCGCACCCGAGCACGTCTGCGAGAGCGCCGCGACGCGCTGCGACACGTGCTGGCGGACGTACCGCGGCGAGGAGGCCCCGCCAGAGCTTCACCGCCTGTTCACGATGGCGCGTCCGGCCGACGCCTCGGACGGTCAGCTCGACGCCCTGCGCCGCCGGCAACTCGCTGACAGCATCGCCGCGACGCTGCGCACGTACCGGCGCGGCCTCACGCCGAGCCAGCTTCGCGCGGTCCTCGCCGGCGAGGACACGATCTACCGCACGGGACGACCGCCGTTCGTCCTGCGGCACCCGCTGCCGTCGCTCCCCACCTTCGGCTCGTTCCAGGGCGTCACGCAGCGCGAGTTCAACGCAGCCGTCGGCGCCCTCGTCGCGAGCGGCCACGTGCGGCGTACGCGGCGTGAGAGCGCCGACAGCCGCTACTCCTACGAGGTACTCGAGTACGCGGCGCCGGAGGCTGTCCCCCGGTGAACGCCCCGCTCTTCGCGCCGTGGCTCCTCACGGGCGAGCTGAAGCCGAGGAAGGTGGAGCCCCTGCGCGCGTACCTGGACGAGGTGCTCGCGCGACGACGCTTCCCGCTGCACCTCAACGTCCTGTGGAACTGCGTCTACTGGGGATGGTCGCTCGAGACCGAGACCTACGAGCACATGACGGACACCGACCTCATCGAGCCACGCAGCCTGCGGAACATCGACGAGGCGCTCCCCGTCGGCGCTTTCGTCGCGCTCGAGCCCAGCGAGCGGAAGCTGCTGTGGGGCGAGGTCGTCTACAAGGAGCGCGAGGTGCCGCCAGCCGACCCCGGGGTGTGCAGCTGGGAGCTGGATGCAAGCTTCCTCGAGGGAAGCTACTCCGACGCACCCGTGCGCGAGCGCCTCGTGCTCGACTACCAGTCGCTCCTGCACGACCAGCAGGACCTGGTCGAGCGCGAGCAGCGTCGCAAGCGAATCTTGAACTACGAGGGGCACGTTGTGCTCAACGCCCGCTATGCCCCCTCGGACGCGCGCCTCGACGACGGCGCGTTCTTCGTCGAGTACCTCCTGCGCCGTTTCGGGCCAGCACTCATCGGGGAGTACTCGAAGACGGACCTCACGTCCGACGACGCGCGCGGGGCGCTCCTCATCTCGCTCCAGTCGCTGCGCGACGTGCTCGCGACGACGCCGCGACTGCGTTGCTGGGGCGACTACTGGTTCCGTGAGACCGACTTTGAGGCTGAGCGCGAACTCCTCGACGGGGCCGACCGACTCGCCACGGTGCAGCACGCCATCATCCGCCTGCCGCAGCGCATGCACGCCGCGTACCACGCGGTCGCGCCTGCCCTCCGCGAGTGGGCCGATCGCGCCAATGTGAACGAGGATGAGTACCTCGCGTTCGCGCAGACAGCGTACATCGCACGGATCTGCCACACCAACGCCTTTCTCATCGGCGAGGCCGCCGCGACCAACGGTTACGTCGTGCGCGAGGTCGCGCGGCGCGTCGACGGCGGCGTGTGGCGCTCCGAGCGCGTCACCGACCACGCACCCGCGTACGTGAGCCTCCCGCCGCAGCTCGAGCTGCCGTACGGCCGCGAGCCGCGGCAGGACCTGCGCGAGCGCGCCGCGCGCCTGCTCGCAGAGGTGTGGGTCCCGTCCCCGGAGTCCCGGGTTGAGTTCCGCGCGAAAAAGCACGCGCTACGCTCCCCCCTCACCCAGGCCGACATCGACGCCGGCCGCCTGCGCACCGGCGCGGCTGCTGCGCTGCTCGAGGGCGACGAGGTGCACTTCGCCCTGCGTGTGCCGCACGAGGACCGACTCCTCGCGAGCGCGGACGCCGCGGTGGACCGCAAACATGAGTTGCTCGTCGGGATCGACTGGGGCGACGAGATCTACCCGGGGCTCTACGTATGCGCGACGGTGCCGAACCGGGCGCACCGCATCGACGCGTACGTGCAGGTCCTCCCGCACCCCGTGCGCGTCGACGGTTCGGCGGACCTCCTCGCCGCAGCGTTTACGAGCGCCGGCGTCCGTGAGGGTGACCGGTACGTCGCCTCGCTCACCGACCTCTATTGCGCCATCGTGCGCGGCGCACTCGACAGGCCGCCCGACCTCGAGTTTGGCGAGTTGCTCCTGGGGCTCCTCCTCGATTCACCGATCGTCACGGAGCTGCCGGACGGCCGCTTCGCTTACACGGCACGCATCACGCGCGGCGTCGCGAGCGACGACCCGACGACGCTCGCCGCATGGCAGGACGGGGCCGAAGGACGACGCGTGCGAGCCGCTGTGTACCAAACGGAGCGGTGGAAGCGCTCGTTCCACCTGCGTCGATGGGACCACAAGGACTTGGCCCATTGGGAGGAGCGGCGTCGGGGGTTCAAGGAGATGGCAGCGAAGGCCAAGGCGTTCAAGTACATGCACATGGCCGACCTGCCGTCCGGCTACACATGGGTGAGTGAGAGCGTCTACCACCGACGGAAGAACATCGAGCCCGCACCCGCCGGCACCGCAGCCGAACAGTGATTGTCCTTCCCGCAGGTTCGTGGCAGCGTGATTCGCAAGATTCCAGCAGCGCTCCTTCGAGGAGGTCTCCATGCCCTTCAGGCCTGGTAGGTTATCTCCAAAGTAGATGCGTTCCTCATCAGAGCTACCGCTATGTAATGGGGCCATTTTGAAGCGCGACCACGGAAGGATTCTCCAAAGTGAACGGCGCCGGTCGTATGCAGCCGTCGCCGTAGTGGGGCCAAGAAGTCGCGGTTACACCGCCCCGATTGATTTCAGCTCATCAGGTAGGTGCTCCGCGCGAACCGGCGCTGCCTCGGACGGCTCGCCGGTGCGCTGTTGTCCCCGACGGAGGGCGAGGCCGTCGACGAGCCAATCGCCGCGACCCGTTCGATGTGCTCCCTCCAGAGGTCAAGCTTCGGATTCAACAGACGCAGCGCCGCATAGGCGAGCACCAGACAGTCGAGGGCCTCGTTGCGCATCCTGATCTTCTTCCATTCGACCTTTCTGATCCCGCGCGTATAGACCGTGACGAGTCGTTCACTCGTCAGCTGCAGCGCCAGTTCTTCGTCCGCCCAGTCGGTCGCGGGAATGTGCATGTACCCCGGCCCCTTCTCCGACAGGGCCAGGCGCGACATCACGATCGCCTTCGCGGCATCCACGCCCACTGTGTAGAGCGGGACCTGCCGCTCCCCGCGCCCCCACCGACGAGGGGCCGGCGAGGAGACGAGGGGATGCCCTCCCGCCCGGCCGATCGTGGCGTACACGCGTCGGGCCGCCTGACGGTGACAGTACTCGTAGACCTCGGACGTCCGATGGCCTGCCGAGTCGAGACAGCTCGCCAGGATCCGCAGGCGAGGCCCGAGCTGATGACGGAACTCGACGTCGAGCAGGGCATCGAGCTCTTTCCACGGCTCTGGGCGGGACGTATCCCCCGGGATTGTGACGCGATCGAGCAGCCAGCTCTCCTCGCCGGGCCCCCAGCCAACCACCAGCGCCTCGAGCCGGTCGTCTTGGATGTCGACGCCCAGCGTGATCGCGCAGATGCCTCTCGGAATGTGCACTGCTGGATCGTACGCCTCCCGGCGCAGCAAGAGCCCATGGGGCTCCACCCCTTCGCCCGCGTCCGGCTCGACGGGCTCCCCAAGTGTCGTATTCTGCCAGGTATGCAGTTCTGAGCGATCGCCGGTCTTCCACACGGCCTTGGCTCGGAGGAACGCGGCGACAATCTCCGTCAGCGACGAAAATGGCGAGTACGCTTCCCAGACGTGAAACGAGACAATGCTCCGATCGGGACGATCGGGGCGTGCCGCTTCCCATGCGCCCTGCGCGACCGCCGCGAGGCGTTCCGCGTCATCCATCGCATGATCGCAGCTCGGGCAGTAGATCCGGGCCGTCGTCGGATCATTATCGACCCACCGCACATTCGCCCATTGCAGGGGATGCCTGTCCCCGCACGCCGGGCAGGGCACGGAGAACCGGCGTTGATCCCCACGCTGGAACCAGGTGTCGATCGTGCCCCCGCGAAGCGTCGGGGAGCTCACCATCAGGATCCGGCGCCGATGCCGATACGCCGCCGTCCGCTTCATGGCGAGCGCGATTGTGCTGCCTTCGCCGGGGAGCTCCAGCGGGTACCGATCCACTTCGTCGAGGACCAGCACTCTCCGCGACCGCGCGGCCAGGGACGCCGCGCTGTTCGCGCCGCCGATCGCGACGTCGCCGCCCCGGAAGGTGATCGCCAGCGTCGTGTTGCTCGAGTCCTTCGCGCGACGCTGGCCCACGCGCTCCCGCAACGCCGGGCTGGCCTCGATCATCGGTCGGAGGCGGTTCCGGCTGAAGTCCGTCGCCATCGGGTCGACCGTCGGTTCGACCACGAGGATCGGGCTCGGGTCGTGGACCATGTGGTAGGCCACCATGATGACCGCCGCCGCGGTCTTCCCGACCTGGCTGGAGGCCTGCACGACTACGATCTCGACGCCCGGCTCGTGAAACGCATCCAGCACGCCCCGCAGGTAGGGCGTGAAGGCCGTCCGCCACCGGGTCCCCGCCAGCGGCCCCGAGGTCACGATGAGATCCCGGTCGGCGAACTCGCTCACCGTCAGTTCGGAGGGCGGGGCGTAGAGCGATGTGACCTTCGCGAGCAGGGCCTCGGTGCTCATTCCGGCGTGCCAGACAACTCCCGCAGCACGTCTCGGACGGCCTCGTTCAGGATCCGCTCGACGGACGCGACGCCCTCCAGCGTCGCCGCGTGATGGACGCGGTCGGCAAGCGTCACCGGCAGAGCCAGCAGCTTCGCCCGGACGGCCGCGACGTGCTGCGACCAGACACGATCCACCTCCGCCCGGGGCAGCAGCTCCTTGGCGCGCATCTGATAGGTCTGGAGCGCCAGCAGCGCCTGCGCCCGCTCCCGCCGGGACCGCTCCAGTTGCAGGCTCGCGACATCACTGGTCTGCCGCGCGGTATCGCGGGCCTGCAACCACGCCTCAACCGCCGCGCGATCGAAGAGGGACGACTTCCCACGCGCACCCCGTTTGGCGCCGGGCATCCCGTCCTGTTCCCACCTCTTGATGGTCTGTGGGTGAACGGCGAGCGCCTTGGCGAGTGCTGGACGCGTCAGCACGGGACTATGCCCTCACGGCCTCGCGCTTGGGCTTCGCCTTGCGCTCGTCGTCGGGCTGCGCTTTCGCGCCCGTGTAGAGCTGCCACCGAGCGATGGCCACGGCGGCCCACGTCGGCTCGATCTCCAGCGCGTAACAAGTCCGGCCGGTGCGTTCTGCAGCGACGATCGTCGAGCCGGATCCGCAAAACGGATCGAGCACGAGGCCGTCGGACGGGCAGGCGTCGGCCATCGCGCGCTCGATCAGCTCAAGCGGCTTCTCCGTCGGGTGCCACTCGTTGACCCGGTTGCGATCGATCTCCCACACGGTGTCCCGATCATGGGCCCCGCACCAATAGTGCTTCAGCCCTTCCGGCCAGCCGTAGAGGAGCGTCTCGTGCCGGGCGTGGTAATTGGCGGCGCGGATCACCTGCTGGTTCTTGACCCATACGATGTCGGTCGACCAGTGGCCGCCGGCCTCCTCGAATGTCTGCCGGAGCGTCGGGTATTCGCGCATCCCCATGCAGATGAACGCCGCGCCCTGTAGGACGCGCATCATGTGCTGGAGCCACAGAAGGCTGAATGCCCGCCAGTCCCCGCGGGGGATGTCGTCGTTGGCGATATGGACTCCCACCCAGCGTTTGCTCCAGGTGGGGTGGCGCTGATTGCCTCCGGCGTAGTCGACGTTGTAGGGCGGGTCGGTGAAGCACATATCCGCCTGTCGGCCGGCCATCAGCCGGTCAACATCCCCGATGGACGTGCTGTCGCCGCACATCAGGCGGTGCCGGCCCAAGCGCCACACCTGGCCGCGGACCACCTTCAACCCCTTCGCCACGGTCGTTGCCCGATCGACGGTCCCGGCCGGCTCTGGCTTCGGCGGCTCGAGCGATCGGAGCAGCGCGTTGATCTCCCGCTGGCTGAAACCGGTGACCGTCTCGTCGATGCCCGGCATCGCCTGCAGCTCCTCGAGGAGCTCGCCCAGCTTCGGCAGGTCCCACTCGCCCCCGGTTTTGTTCAGCGCGACGTTGAGGGCCTTCTCCCTCTCAAGGGGAAGGTCGACCACGCTGACGTCGATCTGCCGCGCCCCGCCGGCGACCAGAATCTTGAACCGCTGGTGCCCCCCGACAAGATTACGCGTCCGCCGATTCCAGACCAGCGGCTCCACGAAGCCGAACTCTTCCATGCTCCGGCGGAGTGCCTCGTACTCCGGATCGCCCGGCTGCAGGTCCTTCCGGGGGTTGTAGGCGGCCGGGTTGACCTTCGAGACACGGACGCGCCGCACCTCAAGCGCCCGTGCCATCGGATCCGGGGTATTAGCCATTAGTAGCATCGCGGGTCGTCATTCTATGGGCCTCCACCACGAGCACGCCACCACGATGCACGATGGCTGAAACCCGCACAGGATCTGCGTTTGAGCCAAATCGCCAGCCTGCGGCTGTTTGGGCATCCGGAGCGTCCAAGTAGCAAGTAGCCCTGAATCCCGTCCTGTGTGCTGGGGGAATTTCGCGGTTCCGTTGACCCGCTGATGCCGGCAGCTCCAGGGGCCCCCGCGGATTCCACGCCGGGAAACAGAAACGGCGCCCCCGCCAAGGAACGCCGTTGTTCGACAATTCGTCCGTCTATTTCTATTTGTTACAAATGCTGGCTATGCTGTCAAGTGCTCGTAGCACGAACCACCGCGGGGGGCTCCAGTGGGTGGACATGATCGTCTCATGTACTACCGGGAGGGTGCACGGTTTTGGCTCAAGGCGAGTGAGCTTCAACGGATGCGATGCCTTGAGGGTGCCGGGGACTCTGATATGGCCCGTGCCGACCTCAACTTCTACGTGGTCGCCGTCCACCGCATCAGAGAAATAGCCCGGATGGCGGCCGATCGCGGCCGTATACCAGATGCGCGCAAAGCGCTCAAGGATTTCGATACCGCATGGCCGCGATTTGAGGAACTGCGGAACTTGGAAGAGCACACGACCGGGCCAAGCGGCAAAGAGCCTCCGTACGGGATCTGGTATTTTCGAGACCTCGTTGCTGAATGGGGGCCAGGAGGGTCGGCCAGCTATCTCATCCGACTCAACGAAACACAGGAATCGGTCCGCAAGCTAGCCGAAGCCCTCGAACATGCACTTGAACGGAATCTGAAATAGGCTCTGCAAAACGATGCGCCTTACTGAATTCTCCCTCTGAGCATCTCTTCAATCCATACCCGAAGCAGCACTCGGGCCCCCGCCGCCCCTGCCGGGATCCGGGTCTCGGGATGCCGGCGCCGCAGCGCATCCCGCTTCCGGCAGAACTGCCGCCACGCATCGAGGGGAACGCTCACCCTCAAAACCTCAGTTCGTTCGTCCGCCGGCCGCGGCTTCACGCCGTTCGGGTCTGCGGGGCAGCACGACTTCCAGGCTTCGGCCCGCGTCGATGATCGACAGTGCCCTAACGGCGGCCGCAAGCCGCTTGTCCGTCACGCGCTCGTCATCCCGCGCCTTGGCGCGTACCCTCTCCAGGGCACCGCCGCTCACTGCGTCGTCCACAAGCCGCGGGTCCCATCCCGCTCGTTTGCGCGACTCTGCCCACTCCTGGCGATAGGCGCGCTCGTGGACGCCATTGAGGTTCACGTTCCGCACTGCGTTGGCGATCACCTGATTTCGGCGCTCGCGGGGGGTCACAAGAGTTTCTCCACCCTGACAATCTCCTCGTTTAGACCCCGAATAACCGCCTCGTATTTGCTCACTTGCTTGTAGAACCGCTTGAGCAGACGGTCAAGTTCTTCCCGGGTTTTCTCTCTTGCTGGACGAGGCTTGCCTCCGTGGTAACGACAAAGCGTCTCGCCAGGCGCTGGAACTTGGCGGCAAGGAACCCACACCCGCCCAGGCCATCTCATCGCTGCGGCACAATGAGGAGTTTCTCCGCGAAGAATCCGCAGAAAGGATGCAAGCCACCTAGGACCTTCTGCTCCTCCTCGATTCGCCAATTCCTGCTCCGTAATCCGGTCATCAAGAGGGACCGTCTCCCACAAGGTCGGTAGACGCCGAATCATCGGCGGGCGCCGCGCGCGGGGCGTCATTCTTTCACTTCGGCGAGGCCGCGGCGCTGCTCGCGCTCGTTGACAGCAGCCTTGGAGTCGGAGAAGGTCGCACGGTGGCTCATAGTTGCACGTTACCCATTCCCACTATCCACGATGCTTCGCGCGAGCCGGATCGCCTCTGCCAACCTCGGGGCCCTCACTTGTGGCCGGCCAGCAAGCAACGCATCGCATTCTCGCTGATCGAGCACGACGGCGGTGAAGTCCATGCCGATTCTCAATAGCACGAGCCGCTTGCCTCGGGCGCTAAGCAGGACGAGATCGGTCTCCAGGTCATGCACATTGTCCATAACCTCACGGTAGCATCGAGAGTACCGAACGCAGGGAGGATTCGTGAGCGCTCAGCATCGGTCATGGCTCGCTCCGATTAGGGCGCTCGCTTCGACGTGTGGGGCAGCTTCCCATTGTACTTTATGGTTGGAGGTCGGCATCTCGTTATAGGTTCGGCCATCAAGCGTTCTTCCCGTGAGATCCTTGCGAGCGCCACCCCACTGCTTGAAGAAGAACGGGACTCCGACACGCCTACATTGTCTCCGGATCTCTCGCACCCATTTCGCCTGCATCGGCCGAGCGCTGGGTCCTGACTCACCACCGACAATTACCCAGTGGATTCCGTTGAGCTGGAGTGCTGGTAGCGGGCCGATGAGGGGTTCACAAGAGAGGAAGCGCACGGCCGCCGGCACGTGTCGCAGATCCTCGATCCTGGACACGACCCGCATGTCCTCAACACTCACCCCCATCCAGACATTGGAGGGCCAGAAAAGGGCGGAGGCCATCTCCCGGAGTCGCTGGCTGCGCTTCGTTAGAATCTGAAACGTGTGCTGCGGACATCGCTTCATCGTCTCAAAGATCCGTCGGACGAAGTCGAGCGGCACATCTTCGTGAAAGAGATCGCTCATGGAGTTTACAAAAATGGTCCGTGGCGCGAGCCAGCGCTTCGGCACTTCAAGGAGATCCTCGTGCATAGTTACCGAGAATCCCCTAGCATATCGCGGGGAACCCATTGCTTGCAGGCGGAATGCCATGCGTTCAGCGTAACAGTGCTTGCAGCCTTGGCTCACCTTTGAGCAGCCAGTCACCGGGTTCCAGGTCACTTGCGTCCATTCGATCGTCGATGGGCCAGCCATCGGTCTATACCCCCTTCGCTCGGTACTTGCGAAAAATCTCCTCAACGATGTGTGCTGCAACTGGCCTCTGAGCGGCAAAGTAGAGGTAGAAGATCACTGTACCTTTCGAGTTGTGCACAGCGAGCGGGTCCGGTACGTGAGAGAATCCGGCCACCTTCTGTAAACGCGTCTGATAAGCTCGTGCGAGTTCGTCATTGGTCACCTTGTTTTCGAATCCAAAGAGGCTGCCTTCGGTCGTGTACGCGATCTGTCTCCACGAATCATCTCCCCATGCGAGTGTCAACCGCTGAGCCTGTGCGGGATCGATCTCGTCCGGATTCTTCCGTAACACATTACGGTTGGCATCCTGAACCGAGAAATTCAGGAAGATCTCTATGGTCGACATCTGGCCGGCCAACGCGATTACGTCCCAACGATAGTGAAGGCCATAGGGATCCAGTAGGCACAAAGCGCGTTTGTATTCTTCGTAGCGAACGGTTGGGAAGAGTTCGCGGAGCACGATGTTCGCATCACCTTGGTAAATGCGAACGTCCGGATGGCCGTCGGCAAGTTCTCGCAGGGACGTCACCTTATCCTTGATCAGGTCAATGAAATGGTATTCTCGGAAAGGAGGCTTCACACGCAGCGCATTGACGGGAGACCCATCCACTAGTTCGCGATCTGTCCGCGCCATGTGGTAACCAGTGCCGGCAAAGGCATCGATGTACACGTGGTGAAAGTTGTGGGCAGCGAGAATCGTGGAATATGCGGCCGCATATTCCTTGACGATAGCAAGCTTGATCTCTGACCAGGGCCCGATCTCATCGATCCAGTGCGGCGTATACACCGGAACCTCCCCATCGGCGGGATAAGAATGTCAAAATTCCGCCCGCCTTGGCGTGGCTCCTGTCTGGGTCCGTTCTGGCTTCCGACCGAGTAGCTCATGCCTTCGCCTTCACGCGCCGCCCTCTCTGGACCAGCCCCCGACTCACCTTGCGGGCCCGCGGTCGCTTCACTTCCTGCCTTCCGCTCTCAGGTGAGGAGCCAGAATGCGACGCGAACGCCGCCTCGTTGCGCTCTCCACAATCCAGGCATGTGTCGTCGGGACCGAACCGATGGGACGTGCCCGGGCAGGGAGGACTCCTTCTCATGCTGCACAGTCTCCAGGTAGCCGTGCGCAACCATCTCGGCGGGCACCGCCGCGGCCTGGTCGCCGATCGGCTCGGAGAAGCCGGGGGACGTTGGGAAGAGGACTTCCTGCGGCTCCGGTGCCGCGGGGCCCAAGGGCAGTTCGGTCTGCTGCACCGCCACCGTGACCGCCAGCACCTTCCCGCGCATCAGCAAGTGCGAGGAGTTGCGCCAGGTGCGTCCCAGGAATGTCCAGCCGCACGCTGCCGCCTTCGTCGCGGCCGGCGTCAATCTTGATCGCCCCTGCGCTCGCTGGGAGGGAGGCGAGGAACGCAATCACGTCGTTTGCGCTCGCCATGTCGTCACCCCACCAGGCTTCGAGATCGGTGATCAGAGCTTCCAGGTGCCACTTCCTGTTTTCCGCCCTCACTTGAGGGCCCGGAAGAGGAAAAGCGGCCGGCGGCCGCGATCGCCGCGAACGGACGCGCGGGGCGTCACCGGCGGGCCTCCGGTGCGTCGCTGCGATTCACCCGCCGGAGGACCTGAGCTGCGGCCGCGCGCATCTCCTTGGCCTCGGTGCGGTAATGCTCGGCCCGGCGCGCGTAGGCGTCGGCGAGGGCATCGCGCTTGCGGGCCGCCTGTCGAAGTTCCCGCACAAGCGCGGGACTATCCGTCTGCGTGCTCATCGTCGTATCAGCTCCTTTCTTGCGCTGAGGTGATCCATCGGTGACGCCGTTGCGAACTTCGCAGCGAGGTCGGTCTGACTCACCGCGACGTACCGCAGCGCCATCTGCAGGGTTTCGTGGCGCAGCACGCGGCGGACCAGCTCCAGGTCACCACTGCGGCGCCAGACCGCGGTGGCGGCGTAATGACGCAACGCGTGCGGACCGATCAGCCGATCAAGACCCGCCCGGCGAGAGAGGCGGTGCAAGATCCGCACGAACGCCGAAGGTCCAAGCTGGTCGCCCTGGCGAGTGACGAACAAGAAACAGGCCGGCCGCGGGTCGGGGTGCACCGCGAGCCAAGCCCGCACCATCGACGCCGTGGCCTCCCCGAAGAAGCCCACGCCGTCGCGCTGCCCTTTGCCGGCGCGGACCTGAATCAGGCGGGTGCCGAGGTCCACGTCGGCAATCCGCAGCCGCCGCAGCTCCTCTTTGCGTACGCCTGAGTCCGCCGCGAGCGCGATCATCGCCCGGTTGCGCCGGCCCTCGGGTGAGGTGTCGCACGCCGCCAAGAGCCGGCGCACGTCGTTGTCGTCAGGCACCCGCGGCAAGGTCTTGGGGCAGCGCATGGCGATGGCAGCCATCGGGTCAACCGGCAGGCGGCCGGTCCGCACACACCAGCGGCAGAACGCCCGCAACACTCGAAAATGCTGGTGCACCGAGACGGGCTTTAGGCCGACCCGGAGGGCGGACAGGTAGTGCTCGATACCACCGGAGGTCAGACCATCCAGCATCTCGACTCCCGCTGTTCGGGTGAATCGGTCCAGGTTCGCCCGGTAGACCCGCAGGGTGGCCGCCGTGGCGCCCTGGGCTTCACGCGACAAGTGAAACGCCGCGATGACGTCGGTGAGTTCAGGCATTGGCCCGTCCCCCACTCAACGCCGGATCGGCCGCGCCAAACCAGGCTTTTTGCCGATCGCTCGGGTTTCGATCGTCACAATCCCCGCCCGGGTATCGTCCGTCGGGGCACCGTCGCCCACCTTCACGGTGGGCAGAGGTGCCACCAGAGGGATACCTTTGTGGGGGTGTCTGCCAGTCGTGCGACTGCCGAACTGCTGCCGGGGTCATGCCGGGGTGAGGGTGGCAGTGTATGTCTTTATAGTGCCGGTCTGCCGGTCTGCCGGGGTCGTTTTTGGACTGCCGAACTACTGCCGGGGTCACTGCCGGGGTCATAGGGGCAGCTCCCCGTTTTGAGGGGTCAATTCGGACGGCAACGACCAGGTTTTTTCGCCGCGGTATCCGGTGACCGCGACCGCCTGGAGCTTGGAGAGGGCGTCACGGATAGTCCGCTCGGCGTACCTGGTCTCCTGCTGTAACTCCTGCTCGGTCATCCCAGGGGTCGCCATCAAGATCTCGTACACCTTGTCAGCGGCGGTGGGCTTCCTGGCGGCATCAGGGGCGCGAGTGAAGCCGGTCTGCTTGTCGAACAGCAGGCCCCAGTGATCGCCCACGGGCAGATCGCCATCGCGGTCTTTGAAGAAGTGGAGCCGGGAGAAGCCCGACCGGAGGAACTCCAGGCCGAGGACGACTTCCGCCCCGCGCAGGTAGGCGCTGGAGCCGAAGAATTCGTGCATAGTGAAGCGCGCGCCGATCGGCGGCGGCTTGCGGGTGTGGGTCGCCAGGAGCAGGGCGAAGCGGTACATCTCGCGCCACCGATCGAAGAGGCGCATCAGATCAACGGCCTCCCGCTCGTCATTGGAGTTCCCGCCATGCAGCTTGTAGAGAGGGTCAAAGGACACGACCTCATAGGGGTGCGAGGCAATCACGGTTTCGATGGCATCGGCTTCCTCTGGACGTTTATCCAGGGAGAGGCCATCGGGGACGCGGAGATAGTCCACCGCGTCGCACTGATCGAGTCCGGTCTCCCGAAGCCTGCGCTGGATGGTGCGCAGCCCTTGCTCGGCATCCACGATCAACGCGCGACCTCCGGCCCCACGCCAGCCCAGGAAGTCGACGCCGGTCACGATCGCCTTGATGATCTGCAGGGTCAGCGTCGTCTTGCCGTGGCCGGTGTGCGCGCCGATCAACGTGCGGGTCCCGCGCCCCACCAGCGCCCCCAGGACTTCAGCCTGCTGATCGGGATCGGGAAGCGCGCAGATCGTCTTCGCCGTCAGGACGGTCAGAGGGTCGATGTCTACCGGGTCACGCTGCAGGGCCTGCGGCCCGTTTGGATGCGGCGACGAGAGGAACGCCCTGGACGTCGGGGTGCGATCTCGGCGGTGAATCGACTCGACGCATTTGATGAGCTGCGCGGTACTCATCGGTGGTCGACAGCGCAGGTTCCATCCCCGCAGGAGTTCCAAGACCTCGCCCACCGGCAACCCTTTGCCGATGTAGTGGCCGGCGAGGCGCACGGCGCTGACATCGCGCTGGCCTTCGTCGACGCCGTGAAGCAGCACGGTCATCTCGTCATCGTCACCGCGGTGCTGGCCGTCAGGGGCCGCGCGTTCGGCCAGTCGTTCCAGGATCCATTGGGGCAGCGGGGCCAGTGGTTCGTCCGTCACGACTTCGTAGGGCCGACCGTCCACGATCGACGGCGGCTTTAGGACAAAGCCGCCGTCACCGCGCAAATCTACACCGGGCAGGAGGCCAACGGCGTTTGGCACTCGTCCGCCGGGATGCCGGTAGTAGTAGTGCCATCCGCCGTGTGGGGTCCGAACGGTATGCGTCGGCGGCAGGGCGTAGCCGCGGATCGCGTCATCGCCGCCGTGACGCGGATCGATATCCAGCACGACGACGCCGCTGATCATGCCGGTGATCATGGCCCAGTTGCAGTCGGGCCATTGTGTGCGCCACGCCGCCACCTCGTCGGTCGTGGGAAGCCGGGACTGATACACCTCCCACGCGACGAGGGGCGGCTGCTTCGCGCCGGCCAGGACCGGAATGGTCGCTGGCCAGGGCGGACTAGAACGGGACGTCATCGCCCTCAGGGGACGCATCGTCGTCGGTGAGCTCGGCGCCACGGGGTACCGGCGCCGACTCAAGCCGTTTCTGCTGGTGAGCGGGTCGGAGGCCCTGGATCCGGTTTACCACCATGGTGCCGCCGTTCTTGCCCGAGACGGTTTCCCGCGTCACGTTGATATCGCACACGGTGCCAACGAACCGCAGGAGATCGACGGTTTCCTGGTCCTTCAGGGGCCGTCCCAGCAGGGCTTCGGCCCCTTGCCTCCATTTCGCGGCCTGCCCTGCCTTTTGGGACGTCACGGCCGTGAGGCGTTGGCGAGTTTTCCCAGCCTGCACGGTAAGGATCCACTTGTACGTGGGACCGTATTGCGAGTTACCGGCTTCGATGTCGACGAGTTCGGCCAAGTGCCGGCCAGCAGGAACCGTATTCGAGTTTTTGGCTGTGGCGATCAATGACATTGTGTGGGGCCCCTTGTCTTTGTTGTCATGCGGCTGCTACTGTGGCGAGGCTTCACCCTCTTGTCCGCCTCGCCTGGCCCGAGCCGCGTCGGAC
The DNA here is from genome assembly GCA_041486265.1 of bacterium. Lineage (GTDB taxonomy): Bacteria > Sysuimicrobiota > Sysuimicrobiia > Sysuimicrobiales > Humicultoraceae > JBGPLF01. Next base: position 20,018 of record JBGPLF010000025.1, read on the forward strand.
CGGGCGATGGTGTTTTTACTCGCCTGCGCCATTCAACCAGGCCATCAGCTCGGCCAGCGGATGGTCAGCGTCGACGAGACTTCCTATGCGACGACATCGAGCACCGCCGCTATCCGCGCCAAAGTCGCCGGCCGCGGGCGGCGCTTGCCCTTCTCCCACAGGGAGACGCATTGATGCGTCACGCGGAGAAGGGCGGCCACGTCCTCCTGCGTGAGGCCGGCGGCCTTTCGACAGGTCCGTAAGTTTTCGACTGTTGCAATCCCCACGGTGCTTAGCGTAGGCTTGATCCCGAGGGCCGTGAGATTCCCGCGCAATTTCTCAACAGGAAAGAGGAAGCTCTCCATCTTCGGGGAGCCCTATGTCCGGGAAGGTCTGCTGCGCCTTACTGCCCGCGAGGCCCTCCGACGATTCCGGCTCCTCCTCAATGATCCTGAAGGATTCGCGCGGCGCTTCCCTCCGCCCAAGCAGGAGGCGCTCGCGGCGAGGTGCGGCCGCGCCTTCGCCGAGCACCTGCGCGCGGAATTGAGGATGAAACCGGGAACTGATCGTCAGGTAGCGAGGGAGCTGCGCCAGGCAATGAAGATCGGCAGGTGGGAGGACACGGTTGAAGTCATTTCCAAGCGTTACCGCCTACAGAGCGCCCGTGAGGAAGAAGAGCTTCGACACTCCTTTGCTCATCTCGCGATCCTCGGCGACGCGCTCTGGTCGGCCCGGGACCACGCCTGGAGCCGCGCTCTCCCTAAAACCGCAGCAAAGGAGCTGCCCGCAATCCGAAGCGACTACCGGTGGTGGTTAGAAGCCGTCCTTCCCCGCGAGGCCCGACTGCGCGTGATCGGGCGACTCTTCATCTGCAAGCTCTGCAATAAGGCCGCAGTCAGGTCGAGTAGTGCGCCGGCGCAGCGCTATTGCCCTCGGTGTCGGCGCCAATGGACAAAGCAGCAGCGCTGGTATGCGGTCGGTGGCCGGCAGTACCGCCCAACGCGCCGGACCACATCACGATCCAGGAGGTGATCGGCATGGAGAAGGCCTCGAAAAAGCAGACGCTCACCCCTCGAAACCCCTTGATAGACGCGGCTTCCAGAGAGGGGGGTGAGCATCTGCTTCCCAAGCAGAGGGTCGTGGGTTCAACTCCCATCGCCCGCTCCAATCCGTACCAGGACTGCATTTCAGCTGTTGGACCCGTCGCAAAACGGGCCGAAAAAGCCGATGCTCACCCCCTCGGTGAGGCCCTCGAAGCATTCTTGCTGAGCAAGCAGGTCGCCGGATGCACGGCGCGCACGGTGTCCACTTATGCGTGGTGGCTGCGCCGCCTTACGGCGACCGTTGAGGTCACGCCGCTCTCGGTTCGCGCCTTCTAAGATTCCGCCTTCACGCCCAAATCGGTTCGCCGCCCGATAGACAGGTTCCCCATCATGGGCATGATGGAATTCAATGAGCGGTTTGAGGCGCGACCAAGTGAGAGGGCATCGTCAAGGTTCCCGCTGAAGAGCTAACCAGAACCACGGGCAGGCCAAACGGGGGGTTATTGTGAACAAAATCTTCGTTGGAGCCGCCGTACTCATCGCGATGGGCACGATCCTCACCGTGGCTCCGCGCCAAGCGGAGGCCTTGCCGAGCTTCGCCCGCCAAACCGGCCTGCCGTGCGGCGCATGCCACACGGTATTTCCGCAACTGACGTACTACGGTCGCCGCTTCAAGCTCGGCGGCTATACTTTGGGCGGCGGTCAATTTCGGACCGTGCCGTTCCCCCGCTCGGACACGCCGAAGAGCGAAACCAGCAAGAGTTGGGTGCCTCCCCTGGCTGTCTGGGGGCAATTCGGCCTCACCCACACCCAAGCGGATCAGGACAATACCGGCACGCCGTTCAAGCTAAACGACAACTGGTTGCTCCAGACCGTAACCTTAGCTTATGGCGGCGCTATCACCAACCACCTCGGCGCGTTCGCGCAGATAGCCTATGTGGGCCCTGGCTTCGGTCCCCATCAGATCATGTGGGACACGGTCGACATTCGCTACGCCAATACCACAGCCCGGTTCGGCGTTCCCGTGACCTATGGCCTTACGGTGCACAACATGCCGACGCTGCAGGACGTGTGGAACACCGTGTCGGTCTGGAATTACCCGTTCATCACTTCAGCTCTGGCGCCGACGCCCTCCGCGAGCACCATCCTCGATGGGGCTTTCGACGCGCAGGTGATCGGCGCCGGCGCCTACGCCTTCATCAACAACCTGTTCTATATTGAGGCCACCGGCTACAAGACGTTGTCGCCGAATACCCTAAACTCGCTGGGTATAGATCCCACAGGCTTGTCAGTCGGCGAGATGGACAGCATATCGCCGTACTTCCGGCTGGCGTTCGAGCGACAGTGGGGAAACCACTCGCTGGAAATCGGGGCGTTTGGTCTCTTTGCCAACCTCAATCCCCTGCAGCCCTGGATTCCCAATCTGGGGATACCCGGTACCGACAGGTACACTGACGTAGGCGTCGACTCGCAGTATCAATTCATTGCTGCGAATTACTCGATCACGGTGCGCGGCAGCCTCATTCACGAGGACCAGACACTGGGCGCGAGCCTGGCGAACGGCATCTCCGCCAACCCGACCAATCAGTTAAATACTTTCAAAGCCTCAGCCTCCTTTGTGCATGGCAAAGATAAGAGGTGGGAGTTCACGGGGGCCTACTTCAACACTTGGGGGACTGCAGACGCGTTGTTGTACGCGGCCAACCGGACCAATAGCCCGAACAGCCGTGGCTGGATCGCCGAGATTGCCTACATGCCATTCGGGACGAGCCCTGCGCCATTCTGGCCGTGGTTCAACGCCCGTATCGGTCTTCAGTACACATGGTACAACGAATTCAACGGAGCCAGCACGAATTTCGACGGCATGGGCCACAACGCGAGCGATAACAACACGCTGTTTCTGTACACGTGGTTCGCATGGTAATTGGAACCTGGGCGGCCACGCCTCAGTACATGAGCGTTTTCAATAAAGCGCTGAACCCATACGGAGATCGAGTTTAACGAGCGGCTTGAGAGCGTGACTAGGTGAGGGGGTGCCGCCATGAGGCAGATCGAGCCGACTGATACCTGCTCCCGCTGCGGCTTGCGGAAGGTGACCCGCGAACTGGAGGATCGGGAGATCAAGATCCGCCTCTGCGACGACTGCTACTGGGGCGCGGAGCCGAATGCAACTGCCGAGGCTCCAGAAGGGGGGTCTCGCCCGGAGGATTAAACGGCTTGCTACGGAGGCAATCCCGACTGCTTATGGGGGCGTTTGGCCGTCGTATGCGGCGAGAGGCGAGCAGAGGGGCAAAGGGTACTGGAATCTAAATTACGGGACACCGGCGTTCCGGGTGTTCGGTCCGCAATTCGCTGGACGTCCGGGCCCAAAGGGGATGACGGCGTCGTGATGAGAAGAGTCACCGTAGTCGTGATGGTCCTGATGATTCTAGGGCTTGCTGACAGCATACCCGCTGCGCCGCAGGTGCAACAGGCAGCGATCGCCATGAACGAGTTTGCGTTCACCCCGCGGACGCTCACGCTGCAAGTGGGAGTGCCAGTCGAACTGACGATCCGCAACACCGGACAGGTTGCGCACGAACTGGCGATCTACCCCGTGCCCAAGTCGGCGGTGAAGGACTGGGACGAGTATGCGATGGCCAACACGTACTTTA
>JBGPLF010000026.1:0-23365 GCA_041486265.1 bacterium
GAATCTTGAGATTCATCGTTGCGCCTCGCTCTTCGCGCTCGGCTCAGTTCGCCGGCTCAATGCGATCCTGCCATCCTGATCAGGATCGCCAACAGGTCATCGCTCAGCGTCCCGGCATAGACTTCCGACGCTGGGCCGATCATGAGGATGCGCCAATCTTCTTCGACGGTGATACGCAGATCACCGCCTGGCGCCGAGATCGTCATGGTTCGATCGGTCAGCCCCTGGCGCACCGCCGCCGCGGCGACGGCGCTGGCGCTCGTTCCCGACGCCATGGTCTCGCCGGCGCCCCGCTCCCAGATGAGAATCTGCACGCGGTCGCGCGCAACGACCCGCGCGAACTGGACATTGGTCCGGTTCGGAAAGAGCGGATGAGTCTCCAGCAGTGGCCCGAGTTGATGCAGCTGGATCAGGCTGTGATCCGGCACGAAGACGACGCAGTGCGGATTGCCCACGGAGACCGCGGTGATCTGCAGCCGCTGGTCGCCGGCTTCGATGATCTCGTCCACGACCTCGCGCGGCGGCCCGGCGACGGGAATCTCGGTGCTGGCAAAGGTCGCGCGGCCGACGTCCACCGTCATCTGATCCACGCGGCCATCCACCAGCTGCAATTGAATGCCGGCGATTCCTCCCGGCGTCTCGACGGTGAAGGTCGCCTGCCGCGCATAGCCGTGATCGTAGAGGAACTTCGCGAAGATGCGCAGGCCGTTGCCGCTCTTCTCGGCCTCACTGCCGTCGGGATTGTAGATCCGCAGGCCGAAGTCGGCGCGCGACGACGGCGCCAGCGCCAGGATGCCGTCGGACCCCACGCCAAGATGGCGGTCGCACAGGCGTACGATCGTCCGCGGGGTGAGAGGCACACTCAGCGCCGCGGGATCGACGACCAGATAGTCATTACCCAGCGCATGGGACTTCACGATCCAGTTGCGGCCGGAAGGCGGCGTCATGTCGACCGGGCTCCCTGAGGCGACCTGGCTGCTCGACGCAAAGCGGCCTCGATCAGCCGGTCGACGAGCGCCGGCATCTCGATTCCCGCGGCGTGCGCGGCCCTGGGGAACAGGCTCCCTTCGGTCAAACCTGGGATGGTGTTCACCTCCAGCACGGCGACGTCGGCCTCGCGGACGAAGAGATCCACGCGCGCGAAGTCCGCGCAGCCGAGCACGCGGTAGGCGCGAAGCGCCGCCGACTGCGCGCGCCAGACCGCGGCCCACGGGAGGCGCGCGGGGCAGATCTCATCCGCGCCTCCTGGACTATACTTGGCTTCATACGTGAAGAACTCCCGCTTGGGAATGATCTCCACCAGCGGCAACGGCACGGGCGCGCGACGCTCGAGGTCGTCGAGGATCGCACAGGTCAGCTCGGTGCCCCGCAGGTACTCTTCGACCAGCACCAGATCATCCAAGGCAAAGGCGGCGTCCAGCGCCGGGCCCAATCGTTCGGCGTCTTTGACGATCCTCACACCAATGCTGCTGCCCTGCGCGTTGGGTTTTACCACGCACGGGAAGCCCAGCGCCTGGCGGACCTCGGCCACCAGCGAGGCCTCCCGCGCCGGGAATTCATCGCGACCCACGGCCAGGTACCCCGGCGTCGGAATCCAATTGAATCCGAACAGTTGCCGCGACCGCCGCTTGTCCATCGCCAGCGCGCTGGCCAGCACGCCGGATCCCACGTACGGGAGACGGGCGAACTCCAGCATCCCCTGGATCGTGCCGTCTTCGCCGAAGGGTCCGTGCATGGCGATGAAGGCGACGTCGAGGCCGGGCGGAGGAAACCAGGAACCGGTTCGCGGAATTTCGATGGGAACGGCCTCATAGCGCGCGGAATCGAGCGCGGCCAGCACCCAGCGGCCGCTCGCCATCGAGACCTCATGCTCCGCTGATGGACCGCCCATCAGCACGCCGACGCGCAGGCGGCTCACGTCATCAGCTCCCGCAGGCCGGCGCAGAAGCGATTCACGCCGGCATCTCCAGCGATCCGCGTCGGACTCTCCAGGCGGCGATGCACTCGTGCAGCAGCGCCACGGCCCCATCACTCAGCACGCTGGCGAAGGGCACGACCCGGACATCCCGGGGGATGAGGGGCCGCATACGGTCGATCACGCGAGGAGCGGCCAGCACAACCTCCGACTGCGCGAGCACCTGGGCCAGACCTTCTGGATCATCGAGCGTCGCGGTCTGCAGGCGCGGGGTGCGGAGCCCGACCGCCGCAAGCGACTGCGCCTTGCTCCTCACGCCTTCTTTCGTCGCGCAGACCAGCGCCACCCGCCGCGCGCGCGGCAGGTGCGCGATATCTTCCAACGTCCGGAAGTCGGGCAGGGCCATCAATCCAACCACTTCAGCGCCGCGGCAGCAGCGCCGGACTTCTTCGACGTGGAAAAAGGTGGTGGCGACCAGGTCCACGTCTGCCAGCCGGTCCGGCAGGTCGACAAGGAGCATCGGCACGACGGGAACGTCAACGACCGCGCGCAGCAATCGGGCAAAGTAGGCGAGATCGACGGGGTTGCACTCGACAAAACCTACTCGCGGCCGCGTCTGCCCGCGCCGGCGGCCGGCGCGAACGGTCATGGCGGCAACCAGATCGTTGAGACCGACCCCGGCGGCCGCGGCCGTGCCCAGCAGGCGGTCGATCTGCGCGGTCAGCACCTGCGAGGCGCGGGGCGACGGCGGTGTCCATACGACGTGGGTGCCTCGTCCCGGCCTGGCGTGGAGGACGCCCTCCGCCTGCAGTTCAGCGTAGGCGCGGGCGACGGTGTTGCGATTGACCCGCAGGAACACGGCCAGCGTGCGCACGGGTGGCAGCCGGGATCCCGTGGCGAGCCGGCCGGAGAGGATCTGGTGGCGAACCTGCGCCTTGAGCTGGTCGGTCAGCGAGATCGAGCCGCCGCGGTCGAGGGAGAGACGCATCGGGCTTGTCCTAGTTCAACTAGGACAAGTATCCACTGCCCTGGCCTGCGAGTCAACGGGCCTGGCCGCGCGAGGTGCAAAACGCCTTCAGTCTGCCCGATGAACCAAGCGAGCGCCTCACATCCCCGGGAAAGCAGCGCCATTGATACTAAAGTGCTTTAGTGCTATTCTCGCGCTACCAGGTTCACGGCAAGGGACAAGGGGTGAGACGGATGAAAGGAATTGCGAAGAAGACCTCCCCACCTCGGGTGAACATTTACCTTCCTGATCAGGACCTCCGGCGGCATATCAAGACCGCCGCGGCCAAGAAGGATCTCTCCGTCTCTGAGTACTGCCTCCGTGCCATTACTGCCCAGCTCATCAGGGACAACGAGCGGCCCTCTGTCCGCAATCACCGGAATCGATTGGGAATGGCCGTTGAGGCCGCCCGGCGGTTTCAGGCGCAAACCTTTGCGGAAAGGGTCTTTACCGTGAGTTCCGCGGACCTGATCCGGAACGCCCGAGAACACCTGACGAGCCGATGAAGAACGTCGTGGTCATCGATGCCAGCCTGGCCGCCATGTGGGCGATCCCCGAACGTCACACCCAGCAGGCGCTCGCTGTGGCCGAGCGATGGGTTGAGACGGGATCCGCCTGCTCGCGCCGTGTTTGCTGCTTGCAGAGGTGACCAATGCGCTGTACAAACGCGTGGTTCGCAAGGAGGTCACGCTCGAGACTGCGCGGGCGGCGTTGAAAACTATCCTCAGATTCGACATCGAGATTCGAGAAGAACTGGGGCTCCAGGCCCGAGCCATGGGCTTGGCCCACAGGCTCAGGCAGTCCGCCGCCTACGACAGTCAGTACCTCGCACTTGCCGAGCACTACCGGTGCGAGCTCTGGACCGGGGATCAGCGGCTGCAGGCCGCCGTGGCGGAGACATTTCCCTGGGTGAGGTGGATCGGCGAATACTCAACACCGTGACGTCCGGAACGCCACGAACCCGGCGTTCCGGACGCCCCCTGCCTCCGGCTCGGAACCGGCTCAGGCCGCGCGGCGCCCGGCCTCCAGGACAATCTTCGTCCCGAGCACATCCAGGAACTTTGCCAGCCACGCGGGTTGCGCGGGCCACGCCGGCGCGGTGACCAGGTTGCCGTCCACGTGGACCCTGTCCACCGGCATTGAGATGAACTTGCCGCCGGCCCTCGTCACGTCCGGTCCCACCGCCGGGTAGGCGGTGCAGGCCTTGCCGTCAAGGACTCCCGCCGCAGCCAGGACCTGCGGCCCGTGGCAGATAGCCGCGATGGGCTTGTTGGTCTGCGCGAAGTGCCGCACCATCTTCAGCACCGCTTCGTTCAGGCGGATGTACTCCGGCGCGCGCCCGCCGGGGATCACCAGGGCGTCGTAATCCTCTGGCTTGATCTCGGCGAAGGTGGCGTTCAGCGCAAAGTTGTGACCGGGCTTCTCGCTGTAGGTCTGGTCGCCCTCGAAGTCGTGAATGGCGGTGCGCACCTTCTCGCCCGCTGTCTTTCCCGGGCAGACGGCGTGGACAGTATGTCCGACCATCTGGAGGGCCTGGAAGGGAACCATCACCTCGTAGTCTTCCACGAGTCACCGACGAGCATCAGGATCTTCTTGCCGTCCATATTGATCCCCCTTTTCCCGATGGGTCTTCAGGGCCGCGATGGAGATGGTCACAAGGGTCTAGAGCCCTGCAATGCAAACGTACCCTTATTGACGTCGCCTGCCTATCAGGAGCGGACCCGATCTCGCGCGCCGCGTGATAATGCGCAGGGGGAGAGGCCATCTGCAATGCGGGGCCGGAGGGGTTCTGCCGCCTGGTCGCGAAGCGCAGGCGATATCACGAGGTCCGGCGGCGAATCGGGGAGATGATAGGACGATGAAACGTCGAGACCGCTGGGCTGTGTGGGTGCCGCTCATCACCATCTTCCTTGCGGCATTCGTGTTCTGGGGTTTGCTTAGAATCCTGCCGAGGCCCAACGCCGTGTCGGTATTGGAGGCCTTCCTCAAGTGGCGCGCCGACATTCTCTTCAACGCCCAGCACACACTCTCCACGACCCTGAAGGGGTTCGCCATCTCCGTGGTCGCAGGGGTGGGGCTCGGGCTCGTCATCGGCTATGCGGCCGCCGTGTACCGGCCGCTGTACCCATTGCTCGTCGCCTTCAACGGCCCGGCAAAAGTCCTCGTGCCGGTGCTCGTCGTCTGGTTCGGCATCCGACAGGGGGCCATGTCGCTGCTCGTCGTCTGGTTCGGCGTCGGAACGATGCCGGCGATCCTGACGGCGTTCTTGATCTCGTTCTTCCCAATCGGTGTGAGCGTGGCGACGGGGCTGGCCACGGTGGAGCCCGATTCGCAGGATGCGCTTCGTTCGCCGGGAGCGAGCAGACGCGAGAGCTTTCTCAAGGCCGGGATCCGTCGATCGCTTCCGTACTTCCTTGCGTCGCTGAAAGTGGCGGTGATTCTGGCCCTTGTCGGCGCGGTGATCGTTGAAACCGTGGTCGGGAGAGGGATCGGCTTCATGATGCTCCAGACCATCCAACTACTCAATGTTTCGCTGTTTTACGCCGTGCTCGTCGTGTTCGCGGCTATGGTCGTCGCCCTGTACGCGATCTTCGCCATCATCGAGAAACGCCTGACCGGGTGGGCGTACCGCGAGCAGTCGATAAGCGCATAACCGGGTCCTTCGGTCGTGAGCGCGGCGTTGAAAAATCCGCCTCAAGAGATCTTGACGAATTTGAGCACGTAGGAATGCGGCATCCGGCGGAGATGCCGGATGACGGGCGCCGGCAGTTCGTGCACGCCTTCCTCGGACACCTCAGGCTCATCAAGATCGCGCAGTTCGAGTCCGGCCCGTGTGCAGGCCGCGACATAGTCACGCAGCGGGCGGTGGAAGCTGAGGATGGGTTTCATCTCGCCCCACTGCATGTATCCCGCGCGCCTAATGAAGTAGTCGTCGTCCAGCCACGCCGTGCGATCCTCGCGGCGCGGTGAGTCGTGCGCCGGAGTGTGCCAGCGGACGTCCAGCGATCCATGTGAAATCGCGCACACGAAGCGCCCTTCCGGCTTCAGGACGCGGGCGATCTCCCGGATGGCCGACTCGTAGTCGCGCACATCCATCACGACGTAGTTGGCCACCGCCGCATCGAAGCTCGCGCCGTTCAAGAAAGGCATCGACGAGATCGAGGCGCGGTGGAATTCGATCTCGAACGGCTCGCGCGCCTGGTACGCCAGGGCAATCTCATGAAAGCGCTGCGCGTTCTCCACCGCGACCATACGGGCGCCCTGTTTCGCGAGAAGCCTGGAGAGATAGCCGGTGCCGCTCCCGGCATCGAGCACACGCTGGCCCCGCACCTCCCCCAGGAACGCCAGCAGCACGGGGTCGCTCTGGTATTTTCGATTGGAATCGCCGCGCTCGTCATAGCCGGCCTCCCAGATGCCGGCGCTCGCGCTCCAGGTGGCATCGACGTCGGCGTCCGTCACCGCCTCCAGCGCGACCGGGGGAAACCGCGTGGGCGGATAGCGGGTCAACTGAGTCTCGGACGACAGCCAGCGCTGCCTTGCCGCCGCGATGGGATCACCCTGCCAAGGATGCGTCCCGGCGAACTCCGCGTAGTCCAAGGAGGGGTGCGGCTCGCCGCAGTCCGGACAGTCGAGGACCCACCAGTACTGCCAGGCCCAGAAGTCGCCGGGTTGCGACGAGACCGTGCCGGCATCGCGGCGCCTCGGAGCCGGTGTCGAATCCAGCCTCCCGCAGCGGGTACCCCGGACCACCGTGGCGATCTGGTCGCAGTAGTAACAGTTCACAATGAGAGCAACGTGACCCCATCGGATGGGAACCGCTCGTCGAACGTGTAGACAACTGGAACCTTCCGTGATCTGGCCGCCCCCCAGATCATGGCGTCGCCGAATGAGACCCGTCTGGAAGATCGACACATCAGCAGACCCAGGATGGTGTACTCCTTGTCGGCGCCTAACGTCACGATGTTCCGCCGTCTAGTCAACGCAACCAGCGCATCAACCACCGCTTCGCGCGGAGTGCGGTACACGCGTGTCAGGACGTAAGCCGCTTCGGTGATAGCCACATCCGTCATCCCCAGCGACCGGTCGCTCTCGATCACTTGGCGGGCGTGCGCCGCAGGGGCTGGGGGCTGTCCAGTAAGGTAGCGGACGATGTATGAGGCATCCAACAGCCCGCTGAGGGCTGTCACGGTTCTCGCCTCGCCCGCCCGCGGGGCTGACGTTTCTGGCCTCGTCGCGCAATCCTCGCGCTGGCTTCCTTCTCTTTAGCCGCCACTTCCCAGGCCCGCTGACTGACGTCCGCCCAACCCTCAACCGCAACGCCGGGCCGGGCGTGGTGGGCGAGCACTCCAAACAGCGACTCGGTGTGCTCAGGGGGGATGAAACGGATCTCCACCCGGTCGCCAACGAGCGTCTGGATGGCCACCGCTCCCGTCGCGATCCCCAATCGGTCCCGAATCTCCTTCTCAATCACAACCTGACCCTTTGGTCCTACCAAGGTTGGCATAGTATCCCTCCTTTGAAAAGTATACCATCCAGACCAAAGTATGGTAAGTGAAACTCGAAGGACCCCTGCACCATCCTGCCGAATCAAGCCGCAACCCTACCACGGAGTAATGGATGAATACACCGAGAGAGTGGCGGCAGGAGATCCGGGCCGGACGATGGCGGCGGCCGACGGCTGGACTGGCGCCGGGTTATGCGCAGGCCAACCTGGTGATCCTCCCGGAGAATGACGCGGGAGACTTCCTGCTCTTCTGCCAGCGCAACCCGCAGCCGTGCCCGCTGATCGAAGTGACCGCGCCCGGCGACGCGGTCCCGCACGCGTCCGCGCCGGATGCCGATCTCCGTACCGATGTGCCGCGCTACCGGGTATATCGGGACGGGGAGGTCGTCGAGGAACGCGAGGATCTGCGCGGCATCTGGCGGCCCGACTTTGTCGCGTTCCTGCTCGGATGCTCGTTCACCTTCGAAGCGGCGCTGGAAGAGACGGGACTCCCGGTGCGCCATATCCAGTTGGGCTGCAACGCATCGATGTTCACGACGAATCGGATGTGCGCGCCCGCCGGACGGTTTGCAGGACCGATGGTCGTCAGCATGCGGCCATTTGCCGCGGCCGACGTGCCACGCGTCATCGAGATCACCGCGCGGTACCCACAGGCCCACGGCGCGCCGGTGCACGCCGGCGATCCCGAGGCGCTGGGCATCGCCGATCTCAGCCACCCCGACTACGGCGATCGCGTACCGGTCGGACTCGGTGAGGTCCCGGTCTTCTGGGCCTGCGGCGTCACGCCGCAGGCTGTGGCGGTACGCTCGCGGCTACCGCTGATGATCACGCACGCGCCGGGCCACATGTTCTTCACGGACCTGAAGACGGACACGCGAGAACCCCAGGGGGGCGGCAGGCCTCTCTGAGGCGCCAGACGTGAGCGATTATCGACAGCCGGGCGTGCCGCTCCGCGCCACCCAGAACGTGTAGATGGCACAGTCGTCCGGCGCCGGCGGGCGCGTGGGCGGAATCTGGCGCCTGACCGGCGGGAGAGCCCGCAGGTAGACGATCAGAGAGCGGAGGACTTCTTCGTCCCAGTTCGAGGCGTGGTCCCAGATCATCCCCTGCCAGTGGAGCACGCGCCCATCGCGCGTGATACCGCTGCGGATGGCGCGGGCGATCTCAGCCTCGCTCCACTTACCGATCCCGGTCTCAGGATCGGACGAGATATTGCGGACCCACAGCGTACCGAACGGTGCCCAGCTGATCTTCGCCCCACCGCCGCCGTCCTGGTGGCAAAACGCGCACGAGGCCACGGTGTACAGATAGCGGCCGCGTTCGGCCAGCGCGGTCTGTTCTGGGGATTTCAACGCCGCAGGATCTGCCGTCGGGATACCTCGGGTGATGCCGAGGGCGATCTGCTCCGGCGGAATGATCCGCAGCGCCGGCAGCGCATAGATCGCCCAACCAATCAGGCCGGGCAACACGAGCCCGAGCACGCCCAGAGCGGACAGCGCGCGGAACGCGAGCCTGCGCGGGCGTGACTGGGTTGGGGTCCTCCGGAAGGTGATCACTCCCACAATGAGCACAAGCCACTGAAGGATCATCAAGACCGGCTGGGGCAGGTCGCGTGGCAACCCGCCGCTCTGCCGCCCGAAGTTACCGTCGGCGTAGGTGAGGATTGTAACGGAGACGGCTGGGAGAGGACTTGTGAGTTTCGCCACGATGGTCTCGACGCCGCCGTAGTGCAGCGCCGACGGGATCCGGTTGTGGATCGGAGGGAGTGACTTCAGGTAGCGGGCGATGGCCCGCGCGTCATCGTCCCGAAGGCTGTGGAGGAACATCCACGGCATGCCCCAGATGTTGAGGACACGGTCGCGAGCACGGCCGTTGCGGATCGCATTGATGATCTGATCTTCAGTCCGGCGGCCGAGGCCGGTCGCAGGATCTCCGGTGAGATTGCGGGTCACGTACACGCCGTGAGGAGAGGCGACCACCCGCATGCCCCCGGCCAGGTAGGCATCGTCGCGATAGATGCCCGTGCGGTTAAGGCCGTTTATGCCTTCCCCACGTGTTCAGCGATTTCTAGGATTTCCCTGTGCCCGAAATCACACCCCGCCCGTGACACGGGTACCTGTGACCGGACCGCCGGCTGCGTATTCTGTGTTTAAACCTGACAGAAAGGAGGGAATCTCCGTGAAGCAGCGCGTCGCACTCGCAATCGCACTTGCGGGATTGGTCTCGGGCATCTACTGGGCCACAGCGGCCGGGGCCGGGGGACCCTCCCTGTCCGGCGCCAGATCGCAGAACGATCTGACGATCCGGGGGGGCCAGCAGGACGTTCCACTGATCTGCCTGGACGGCGTGATCGATGTGGATGACGAGCAGGCGCATGCACGTGGGGTCGACTGCCCGTTGAACCAGCTCAACGACCAGGATGAACCGCCGTCGATCGACATGCGGCCGGTGAACGCAGCGACAGTAGACGTATAGGGGGCGAGCAATCATGGCGCCGGCGTTTGAGGTCTGGGAATCCCCAGGCGGGCTCGTCTGGGAGGGATCGGATCAAGAAGAAGCGTTCCTGACGGCGATCAAGCGCCGGAGGCCCGGCGTAGCCATCGAGGTGGCGGAGATCCTCGACACGCTTGGCCAGGTGCGCCCGCGCCGCCTGGCGCACTACGACGACTGGGCGCCCTCTGAGGCTACGGAATAATCTCCTGCTGGCCCTCCGACAGGCCCACGTAATGCGGCACCGGTTCCGGTCCCGGCACCTTGGGGACCGGAGCCGGTCCGCCGGATCGGACCGGTGGGTTGAGGCCGATCAGATCATCCGGCCGGACCGGGACGCGGTTGAGCTCGCGGCCCGTGGCGTTCCGCAGCGCGGCGACGATGGCCGGTGTCGAGACGATCGTGGACATCTCGCCCACGCCCTTGGCGCCGAACGGCACGTCGGGCTCAGGCTCTTCGATCAACTCGGACACTACCGGCGGCATGTCGAGAATCGTCGGGATCAGATAGTCGGTGAATGAAGCGTTGCGGATCAGGCCGTCTTTGACCTGGATCTCCTCCATCAGCGCAAACCCGAGCCCCTGAGCCGTCCCGCCCTCGATTTGCCCGTGCACGCCTTGCGGGTTGAGGGCCCGGCCCACATCCTGCGCGGCCGCGATTTGCACCACCCTGACCAGCCCCAAGTCCTCGTCCACTTCGACGACGGCGCGCTCGGCCGCGAATCCGAAGGACACGTGGACGTCGCCTTGCCCCTGGGCGTCGAGGGGCTGCGTCGGGTGATGATGATACGTGCGCGTCCGCTCGATCGGATCGTTCAGGAACTCCTCGATGGCTCCAATCCGGACGCCGCCAGCGGCAATCTGACCCTCCTCAAGCGTCAGTTCGCCTGGGGGCATGCGCCCGCTCGACGCAAGCCGCCGGCGAGCGCGCTCGAATAGTCCCTCGCGCACCGCGGCGCACGCGAGCTGCACCGCCCCGCCCGACATCATCGTCTGCCGGGAGGCCGACGTGGATCCGGCCGAGCCCACCTGCGTGTCGGGGGGAAGGATCACCACGTGCTCGACGCCAAGTTCGGTGCGGGCGATCTGCGCGAGCACCGTATGCAGTCCCTGCCCGACCTCGCACGCGGCGCTGGACACCTCGACGGCCGGACCACCCGGCCCAGCCGACAGTTTGACCCGCGCCTCCGCCGAGTCATCAAAACCGCCGCTGTAGGCGATGTTCTTGTATCCGACGGCGAACCCGACACCGCGCCGCAGGCTCTCCCCTCGCGAGACATTCCCGGCCCCGCCCGGTCGTGACAGGGGATCGCGGTGCGCACCGGCCGGGACCTCGTCCGGCATCGGGAGGGCGGCGCACCGTTCGATCACCTCGCGCACCGGCGCGACGCCGCGGATCACCTGACCCGTCGGCAGCACCGATCCCGGCGCGACGGCGTTCTTCAAGCGCAGCATGATCGGGTCGATGCTGAGCGCCGTCGCGAGTTTGTCCATCTGCGCTTCATAGCCGAAGCACGCTTGCACCGCGCCGAAGCTGCGCATCGCCCCGCAGGGCGGGTTGTTAGTGTACACGCACGTGCCTTCGACCACGACATTAGGTACATCGTAGGGACCGGCGCCAAACGTCGAGGCGTTGTTGATGACCGCGGATGACGACGACGCGTACGCCCCGCCGTCGAGGAGGATCCGCACGTAGACGTTCACGAGCGTGCCGTCGCGCGTCGCTCCGTGCCGCATCCAGATCCGCGACGGATGCCGGTGGACGTGGCCGTAGAACGACTCCTCGCGGCTGTAGGCCATCTTCACCGGCCTACCCGTGCGCAGCGCCAGCAGGCAGGCGTGGATGTGCATGCTGACGTCTTCGCGTGCGCCGAAGGCGCCGCCCACGCCGGCGAGGTGCAGCCGGACTTTGTCGAAGGACAGATTGAGACAGGGCGCGATCTGCTGTCGGTCCACGTGCAGCCACTGCGTCGCGACGTAGAGGTCCACGCCGCCGTCGTCGGCCGGGATGGCCATGCCGGACTCGGGACCCAGCATCGCCTGGTCCTGCATGCCAGTCTCGTAGTAGCCTTCAACCCACACGTCGGCCGGCGCGCCGGGATCACCGTGCACGATGTGCATGTGGCGCAGCACGTTGCCGAAGTCGTGGACCTGCGGCGCGTCGAGGCGCAGCGCCTGCTCCATATCCGTGACCGCGGACAGCACTTCATAGTCGACCACGATCTTCGCTGCGGCGCGGCGGGCGGTCTCCGGATCAATGGCGGCCAGGATCGCCACGGGCTCGCCGGCGTATCGCACGCGATCCCATGCGAGGACAGGCTGATCGGCAAATTCCAACCCGTAGGTCTTGCGACCGGGCACATCGCCGCCGAGCAGGATGGCATGCACGCCGGGCGTAGTCAGCGCGCTCGACACATCGATGGATCGAATACGCGCA
This sequence comes from bacterium, assembly GCA_041486265.1. Taxonomy (GTDB): domain Bacteria; phylum Sysuimicrobiota; class Sysuimicrobiia; order Sysuimicrobiales; family Humicultoraceae; genus JBGPLF01. Next base: position 12,352 of record JBGPLF010000026.1, read on the forward strand.
TGTGGGTGGGGGCTGCGCAGCGTGTGGCCCCAGAGCATCTCATCGGCCCACAGATCGCTGCCGAAGGCGAACTTGCCTTTGACTTTGGGGATGCCGTCCACGCGCCGGACGCTTTCGCCCACGCCGCCGCGAGTCTTAGGGATCGTGCGGATGCTCATGCCGCCGTCCTCATGTCAGGGTGACCCCCGCGGCGCGCCCCGCAATGCGGCGGGCAACGCGGCGTCCCTGCGCGGCGATCGCGTCTTCGCCGGCGCGCACCAGGCGGCCATCGCGGGCGACCGGCCGGCCTTCGACGAAGAGATGCTTCACGCGCTTCGGCGAGCAGTGGACGACTGCGGCGACGAAGTCGGCCTCAGCACCGGAAGACTCCAGGCCCTCGACGCTGAACAGCGCCACATCGGCCCGTTTGCCGGCCTCGAGGGACCCGATGTCGTCGCGTCCCAGGCAGGACGCGCCGCCGCGTGTGGCCACGCGCAGCGCTTCCCGCGCACTCATGGCGCCCGCACCGCCGGTCCGTGCCACCAGCATCCCCATCCTGGCCTCGGCCAGCAGGTCACCGGCATCGTTGGATGCGGAGCCATCGACGCCGAGCCCGACATGCGCACCCGCATCGAGGAAGGCGCGGGCCGGGGCGATCCCCGACCCAAGACGAAGGTTTGACGTCGGGCACCAGGCGACGCCGGTGGCGCTGCGAGCGATCTGCGCCACGCCGTGATCGTGCACGTGCACGCAGTGCGCCAGCCAGACGTCCGGGCCCAGCCAGCCGAAGTCCTCCAGCAGATCGAGCGGCCTGCGACCGTAAGTCTGCAGGCAGTAGGCCTCTTCGTCCAGGGTCTCGGCGATATGCGTGTGCAGCCGCACGCCGAGACGGCGCGCCTGCGCGGCGGATTCGCGCATCAGACGTTCGGTGACCGAAAACGGCGAGCACGGCGCGATGGCGACGCACAGCATCGACCCGGGGGCGGGATCGTGGAACCGGCGTACGGCCTCCTCGGTCTGCTCGAGAATGACGTCCGTGTCCTGCACGATCGAGTCGGGCGGCAGACCGCCGTCGGAGGCGCCCAGATCCATCGATCCGCGGCAGGGATGAAACCGCAGCCCGATCTCCCGGGCCGCGTCGATCTCCGCCGCCAGCAAGTCGAGACCGCCACCGTGCGTCGGAAAGATGTAGTGGTGATCGGTCGTCGTGGAACAGCCGGACAGCGCGAGTTCGGCCAGGCCCACGCGGGCCGCAGCACCCACCCATTCTTCGTCGATGCCCGCCCAGATCGGATAGAGCGTCCGCAGCCAGCCGAAGAGGCCCTGGTCCAGCGCCCGCACCCGGGTCAGCGTCTGGTACAGGTGATGGTGTGTGTTAACCAGGCCGGGGATAGCAACCGTGCCGCGACCGTCGATGCGCTCAGCGCCATCTGCCAGCTGGGACATCCCGGAGCCCACCCACGCGATGACACCCTCGTCGATCAGGATCGATCCGCCGGCAATCTCGGTGCCGGCGTCATCCATCGTGACGACGATCTCGCAGTCGGAGATGAGGGTCTTGTTCATTACGCCGGCGTCTCCCGTATACGGCGGGCGGCCAGAAACACCGCCTCGAGGATCTTCACATAACCGGTACACCGGCAGAGATTGCCGGAGAGCGCCTCCCGCACCGTGGCCTCTGCCGGGTGGGGATCGCGCTGCAGCAGGTCGGCGACGGCCACGATCAGTCCCGGCGTGCAGAAGCCGCACTGCACCGCGCCGGCCTCGAGGAACGCGTCCTGCACGGGATGCAGGTGCTCATCGGACGACAGCGACTCCACGGTGCGCACCTCGCGCTCGTGCGCCTGTGCGGCCAGCACCAGGCACGAGCAGACGAGTTCCCCATCCAGCCAGACCGAGCAGGAGCCGCACTCTCCCTGTTCGCACGCGTTCTTCGATCCGGGGAGCCCCAGGTGCTCGCGCAGCATGTACAGCAGGCTGGCCCCGGGCCACACGTCCGCGGTCCGCCACCCACCGTTGACCTTCGCTCGGATCAGCATCGCACGCCCCCGCCTATGCGGCCGCGCACCGGTCGTCCAACGCCCACCGCAGCGCGCGCCGCGCCAGCACCGCACAGGCATGGCGCCGGTAGGCCGCGGTGCCCCGGATGTCGTCAATCGGCTTCGCCGCAGCGGCTACCCGCTCGCCGAAGCCTTCAAAGACCGCGTGGGGGATACCCGCCGCCGGATCATCCCAGGCTCCGGCGTCAGCCAGCGCTCGGGCGGCAAACGCTTCGGCATCGGGCGCGCGCAGAATCGTCGGACCCACCGATCCCAGCGCCACCCTGACCTGGCGCCGGTCTTCATCTACCTGGAGGCACAGGTTGGCGACGGCGATCACCATCGCGTTGCGTGTGCCAATTTTGGAAAAGGACCCCGGCCCACGGACAACGCGCCATCGCACACCGAGGATCAACTCCGATGGCTCGATGGCGGTTTTCTTGGGGCCGGTCATGAACCGGTTCCATGGCAGCGTTCGCGTCTGACCTCCGGCCCGCACCAGCACCACCTCTGCATCGTAAGCGGCGAGCACCGGCAGTGCATCGCCCGCGGGAGAGGCGGTGCCGAGGTTGCCTCCGACCGTGCCGCGGTTGCGGATCTGGGGCGAACCGACAGTCCGCGACGCCTGGACCAGCGGTACGAACTCCCGCAGTTCTTTGATGATCCGGTTGTAGGTCGTGCCGGCGCCGAGGAACAACGTGCCGTTCTCACGCTGCCACCGGCGTAACTCGGCGAGGCGGCTGATGTCCATCATGAACGCAGGCCGGCGCCGGTCGAAGTTGAGTTCCACCATCAAGTCGGTCCCGCCTGCGATGGGGACCGCCTCAGGATGGTCGGCCTTCATCACGAGCGCTTCGTCCAGCGTGCGGGGCAGAAGGACTTCCATCTAAAACCGCCCCCCGGCGAAGGCGTCGATCATGGCGTGCACGTCATCCCCCAGAGGATACAGGATGGGACACGTGCATCCCGCCGCGACATACTCGCGAACTTTGGCGCGGCACTCGTCGCGCGTGCCTGAAGCGGTGATCATCTGGACGACGTCGTCGGGCACGAGTCGCATCGCTGTGCGGATCTCCTCAGGCCCCGCCGGCCACGTCAGCACCTTGCCGATCTTGTCGAGGAGCGACGGATCCACGCCGCTGGCCTTCATGATGTGGGGCTGCTGTCCGAGGTACTGTGTCACCAGCTCGCGCGCACGATCCAGCGCCACTTCGCGATTCTTGTCCAACGAGCATACCACGAGCTGCGGCCGGTCGATGTCATCAATGCGGCGGCCAATGCGGGCGGCGCCCGCGGCGAGAGCCTGCAGCGCCGTCATGTTGTACGCGGGGCTGACCAGGTAGTTGAGGAGCACGCCGTCCGCGATCTCGCCCGCCAGTTCCATCATCTTCATCCCGGTGGCGCCGATGTAGATCGGCACCCTTTTGGGCGAACGATCGCCGTGGACGATGTCGATCTCGATGTCGGTGACGTTGACGAACTCCCCGTGGAACGTCACGCGTTCCATCGCCAGCAGCCGCCGGGTGACCTCGACGACCTCGCGCATCGCCTGCAAGGGTTTCCGGCGATCGACGCCGACCTTCGAGGCCAGCGGCTCCCACCAGGCGCCGATCCCGAGCATCGTGCGCCCGGGCGCCAGGTCGTCCAGCGTCGAGAAGGTCGCGGCCAGCAGCCCGACGTTGCGTGTCCACATGCTGACCACGCCGGAGCCGACTTTGATCCGCTCGGTGACCGCCGCGAACGCCGCCAGCGGGATCGTCGCCTCACGGACCAGGCGGCTCTCGGCCTGCCAGACCGCCTCAAACCCCTGGGCTTCGGCGTAGCGGACGTAGCGCATGCCGTCGCGGATGGGATGCTTGTCTTGCAGGTAGAGCGCAACGCGTCCGGTGCTCGAGATCATGGCCGTCGCATCTCCGGTCGCCCGCGCTTTCGCAGCGACTAGCGTATTCCCGCCGGTTCGAACGTATGCGGCCCGATCGCTTCCAGCCGCCGCCACAGTCTCCCGGCCGCGGCCGCGGCGTCCGAGGCGACCTTGTCCTGATCGACCCGGGTCAGGCGACGGTCGGCTACCACCATCTCACCTGCGACCACGACGTCCCGCACGTGACAGGACGAGAGGCCGAAGATCCAGTGCCCGCTCAGGTTCTGAACGGTTAGCGGCGTCGGCGGCGCGTAGTCGAGGACCGTAAGATCCGCGGGCGCGCCGGGCTCAATCCGTCCCAATGCCGGCTCGCCAAAGATCCGGCCGGCGAGACGGGCGTTCTCGGCCAGGCGTTGCAGCGGCCAGGTCACTGGGGCGTAGATGTCGTCCTCCCGGAGGCGCCAGTAGGCCGCCTTCGATTCGGCGAACATGTCGCCGTCGATGCCATCCGTGCCCAGAACCACGCGCTCGCCGAAGCGGGCGACCGGCGCGCGGCCTACGGAGTTGTTCATGTTGGACCGCCCATTGTGAGCGACGGTGGCTCCGGATTCGCGAATCGCCGCGATCTCGGCCGCATCCACGTGGACGCAGTGGGCCAGGATCGCGCGCCCATTCAGCGCGCCTGCCTGAGCCAGCCGGTGGACCACACGCCGTCCGAACCGGATTTCAGCATCCCGCTCGTCAGCAGCGTCTTCCGCGACATGAATGTGGATGCCGGCCCCGCCATCCTGCGCGACCTCCACGCAGGCGGCGAGCGTCTCGGCCGACATCGTGAACGACGCGTGCGCCCCGACGAGCCCGCGGGCCAGCGGGCGTTTGGCGGCAGCCGCGAGAAATCGGCGGTTCTCCTCCACGCCCGCCTGCGCGTGCTCGGGTCCGTCGCGGTCCGTAACCTCATAACAGAGGACTGAGCGCACGCCCAGCGCTCCGAGTGCGTCGGCGATCATGTCGAGCGAGCCATCGATGGCATTCGGCGACGCGTGATGATCGATGAGGGTGGTGGTGCCGGACAGCAGCGCGCCGATACCGCCGGCGAGCGCCGACGCGCAAATGGTCTCCTCGTCGAGCGCCCGGTCCAACCGCCACCAGACGCGCTGCAGGATCTGAATGAAGTTCGCCGGTGGCGCAAGGCCGTACGGCATCCCGCGCGCGAGCGCCGAGTAGAGGTGGGTGTGGGCGCAGACATTCCCGGGGATAATCAGGCAGCCCGAGCAGTCGCGGCGAACGATGCCCTCGGGTGCCCGGCCGATCCCCGCAATGCGGCCGCCCTCGAGGATGACGTCAGCCGCGGGAAGCAGCGGTGGATCCAGCGACGTAAGGACAGTCCCCCCGCAGAGCGCGAGGCCCGTGGTCGTGTTCATCGATTTCAGCGTGTCCGCGCCGCGACCAGTTTCCCGCCAAACCCGCGCGCCGCCGGTGAATCCTTCATCGGGAGACGGGTGCGCCGGATGCCGTCAAACGCATGCAAGGCGCCGGCAACCGCTGACGGTGTCGCGCACATCCCGATCTCACCGACGCCCTTCGCGCCGTAGGGCCCCTCGGGTTGGTACTCCTCGACGAAGATGCACTCGACGTCGGGCATCCCCGACGCGGGGATGATCCCCAGGGACTTCAGGGTGTCGGTCACCGGCACGCCGCCCTCCACGACCAGCTCTTCCGAGAGCGCCTGGCCCAGCCCCATGTGGATCGCGCCTTCGATCTGCCCTTCCAGCAGCGTCGGGTTAATGACCTTCCCTACGTCGTGTGCGGCAATCACCTTTGCCACCCGCCCATGATCGTCGAGGATCACCACCTGCGTGGCCCAGCCGTACGCGAAGTGGGTCGCGGCCCCTTCCGGGCCGGTCCCCGGTTTGAAGGTCCAGTCAACCAGGAACTCACCGTAGAACTCCTGCCCGGCCAAGTCTTCGAGCCGTCCGCCGTTCAGCGCGGCCTTGAGCTTCTTCGCCGCCTCGATCACGGCCCGGCCGCCCAGCACCGTCGAGCGAGAAGCGGTGCATTGCCCGGTGTCGATCTCCCGAATCGTGTCCACGACGACGTTGACCCGGTCGGCCGGCAGTCCCATCTCCTCGCAGGTGATCTGCTGGAGGGCCGTATGGCAGCCCTGCCCCATCTCGGTCCAGGAGTGGAAAAGCGTGACCGAGCCATCGCCTTCAACGCGAAGGATGGCCTTCCCGTACTCCTTCAACCCATTGCCGATCCCGGTGTTCTTCACCGCGCAGGCGATCCCGGCGAATCGGGCCGACCGGTAGGCGTCGCGCACGGCGAGCAGCGTTTTCTTCAACCCCACGCCCGGACCGAGCTTCTGACCGGTTCCGAAGATGTCGCCCGCCTCGACCGCGTTGCGCCACCGGATCTCCCAACCGTCAACCCCAACCTTCTCGGCCAGGATATCCATCAGGCCTTCCAGGGCGAAGTTGACCTGGGGGACCCCAAACCCGCGCATCGCGCCGGCCGGCGGATTGTTGGTGTAGACGGCCGTGGCCTCCACATCCACGTTGGGCACTTTGTATGGACCGCACGCGTGACCGGCCGCCCGCTCTAGGACTTTGTCCCCGACGCTGGCGTACGCGCCTGTGTCGCCCACGATCCGCGCCCGGATCGCAAGCAAACGCCCTTCAGCGTCACAGCCGACGGTGTACGTCATCGTCATGGGATGGCGCTTCGTGTGGAACCGGATGCTCTCGCGCCGCGAGAGCACCAGCAGCACCGGGCGATGCGTCATGCACGTGAGTAGCGCAGCGTGCGTTTGAACGTTTAGGTCTTCCTTGGCCCCGAACGCGCCGCCGTTGGACACCTGGGTGACCCGAGCCTTCCCTTCGGGGAGCGCGAGGAACGACGCGATCTGTCGGCGATCTTCCCACACGCCCTGGCCCTGTGAGTAGACGTGCACGCCGTCATCATCCAGCGGCACCGCGAGGCTGGCCTCAGGCTCGAGGAAGGCGTGATCGATCCACTGGGTGCGGAAGGTCTCCGTGACGACGTGCGCCGCACCGGCGAGGGCCTGGTCCACCTTTCCCCGTTTCACCTTCGAGACCGAGAGGATGTTGCCGCCTTCATGAATCTGCGGGGTGCCTTCCTCCATCGACACGAATGGATCGGTGATCGGATCGAGGACCTCGTACTCCACCTGGATGAGCGCCGCTGCCTCGCGGGCCGCGGTGCGGCTCTCCGCAGCCACGACCGCCAGGACATCACCCACGTAGTTCGTGACCTCGCCCTCGGCGACGAACTGGCGCCAGTCTCGCGTGATCAGGCCCTGCTTGCGGTCGCCCGGTGTCTCCCGCCAGGTGGCGACGGCCACAACACCTGGATAGACACGCGCCTTCGAAGTGTCGATGCGCAGGATCTTCGCGCGCGGGTGATCTGACCATCGGACGGCGCCGTGGAGCATTCGGGGCAGCCGCATATCGTTGACATAGGGCTTCTCACCCAGCGCCAGCTCGCGGCCCTGATACCGGCCGGTGCGCGAACCGACCCGCCCGCTCCAGTCGACCGCAGGGAGAGGCTCGCCCTGACGCGCAAGCGCCGCGTACTCGATCGCATCGACAATCTTGACGTAGCCCGTGCACCGGCAGAGGTTGCCGGCGAGAGCCTTGGCAATCTCGTCGCGGGACGGATCGGGGTTCCGGTCGAGCAGCGCCTCCGCCTTCATCACGATGCCCGGGGAACAGAACCCGCACTGTGATGCCCCGGAGGCCACGAAGCAGTCGGCCCACATCGCCCGCCGCGCGGCGGACAATCCCTCGAGCGTCGTGACCTGCTTCCCGGCGACCCGGGCGGCCGGCTGCGCGCAGGACACGACAGCTTTGCCGTCAACAAGCACGGTGCAGGCGCCGCAGGATCCTTCAGGCGCGCACCCGTCCTTGGGTGAGGTCAGACCGCACCGCTCCCGGAGCGCCTCGAGGAGGCTGGCTCCTTCGGGGATCTGGATTGATACCGGCCTGCCGTTGAGTGTGAACTCCATTGTGCTCACCCCCTCGTTCTCGATCGGAGGTTCACGCTCCGCGCATGCTGCAGTCCCAAGGCCACCACTCACTCCGCCGTAATCCGCGTGCCGTTCTCGCCGGCCAGCGCACGTTCGATGTTCTCAGGATTCGTGATCAAAGCCTCGCGCCCGCCGCGCTCGAGATACCAGACGATGGCCTGGATCTTGGGCGCCATGCTCCCTTTGGCGAAGTGTCCACCTTCGGCGAGGTACGCCTTCGCCTGGGAGAGGGTCATGTGGTTGATCCACTGCTGGTTGGGCTTCCCAAAGTTGATGGCCACCTTCTCGACGGCGGTGCTGATCAGGAACAGGTCAGCCCCGATGGCGGTGGCCAGCAGCGACGAGGCGTAGTCTTTGTCGATCACCGCCGCGACGCCTTTGAGGTTTCCCTGCCCGTCGGCCACCACCGGGATGCCGCCGCCGCCGACCGTGATCACCACGAAACCGGCGCCGATCAATCGTCTGACGGCTTCTTCTTCGACAATACGCCTGGGCAAGGGGGAGGCCACCACCCGGCGCCAGCCGCGTCCAGCATCCTCCATGATGGCCCAGTTTTCCTCGTCGCGCCGGCGCCTGGCCTTCGCTTCGTCCATGTAGGAGCCGATCGGCTTCGTGGGATTCTGGAACGCCGGGTCGTCCGCCGCCACCTCGACCTGCGTCACGACCGTGACGGCATTCTTCTTAAGGCCCAGGCGCAGGAACTCGTTGTAGAGGTTCTGCTGCAGCGCGTAGCCGATGGCGCCCTGCGTGTCGGCGCCACACGCGTCGAGCGGCACCTCATGCAGTTCATGCGCGGCCAGTTCGGAGCGGCGCAGGATGAAGCCAACTTGAGGTCCATTGCCGTGGCCGATCGCCACGTTCCACCCGGCCTTGATCATTGCGGCGATGTGCCGGCAGGTCTCGCCCGCCGCGCGGTACTGATCCTCCACGGTCTGGTGCTGCGGATCCTTGATCAGCGAGTTGCCGCCGATCGCCACCACTGCCGTCTTACCCACCATCCCCAGCACCTCTCGTCGTCGCGCTGGCCACCCATGGCGTGCGGAGCGCCGCCATCGGCGCGCAATCCTCAGCTCATCGTCAGCGCCATCACGGCCTTCTGGACGTGCAGACGGTTCTCGGCCTGGTCATAGACGACCGAGTGCGGCCCGTCGATCACCCCATCGGTCACTTCGATGTTGCGATCCGCGGGAAGGGGGTGCATGTAGATCGCGTCGGACGCGGCCATGGCCATGCGGCGCTCGTCGGTGATCCAGTCCTTGTGCTTCGCGGAGAGCTTCGCACCCTCCTCGTCGTTCTTGACCGTCAACAGCGGGCCCCAGCTCTTCGCGTAGATCACGTCCGAGCCGCGAAAACCGGCGTCGAAATCGTCCATGATCTCGAACCCGGCGCCAGCCTTTCGGGCGTTCTCCTGCGCCTGCGCGACGATATCCGGCATAAGCTGAAAACCCTTCGGATGGACGAGCCGGACGTTCATACCGAAGCGTGGCGCCAGCAGGATCAAATCTTGCGGCACACTGATCGGTTTCTGGTAACTCGCCGCGTAGGCCCAACTCACCGTGATCGTCTTGCCACGCGGGTCGCCCTTCTTCTCGGTGATCGTCAGGATATCGGCCAGGATCTGGAACGGGTGGTAGATGTCGCACTGCATATTGAGCACCGGCACCCGGCTGGCGGCGGCGACGTCGCGCAGGTACTTGTTGCCGGTCATCCAGTCGATGATCCGGATGGCGATCCCGTCGTTGTAGCGTCCGAGGATCTCGCCGATCTCCTTGGCGGTGTCGCCATGGGCGATCTGGGTGGTCCGGCTCTCGATGAACTGCGCGTGGCCCCCGAGCTGCGCCATCCCGGCTTCGAACGAGGCGCGGGTGCGGGTGCTCGAGTAGAAGAACAGCATCGCCAGGACCCTGTCGCGCAGGTACGCGTGGGGCTGGCCGAGGGCCCGCTGGCGCTTCAACTCGAAGGCCACCTGCAGCGCCGTCTCGACCTCTTCCTTGGTCCATTCCTGGGTCGTGATGAGATCACGCCCACGCAGATGCGTCTGCATGAGATTCCTCCCTATTCAACCGCGCCCAGCACGAGCGCTAACAGCGCCATCCGCAGAACCACTCCGTTGAACGCCTCGATCCAGTAGCGGGCGTGGCGCGTCGCGTCGACGTCGACGGGCAGCTCGTCCATGCGCGGCAGCGAGTGCAACACGACGGCATTCTTCTTGCCTTTGTCGCGCAGCATCTGCCGCGTGACCTTGTAGGCCGCGGGAGTCATCCCGATGTCGCCGGTGCGCTCGTCGCGGGACTTCGTGTAGTCGGGCTGCACCACAGGCTCCATGTAGATCACGTCGGCCTGACCGATGACTTCTTCGGCGGTAGCGACTTCGCGGTATCGGACGCTGCGCTCGTCCAGTTCAGCCTTGAACTCGGGCAGCAGCGACATCTCGGGCGGCGAGACGACGAAGGCCTCCAGGTCGAACTGCGACATGGCGTAGAGGATCGAGTGCATCGTCCGCATGCGCATGTCACCGACCAGCAGGAACTTCAGCCCGTCGAGCGTGCCCACTTCCTTCCAGGTCGTGTAGAGGTCGGTGAGGACCTGCGTCGGATGCTCGCCCCAACCGTCCCCGCAGTTGATGACCGGCACCGACGCCCATCTGGCGGCTTCATGCGGCGCGCCTTGCTGGAAGTGCCGCATCGCGATGACGTCACCGTAGTACTCCAGCATGTGGACGGTATCTTTGATCGACTCCTGGTAGAAGTCGCCGGCTCGGGTCATCTTCGCGTCGGAGAACCCGAGCACGTGCCCGCCCAGCCGGTGCATCGCCGCCTCGGTGGCCAGCCGTGTCCGCGTGCTCGGCTGGTAGAATGCGGTCAGCAGCGTCTTGTTCTTCAACAGATCTCCGTTCCGCCGGTCGCGGGCGTAGGGCGCCAGGTCGTCGCAGACCTGGAACACGCGGAAATATTCGGCGCGCTCAAAGTCCTTGAGCGACAGGATGTCCCGACCCATGAAACTTCTCATTCCCAACTCCCTCCTCTGTGCTGGATCGTCAGCGGCGGATCCCCGTAAAGAGGACTGCCACGCCCTCGTTCGATTGAATGC
>JBGPLF010000027.1:0-23158 GCA_041486265.1 bacterium
AGCCCGAACCACGACAGCCTGTCCGGTACGAGCGTATCCGCTGCGACTTCTGCTGAGAAACAGTGCTGACTAGCCAGCATGCCGAGGTACTGCCGTCGCACCGTGACCACGCTGAGGTCAGCGGGATCGGTGCACACCGGCAGGCTGGCGCTCGGGTTTGAGGTGTGCACCAGGATCTGATTGTCGCGGAAGATGAACCACAGGGCGCCGCCAGTGACCGGCCCACCGGCACGATCAGCGGCGTAAACTTGTCAGGCCACGAGTCCACGATGCGGGCGAACGCTTCGGGCATTGTGCGCCGCAATTCTATGCAGTTTAGGCTGTATCCTGCAGCGGGCTTACACACCCGGTTGGTTCGCTTGACGGAGTGCACAGGGCTGTGCCCGTCCGCCGAGTGGCCTATTTCACACACCTCCTGTGCCCGGCGCCATCGTGGCAAGTTTGAGTCACGGCGTACCCTACGAATCGTGGGTGACCAATTCAGGAGGAGTACCGTGCACGCTGAAGATCGCGCCGTCAGACTCGCTGGCTCGGTTGCCCTGATGGGGATCTTGTACCTCCTGAGGACGGTCCTCGTCTCCTTCCTGGTGGCAGTCGCCCTGGCTTCCCTGCTAACTCCGCTTGCCAACCGGCTCACCCGGCGCCTCGGGTGGTCGCGCGGCGCGACCGTTCTGGGCATGGCCGTCGGCCTCACTCTGCTGCTCGGGTTGCTCTCCTGCCTCATCATTCCCCCACTCAGCACGCAGATCAGAATCCTGGGGGCGGAGGCGCCGAGATACGCTCAGGCCCTTGAGCGGGCGCTGGCGCCAGACTCAGGCACAGCCAGTCCGCTTCTCACGAGTCTCTATCGCCAGGTATCCTCACGGATCGAGAGGGCTCTCGCCAACACGCTAGATCATTCAGCCGACATACTGATCGACTTTGGCTCACACCTTCAGTACCTGATGGTCATCCCCATCCTGGTGTTCTACATGGTGAGGGATGCGTCGTTGATCCAGCGACGGGTCCATGCCGTGTTGCCGCCCGCCTATCGGGAGGTGGTGGTCATCCTCATGAGGAGTTCGTCCCGTGCGCTGCGCGGCTTTGTGTCCGCGCAATTGGCGCTCAGCGCCATCGCGGGTGCGCTGACCACCCTCGGCCTCCTCGTACTAGGGATGCCCCAAGCTGTGGTGCTGGGCGCCGCCAGCGGTTTCCTGGAGTCTGTCCCCTATATGGGACCGATCGCCGTCGGCACCCTTGCGGCCGTCGTCGCCCTGCCCTGGGGGACCGGTCTGGTCGTCAGGGTCGTCGTGCTGTACGTGGCCATCCGCCTGCTGATGGACTTCGTTATCGGACCCCGCATCCTCGGGCGTGCCATGCATCTTCATCCGCTCACGGTCCTCTTCGCAATGCTGGTCGGCGGCCAACTCTTGGGTGTTGCGGGGTTCTTCGTCGCGCCCCCATTGGCGGCGATGGCCGCCCCAGCCGTGCGCTGGACGCTGGCGCGAACGGAGAGAGTCGGAGCTGTCCCCTCCAGCGCCGAAGAGCTAGAAGGGGCTATTGCCTAATTCACATGCCGGTGACTGGTGCCTGCAGGGGTTCACGACGCGCGGGTGAAGGGGAAGCAACCTTGTGTGCGGGCGTGAAGTCCGTGCCGAGTCGAGCCGAGATGACCGGCGCTGGTCTTTCGTCTCGACACACCGGAGGAGTCGAAACTCCACGCTGAAGGGATCATCAACCGTATCGAGAAGGCGACTGCGGGGGGCCACGATGGCAACAAAACGTCGGGTGGCATTGGTAACGGGTGCGAGCAGCGGCCTGGGGCGAGCAATCGCAGAGACGCTCGGTAAGGAGGGCCTGGCTGTCGCCATAAACTATGCGACTTCCCGACGCTTCGCCGAGAGTGCTGTGCGAGCGATCGAGGCTCAAGGCGGGAGGGCCGTCGCGGTTCAGGCAGACGTCTCAGATCCCCGAGCCGTGTCTGCCATGTTTCGACATGTCGAGCGGGTGCTCGGTCCGGTTCGGATCCTCATCAACAATGCCGGCGTAACGAAATTCATCCCCTTCAGCCACCTCGAGCGCGTGACTCCTACAGACTGGCAGCGCATCCTCGGGGTCAACCTGATTGGTGCGTTTCTTTGCGCCCAGGCGGTCGCTCCCCGCATGCTGGCCCGTGGAGGCGGAAAGATCGTCAACATCTGCTCAAACTCTGCGTTCACTGCCCACGGCAGTTCCATCCCGTACGTTGTCTCCAAAGGCGCTCTTGTTTCTCTGACGCAGTGCCTGGCGCGGGCCCTGGCCCCAAAGGTTCAGGTGAATGCCGTGGCACCCGGATGGATGCCCACCCCGTGGCTCGAGAAGTACCTCCCCCGCAAGCTGGCAAAGCAAGTCAGGGCGGGGGAGCAGATGGTTCCGCTCGACGATGTGGTCGGGGCGGTGACCCATTTGCTCTCGAACGATTCAATCACCGGGCAAGTGCTCATCATCGACCAGGGAGAAATGTGGAAGTAGGAGGTGTGTGTGCATGAAGAAGTACCGATTGTGGGATATGTCCTGGATGGAGGCCGAGGAAGCCTTCAAGAGGTCAGACACGGTGATCGCGCCCGTCGGAACCTTGCACGGGCATGGCCCAACCCCTATCAGCATTGACAGCAGTTCAGTGGAGAGACTGGCGGATGAGGTGGGTAAGCGAACGGGTTTGATGGTCCTGCCTGTCCAGCCGTTTGGAGAGAACGACAAGATGAAGGAATATCCGGGCTCGATTACCATCAGTCCGAACGTGCTGGAGATGTTCTACACAGACATCTGTCGGAGCTTGCACAGGAACGGAACGAGAAAGGTCATCTTCCTCAATGGCCACGGGGGAAACCGCGAGACCTTGATCGGGACCGGCCGGAATGTCCGAGATCTTGGGATGTTGATTGCCATCGTGGAATGGTGGACCATCGGGAAAACACTGATGCCTGATCTCTTCCCTGAACCCGGGGGAGTGTACATTTCGGAGCTGGCCGTGGGGATTGCTGTACATGGTACGGACGTCGCGGACCTCAGGGGCGGCGGATACAAGGGGGAGTGGGGCTCGAACCCCACACTGAGAAGACTATTCGGCGAAAAGATCAAGCCGCTGGGATTCAACGATTTCGAATACGAAGGAGCGCGGGTCATCATACCTGTTGACGCATGGGATGTTGACGTTGAAAGCCCTCCCGATGTGGATCCGACTGCCGTGGAGACACTGCGGCGCAGAGGCGAAGAGACGATTGAGCGCCTGGCCCAATACGTGTCAGAATTCGCCAGGGAATTCCAGAAGATAGACGTTCCCCGGGCCCTGAAGAAGCCTTGAAACGGGAGAACCTTCTCTGATCAGGATCGTGTATAGTCGACAGGCAGAAGCAGGCGAGGGCGATGTGCGCACTTTAGCCGCGCCCCAATGCCGCGAGCACTTCCTGAGCAGCCCGTTCTCCGGATTCGATGGCACCCTCCATGTAGCCATTCCAGACGGTTGCAGTCTCAGTACCGGCCCAGTGGATTCTGCCAACGGGCGCACGCAACGCCGCCCCGGACGCAGTAAGCAACCCAGGCGGCATCGGCCCTACGGGGCAGCCGAGCGACCAGGGATCGGACGCCCAGTCTTTGTCCACATAGTCCGTGGGCAGGGTCGCCTTTGGACCGAAGAGACGGGCCAGCTCTTGGATCACGGCTGCCTTGCGTTCCTCGGCGGAGCGCACTCCCCAACGCCTGGCCGCGTTGGCGGCGATAAAGACCACCAGCGCCCCACGTGACGCATCTTCGGGTGAATCATCAAACGCAAACGCCACCGGGCCGGTGTCCGAAATGGCCTCCCCGGAGAACCCCTGATCTCGCCAGAACGGTCTTTCGTAGAACACCACACATTTAATCACTGAACCCATCGGCATGCGCTGCGCCAACTGATCGCGTCCAGCAGGTAGCGGCGGCTCATAGCGGATCCGCGCCGCCAGCGCCGGCGGCACCGCCACGATGACGTACTGCGCCTCATACTCCCCTGTATCGGAGCGGATCAGGATTCCATCCTGGGCCTGGACGATAGCCCGGACCGAGGCGTTGAGAATCACCTCTTCGCCCAAGAGTCCGGCGAGTCGCAAGGACAACATCTGTGTTCCCGTGGTGAACCGGGCCTGCTGAGCGCCGCGATCTACCTCGGTAAGCATCAGAAGCCCGCCTGCGGAATGGAGGTAGAAGAGAAAGTAGAGAAAGGAGATCTCACCTGGTTCGGCACAGAATATCGCCCTCACCGCCATATCGAGCACAGAACGAGTCTTTCGAGTGAATACTGAGGTTCGTTTCCAACTCTCGACCGTCATGCCGTCCCACTCAGCAGCGCGAGTCGCTGTGTATGGGGCGTCAAGGGGCACCTCGCGGCACATGGCTTCCAACCGCTTGATCAGTCGGGCGAGGGACATGAGACTCAGCAATGGAAGGGACGGGATTGAGCCCTTGTACGTAGAGATCTTCCCTTCCACGGACATGATCTTGGCCCCCGTCGAGTACTGATTGAAGGTCTGGAGGCCGAACTCGCGTGTCAGGGCAGCAACGCGATTCTGGGTGGGCCCGATCCACTGCGCTCCAAGGTCGATGGTCTCGCCGCTCGGCATGGTCTGAGAGAGAGTCCGGCCCCCTACCCGGTTCCTGGCCTCGAGGACCACGAGGCCAACTCCGTGGTCTTTGAGAGTGCGGGCGGCGGCGAGTCCCGCAAGCCCGGCACCAACGACCACGACGTCAGAGCGAGATGGTGAGGACACGGCGCGGTTCAACATAGCATCGGCCTCCCATCACTACAGCACGTCTGCGACGATCCCCATCTCCGAGAAGAGCGTCTGAGCCCGGGTGAGGTGGCTTTGGCTAGCCGTCCGCCTTCCGATCTCCAGCAGTGTCAGCCCAAGCTCGTACGGGGCCCCCATGCGCTCAGCCGCTCGTGCGCTCCGCTGCCACCACTCGCTGGCCATGCGATGGTTGCCACTCAGCCACTCCACCACACCCTGAAGGCGATACGCGACGGCGGTGACCTCGGCGTCAATCCTGCTTTGCTGCAGCGCGCCGCGACAGGCCTGACGAGCCCGCCGCAGCGCTTCCGGCCGAGCGGCCGGAAGCGCATGTTCCGCGGATGCGATGTAAACATCGGCCACGCCGATGCGGGCATGTGTCCGATGAAAACCCCGGAGCCGGCGAGTCGCAACGAGGCGCGTGACCTCCTCGAACCTCTCCAGAGCGTCTTGGAGCCTTCCCTGCCGGAGGTAGCCCTGCCCCAACGCGCTGCCGGCGACGACGACCCAGCGAACGTCCGGGATCCCCCTGAAGAGTTCCACCGCCTTCTCGAGATGCTCCACGGCCTCGCGCACCTGGCCGGTCTGCAGGAGCGTCCTGCCCATCTCAGTCAGTCCCCAGCCAGATGCCTGCGGGTCCGAGGTTTCCTGGCCCATGTCAAGAACGGCTCGACTGTACTGCCGGCTCTTGACGAACTCCCCCATGAGACGAGAGACCCAGGCAGCGAGCGTGGTCGATGCGCCCCACTGCCACAGCTCCCCGGCTTCTCGATAGGCAGCCGCGGCGCGAAGATAGCAGCCGAGGGCTTCACTGCATTTCCCTTCTGCGTGGCGGTAGTGAAAGCCCAGTCCGAGATATGCGAAACCGAGCGCCATCGGGTGCTGAACCTGCTCGGCCAGCATAACGGCGCGCTGGTGATACGGAAGCGCGAAGCGGAAGAAGGGAATCAGATCGCAGATCAACCCCAATGCTGCCGAGCCTCGGGCGATGCCGACCGTGAAGCGGCCGTCTTCGCAGTCATTCAGTCCCATCAGGCCTTCTAACATCAGGCGTCCCAAGTCGGAATAGTAGTCGATCCCGCCCATGGCTTCGTAAACGCGCGAGCGTTCCTTGACGACGGCGTCGCTGAGCCTAGGTGCCATCAGAACCCTGGGCAGAAGACGATGTCCGACCTGCCGAACTATCTCCCGAAGAATCGCGGCACGCACGCCCCATCGCGTGGTCGGGAACGATGCGCCGAGTAATCGCAACGCCTGTTGGAGGTGCTCAGCAGCCAGGTCTTTTTCGCCCCGCCGGGAGAGGGCCTCGCCGATCTTCCGCTCGATCGCTGCACGCCGAAGGGGATCCCAGTGGCCTCCGAAGATGCGCTCATACGCCGCCATCGCCTGCTGGTAGTAGGCGAGGGCCTCGGCATCCGCCGCGATCTTGCCCGCCTGATCGCCCGCCTTGAACAGATACTCTTGGGCCTTGTCCCATTTCTCAGCTCTCGCATAGTGGTAGGCCAATACTCCGAAGAACTCCTCCAGATGCGTTGCGAACAGCACCTCAATCGCGTTTCCGACGCGTTCGTGGAGCTCCCGGCGGTGGCGGACCAGGATACTCTCGTAGATGGCTTCGTGCGTGAGCGCATGTTTGAAGGAAAATTCCAGTTCCGGGTGTCGATGTCTCTCATGAACGAGTTCCAGCTCCCGCAGACCCGCCAGGGTCTGATCGAGCCGTTCATTCCCGTCGACGACCATGCGCAGGACCCGGTAGGGAAAGCTTCGCCCAATGACCGATGCGGTCTTGAGCAGTTGTTTGGCCTCCTCGTCCAGGCGGTCGACGCGCGCCATGATCACGCCTCGCAAGGTGTCGGGAATCGTCACGCGACCCTCTGGATGAGCGACGCGCCATTCGCCGGCCGCCGACTGAGGAACGATGGCCTTCATCTCGATGAGGGCCCGGATGATCTCTTCTACGAAGAACGGATTCCCCTCGGCCCTGCGTAGGATCGTCTCCCGCACGCGACTCGGGACCTCGTCGATCTTGAGGAGGTGTTGTGAGAGCTGGAGACCTTCGGCCTGCGAAAGCGGCTTCAGTATGATCTCCGTATATCGGGCAGGGTACTCGGCGGCGGCGATTGCGCGCAGGCGGGCCGCGGGCGTTCCGGGATCGGGGCGCCCAAGCACGCAAAAGACGATTGGCACGCGCTCAACGAGCGAGAGTAAGTGCTCGAGGAGCGCCGCTGATGACTCGTCGACCCAGTGCAGGTCCTCGAAGACGAGGACGGTGGGGCGCTCACGGGCAAGTCGCTCAAAAAACAATCGCGTCGCCCGGTACACTTGCCGGCCCATCGCCTCGCCGCTCAGGTACCGGATCCGTTCCTGCCATTCCGGTGGGACCTGCAGGCCCAGCATCGTCCCCAGATATGGCACGATCTCGGCCTCCTCAGCCGGCGAGAGCGCAGCGACTCTCTTTCTCATCTTGGCCCACGTAACGGTTTCCGTGTCCCGCTCCATGATGTCAGCGGAGCGCTTCAGGATCTCAAGAAATGGCCAATAACTGCTGGCATGATGGGTCACAACGGGATAGCCTTCCAGCCAGAGCACGTTTCGCTCCGCGACGCGCCGCCGTCCTTCCGCCACCAGCCGGGACTTGCCGATACCCGGATCGCCGATGACAGTGACGATGCCGCCCTGGCCAGCCTCGAGCCGGTCGATGCGACCCAGGAACGCCGCGATCTCAGCGTCACGGCCGACTAGAGGTGAGCCGAAGCTCTCCAGCCCCGCGTGCCGCGGCAGCGGCCTCTGTTCGAGGCACTCGTAGGTGGCCACCCGGTCCGGGAAGCCTTTGATCTGTAGCAGCGGGCCTGGCCGGTACAGGAAGACCCGCCGCGTAGCCTCGTAGGTGGATTCGCCGACCAGTATCTGTCCTGGTTGCCCATGCTGCTGCAGCCGTGCGGCCAGATTCACGGAGTCGCCGGTTACCAGGAAATCGCCTTTGTCAATGGCCCTGGGATCGGCCACGACCTGCCCGGTGGCGATTCCAATGCGGATCCTCGGCAGCCTGCCCGCATCCGCTTCGAGGCGCACGCGCGTCTGGATCGCCAGGGCGGCGCGCACGGCGCGCGCCGGATCGTCCTCGTGGATCGCTGGCAGGCCGAAGACGGCCAACACCGCATCGCCGATGAACTTCTCGACAGTGCCGGCGTGGGCTTCGATCTCCTCGCGTGCAAGACCGTAGAACCGCTCTAGTTGCTCGCGAGCGGCTTCCGCGCCAAGCACTCTGGAAAGGTCTGTGGAGGCCTCGACGTCGGCAAAGAGAACAGTGACGAGCTTACGCTCCTCTGACTGCGAGCGTCCCCGGAGCGCGGTGCCGCAACGTTCGCACACGTCCGCTCCCCCCGGATTCTCCAGGCCGCATGCCGCACAGCGCATTATCGTGACTCCCGACCCGCGCTCTTTTGACGGGTTGGCCGGCGAATCCTCTGACCCGGCTGCCCAGGCCCATGGTGCGTCTGGCTCGAGGGGCTGGCTGATGCCCGCCGCGGCCGATGCTCCGTCTTGTTTGCTGGCGGATTCCCACCGGGCACTGCTCGACCGACCGAAGGGACTGTGAAGTTTAAGGCCGAAGTTCTCAGGTGCCACGATCGGGGCGAGATACGAGAGGGCACAAGGGTTGTGCAAGGAAGGCGGTCCAACGGTCTCCCGATGTGCACGAAACTCCCCTTCCCGATGTGATCCAGGATCAACTCGGGAGGCTGGTAGCGTGAAGGTAGTGGTGCTCGGCGGGTGTGATGAAATTGGCAGGCGGGGGATTTTCATTCGCGAAACAGTGTGGCCCGTCAGTTGACGGGAGGCTGGCAGCGGGCAGTTGGCCGGGACACATTGGGGAGGAGCGATATCCGATGTCTGATCAACAGGCGGGGAAAGTATCCAACATCTTCATTACTGCCGAGGCGGAGGCCATGCCCCACAGCGTGACGAAGGTCGCGGCCTTGGCCGGCCGCGGCCTCGAGGGAGACCGGTATGCCTCGGGATCAGGAACGTGGTCGAGCCATCCGGGCGGCGGGCGTCAGGTTACGCTGGTCGCGCAGGAAGACCTTGATGCGGTTGCCAGCGAAACCGGGATCCGACTCCGACCGGCGGCGTCGCGCCGCAACGTTCTAACGGCCGGCCTCGACCTGAGGATGCTGGTCGGGAAGAAGTTCTGGATCGGCAGGGCCCTGTGCCAGGGGATCCGTCTTTGTGAGCCCTGTTCCTATCTTGAAGAGAAGACGCAACCCGGAGTACTCAACGCCTTCGTGCACAGAGCCGGGCTACGGGCCGATATCCTCCTCGGTGGAGAGATTGCGATCGGCGATGCCGTCCGCGAGGTCGACGCGGCGTCCCTCCAAGAACGAGAAGCCAGGACCCGATCGGCCTAGTTGCCGTATGATCCGCTGGAACGGGATCTATATGCGGTGAACGCGGAGCCATGGTGTCCTTGGCCGCTGAACGCATAGGCTAGCGGACGGAGCCTCAGATGAGTGAACCCATGGCCTCGAGTCGACACGACCTCCAGATGATTGCTCGGCGCGCGATGCTCGATCGCGGCTTCCTGCCGAACTTCGACGCGACCGTACTCGCGGAGTTGCGGGCGATCAGCGCGTCTGCCACGATGCCGGGGGCAACTGCCCGCGACCTGCGGGAGCTCCTCTGGGCGTCCATTGACAATGATGACTCGCTCGATCTCGACCAGCTCTCGGTCGCCGAGCCGCTGGCGGACGGCCAGGTGAAAGTTCTCGTCGCGATTGCCGACGTGGACGCCCTCGTTCGCAAGGCCTCGACGATTGACGCTCACGCGCAACACAACACGACGTCGGTCTACACGGCCGGTGGAGTCTTCCCCATGCTCCCGGAACGGCTCTCAACTGATCTGACCTCTCTTCGCGAGGACCAGGAGCGCCTGGCCATCGTGATCGAGATGGCCGTAGATTCAGACGGCGCCGTGGTGGGGTCGGATGTGTATCAGGCCAGGGTGCTCAACCACGGCAAGCTCGCCTACAACAGCGTTGCGGCGTGGCTCGACGGGCAGGGGCCAGCGCCCCCGCGGGTGACGGCCGTCGACGGGCTGGCGGACCAGCTTCGTCTGCAGGACCGGGTCGCACAAGCGCTGAAGACGCGACGATCCCACCACGGCGCGCTGACGCTCCAGACGGTTGAGTCGCGGGCCGTCTTCGACGGCGACGTGCTCGCCGATCTCCGGCCGGAGGAACAGAATCGAGCCGAAGCGCTGATTGAGGATCTGATGATCGCGGCGAATGGGGTGACCGTGCGCTATCTCGAGGCCAAGGGGGTTCCCGCGTTCCGCCGCGTCCTGCACGTCCCCGAGCGCTGGGATCGGATCGTCGAGCTGGCGGCGAGGTTCGGAGAACAGATGCCTGCGGCGCCTGATGCGGCCGCGCTCGAGGCATTCCTCACCAGGCGGCAGCAAGCCGATCCGCTGCGATTTCCGGACCTGTCGCTGAGCGTCATCAAGCTGTTGGGATCGGGCGAGTACGTCGTCGACGTACCCGGCCAGCAAACGGAGGGTCATTTTGGGCTCGCCGTGACCGCGTACACCCACTCGACCGCCCCGAACCGACGCTTTCCGGATCTCGTGACGCAGCGACTCCTTAAAGCCGCCCTGGCGGGCGGTCCCGCTCCCTACGGCGCGGACGAGCTACAAGTTCTCGCGCGGCACTGCACCGACCAGGAGGACAACGCCAAGAAGGTCGAGCGGCAGGTGCAGAAATCGGCCGCCGCGCTGCTCCTGGAGCGCCGGGTCGGCGAGCGGTTCGAGGGGATCGTCACCGGCGCCTCGGAGAAGGGCACCTGGGTGCGTGTTGTTCGACCGCCGGTCGAAGGACGAGTGGTCCGCGGGTTCCAGGGGCTCGACGTCGGTGATCGGGTGAGCGTCGAACTGGTGGACACGAACGTCGAGCGGGGCTTCATCGACTTCGCGCGGGTGGATGGACCTCGGTAGCCCACTACAGCTAATTGGGCTTGGCTGCGCGACCACCCGTGCAGTCGACCGCGAACACCTCCACTCCCCTGGGACGCCTTTGAGCGCCTGAACTTCACGGTCGGCGAATTTGAGTTCCGAACCGGCCACGAGATCTTTTTTGCAGCCGAGAACCATGAGGACGGCCGCGCGGTGGGCGCCTCCGACAGTTGGTCGCAGATCGACCGTTTCATGACCGTCACGGCAGTGACCGGACCTGCAGAACCACGCCTGCTACGAACGACTCTTCGGTCTGTACCGGGAGATCTACGAGGCGCTCAAGAAGACGTTCCCCAGATTGCACGCCTGAGGAGTCGCATCATGCCCGAACAGAAGATGCTCTACTTATCACAATCGGACGTCGCGTCGGTCGGTGTCACCATGCGAGAGATTATTGATGCGCTGGACGCGGCATTTCGCGAGCAGGGCGAAGGGCGCGCCGAGATACCGCCCAAACCCGGCGTGCACACGCGCCCTGACGCGTTCATTCACGCGATGCCCGCGTACATCCCCTCGCTGCATTCGGTCGGCATCAAGTGGGTGAGCGGGTATCCGGAGAATTACAGGCGCGGCCTACCGTACATTACCGGCTTGCTGATCCTCAATGACGAAGACACCGGTGTGCCGCTGGCGGTAATGGACTGCGCATGGATCACCGCCATGCGCACCGGCGCGGCCACGGCGGTCGCGGCGAGATATCTCGCCCGCCCGGACTCGGAGACGATCGGCATTCTTGGCTGTGGTGTCCAGGGACGCAGCAACCTCGAGGCCCTCCAGGTGCTGTTTCCCCTGAAGTGGGTGATGGCGTATGATGTCCTGCCCGAGCAGACGGATCGGTTCGCCACTGAAGTGGAAACGCATTGGGGCCTGCACGTTGTGAAGGCGAAGCAGCCGCGAGAAGCGGTGGAAAGCTGCGACCTGGTGGTCACATCGGGACCGATCCTGCGCAGGCCGCATGCGACCATCAAGGCCGGCTGGCTGAAGGAAGGGGGGTTTGCATCACTTGTGGATTTCGATTCGTACTGGGACGGCGCAGCGATGAAAGAAGTGAGCAAGTTCTGCACCGACGATATTCCGCAACTGGCGCATTATCGTGAGGCCGGGTATTTTCAAGACATCCCGCCAATTTACGCAACCGTTGGCGAGCTGGCCGCGGGGAAGAAGCGCGGTCGCGAAAATCCAAGAGAACGAACGATGACCTGCAACCTGGGTCTCGCGTTGGACGACATGGCGACGGCGCCCATCGTCTATCGGCGCGCGATCGAGCGCGGCATCGGGACGTGGCTGGAATTGTGAGGTACGGTACTGTTTAGTCTCTGAGCTGAGGATCGAGCACGTCTCGCAGTCCATCTCCGAGCATGTTAATAGCCAGCACCGTGACCATGATGGCCAATCCAGGGAACGTGGTTAACCACCACGCGTCTCGGACCCAGTCCCGCCCGGCGTTCAAGAGGGCTCCCCATTCAGGGGTGGGAGGCTGCGCCCCCAGCCCAAGGAAGGAGAGGGCGGCGCTCGTCAGAATCGCCCCGGCCACATTCAGGCTGGAGAGCACGATGATCGGCGCCAGCACGTTCGGCAGCACGTGCCGGGACATGAGGCGCAGCGCCGGGCTCCCGAGCGCTCGAGCGGCTTCGACAAAGGGCTGCTCCCGGACCACCAGGACGGATCCCCGGACGACCCGGGCATAGGACGGGATCCCGTAGATTCCCACGGCCAGCATGACGTTGTTCAATCCTGGCCCGAGGATGGATACGATGACCAGGGCGAGCAGAATGCCGGGGAACGCCAGCATCAGATCGATCATTCGCATGACAGTCAGGTCAAGCCTCCCGCCGTAATAGCCTGCCGCCAGGCCTAAGGGCACCCCGGCGCCTACGGCGATGAGGACGGCGATGACTCCCAGCCGCAGGGAGATGCGGGTGCCCCAGACGACGCGGCTGAACAGGTCGCGGCCGAACTGGTCTGTGCCGAACCAGAACTCTCTCCCAGGCGGTCGCAGGCCGTACTGCGGGCTGATTTTCAGGGGATCACGGGGCGCGACCACCGGGGCGAGCGTCGCTATCACCACAAGCGTGAGGAGAAGAATCCCGCCCACACTGGCGCCAACGTTGCGCGAGAGCTTCCGGACCACCCCCAGACCAGGCTGCGCAGCCAGCACGCTAGACATAACGGATGCGCGGGTCGATATAGGCATACGAGAGGTCGACCAGCAAGTTGATCCCCGCATAGATCAAGGCCACGAGCAGCGCCACGCCCTGCACCACAGGAAAGTCCTTGTTCAGAATCCCTGTGATTGCCAGGCGGCCCAGGCCCACGCGAGAAAAGACCGTCTCGATGACGAACGCGCCTGCCAGCAAGCGCCCGAATTCGAGTCCTGCCAGCGTCACGACAGGCACCAGCGCGTTTCTCAGGGCGTGGTGGTAGATCACTGCTTGTTCCACCAGCCCCTTGGCCCGGGCGGTCGTGATGAAGGGCTGGCGGTACACCTCCAGCATGCTCGAGCGCACCAGTCTCGTCAGGACCGCCAGCGGAGCCAGAGAAAGGGCGAGGGCGGGCAGCACCAGCCGGTTGAGCCCGCCCTGACCTATGGCCGGAAACCACCCGAGCCGGACTGAAAACAAGAAGATGAGCAGGAACCCCAGCCAAAAGCTGGGCATAGAGACGCCGACCAACCCAAGGAACATCGCCAGATTGTCCATGAGCCGGCCCCGATGCACGGCCGCTATGACGCCCAGGAGTACTCCGCCAACCACCGCAAGGGACATCGCCGTGAGCGCCAGGCCCGCCGTAGGCTTTAAGGCCTGGACCACCAACTCCCTCACAGGCAGGTTGAGACGGATCGACCGGCCTAGATCGCCCTGAAGCGCCCGCCAGAGGAATCGGCCATACTGGACCGCCAGCGGATCATTCAGCCCAAGCGATTCCCGTAGCCTTGCTCGGACTGTCGCATCGGCGGCCGAGTTTTCGCCCAGCAGCAACAGGACCGGATCGCCCGGCACCAGGTGCAGCATGAGGAACACCAGCACCGACACGCCGAGGATTACGGGCAGAGAGGCGGCGAGCCGCTGCTGCAGGTATCGCCACATCTACAGTCGTTCGCTACTGCTTTTCAATCCATACGTCGTAGAACAACGGATAGGCGGCGGGATCGAACAGCATGCCCTTCACTTCGCTACGGATTCCCACCAGGTTGAACTCGTTGTATAGAGGCAGCATGAGGGCCAGGTCCATGACCTTCCGCTGCACGCGCCTGTAGATCTCGACGCGCTTGGAGAAGTCCGCCGTCTTGTAGGCGTCTTCCAGGTCCTTATCCAGGCTGGCGTCGGTGACGTGTGACCAGTTAAAGGGGATGCGTGTGGAATGATACAGACCGCGCAGGAGATCGAGATCGGCGTAGATGTAAAAGAGAGGGACAAGATTGTGGTCGCCCCTGTTGATTCCCTCATACCAGGCCGCCCGGGCCATGGCGCGGATGTCCATCTGCATTCCGATGTCCCTCAACTGGCTCTGCAGAAACTCTGCCGGTCCCTCGTTTCCGACGTTGGGGATGATGAACTCATCCAGAACCAGGCGTCTCCCGCCCTTGACCCGTACCCCGTCCGATCCCAAGCGCCAACCGGCTTCTTCCAACAGGTTCTTGGCCTTCTCCGGATCGTAGGGGTACATGCTCTCCAACGACTTGTCATACCCGGAGGTTGAAGGGGTCAACGGGGTCTTGGCCGGTGTGTGCACGCTGAAGAACAGGGTCCTCACCATCAGGTCCTGGTTCAGCGCGTACAGGATGGCGCGGCGAACGGCTAGTTCGTCGGTGGGGGGCTTCTTGATGTTCAAGAACACCATGCGCGGTGCGCCGGGATACGCCGCCCTCAGCACACGAAAGCGCTTGCCCTGTGCGAGCTGGGCCACGTTCTTCTCGGGCACCGGCTCGATGGCATTGGTCTCGCCGTTTTGCAGCGTGGCCATTCGGGTCGAGTCTTCGGGGATGGTCCTGATGACGATCTTGTCGAGGTAGGCTGGGCCGGTGTTCTTGAAATATCCCTTGGGCGGCCAGCGGTACTCGGGGTTGCGCACCATCGTGATGTTGTCCGTCGGCACCATCGAATCGAACTTGAACGGACCGCTGCCCACCGGGTGCTTGATGAAATCTACTCCCCATTTCCTGGCTGCGGTTGGGGAGACCATTCCGAGGTACGAGGTGCTCGCCGCATACATGAAGGGTGCATAGGAATCCTTGAAGTACACCCGGGCCGTAAACTCGTCCACGACATCCGTGTGGTCGTATGGCCCCAGAGCCGAGATCGCCGAGGTGGACCTGGTCGCAGGATCGATGATTCGATCCAGGCTGAATTTGACCGCCGCCGCGTTGAACCGTGTGCCGTCGTGGAATTTCACATCTCTGCGGAGTTTGAACGTGTAGACCTTGGCGTCGGGAGAAACCTCCCACGACTCGGCCAGCCACGGCAGGAACTGTCCGCGCGGGGTCATGAAGATCAGGCTGTCGTACATGCTCGCCAGCACCCGCTGCGCGACGGCTGCGGCAGAACCGGCGGGATCCGTGGTGCTGGGCTCCTGGCGGATCCCATAGGTTAGCGTACCCCCGGCCTGGGGTGATGGGCCCGCCTCGACGAGGGCCGACGTGCCCATTGGAGCGGCGAGCGCGAGTGCGACCAGCAGGCACACTGCAAGAAGGCGTGCATGACCTGACACTGGACACTCCCCCTTCATCGGTACTTCGATATTTAGGAATGTGCGTTTCGCAGGGCTTCGGGGACGTCTCACCCCCTCCCTGCATACTCTGCCATGAGCAGAGCGATGCCTTTGATCGCCTGAACGTAATCCTCGATGAAGATGTTTTCGTTGGGCGCGTGGATATTGGCGGCCGGATGACTGACACCTGCGGCGGCGCACGACGGGATGCCCCACTTCTGGCACAGGGCGTACATGGGCCCGCTCCCAGGGATCATCGGATAGATGATGGGATCCAGACCGTACAGCGACCGCGCGACCGCGGCGGAGGCTTGAACCAGTCGATCATCAAGGGCTGTCCGGGCGGGATGCTCCGCCGCCAGAAGGGTGACCTCAAAGTCGCCGCATTCAATCCCGCGCAAGAAGGCGCGCAACTGTTCAACGACCTCATGGGGATCTTGGGACGGCACCAGGCGGAAATCCACCTTGGCCCAGGCAGCATTCGGCAAGACGGTCTTGACCCCCGGCCCGCTGTACCCGCCACCTACTCCGCAGATCGTACAGGTGGGTTGGAAGATGTGTTTCTCCAGCAAAGGCCGGCCTTCCAGTCCCAGGACAAACTCGGGGAAGCCCAGTTCTGCCGCCCGATCGCTCGCGTCGAAGGGAATGGACTCGAGCACCTCCAGATCCTGCGCTGAGGGACGCTGCACCGGATCGTAGAAGCCCGGCAACTGGATCCTTTCGTCAGACGTTTTTAATTGGCTCAGCGCCCAGACCAACCGCCACACTGGGTTAGGCGCGATCGACCCCCACATCGAATGCAGGTCTGAGTGGCCGCCCCGCACACGGATGTCGACGTAGCAGATGCCCTTCACGCCGCAGTAGATCACCGGCCGGCCCGTGCTGTCCTTGAAGCCGCCTTCCCACACGCAGGCGGCCGCTTGCACGAGATCTTGATGCGCCTCGGCGAACCGACCTAGATTCGGACTGCCGATCTCTTCCTCACCCTCAACAATGAACTTCACGGGCAGCGGGAGGCGAGGGTAGACCGCCCGGTAGGATTTGATGGCCGCAATGCGTGCCATCAGATTGCCTTTGTTGTCCGCTGCGCCGCGGGCCCAGATCCGCCCATCTCGGATCTCGGCCGCGAACGGATCCGACTGCCAGAGATCCAGTGGGTCTGGTGGCCGCACGTCGTAGTGGTTGTAGAAGGCCAGCGTCGGCCCCGGTTCCCCCTCGAATTCGGCGTAGACCACCGGCTGGGCGCCGATGAGGGTCACCAGACTGGCCCGGCCTCCAGCCTCCTCAAGCAACCGCCGCACCATGGTGGCTGTCTCGGCGATCCCTTCGTTTTGGGCGGAGATGCTGGGTTGTCGCAAAAGACGCTGCAGGTCGGCGATGTACTCGGCCGTGTGCGCGTCAATGAAGTCGAAGAGAGCCTTCACGGGCTCGCTGCGGTCTGGGCGAGGAACTCCCGCGCCACTTCATCGCAGCGGCGAAACGCCGTGCCTGGGAAGCCGCGGATGTAGCGAATCAATTCCTCCAGAACTTCGATGCGGTGGTGCCGTCCGATTACCTGGGGGTGGAACATGATCATGAACAGTCCGGACTCCCGATAGATCCCCCGAAACTCTGACTGCCAGATTCGCAAGACCTTGTTCGGATCCGAATTCCCGGTCATGTAGACGGGACCGAACGTGAAGAGGAAGTAGGGGGCGTCATCCAGCTCGAAGCAGCCGGGCAATTCCGCGAGCGTCCCGTCCTGACCGGGAACGCGGATCCGGTACGGCCGCTCATCATCCATCATGCTGGAGTCATAGATGAAGCCCGCCTTGATCAAGAACCCAAAGGTTTCCGGACTGATAACCCCTCCCGGGCAGCGGTAGCCGACAGGGCGCTCACCTGTCACCGCCTGCAGCGCCTGCGCGCCCCGCTGAAGATTCTCCCATTCTTCTTCCGGGGTCATATCCAGAGGCTTTACCTGGTGCAGGTAGCCGTGATGGGCCACCTCATGACCGGCCCTGTGGATCGCCTCGACTTCCCGGGGATGCTGCTCCGCGACCCAGCCCGGCGTAAAGAAAGTGGCTTTAATGTCGAAGCGTTCAAGCAGGGCAAGAATCCTGGGAACGGCCACTTTGGCCCCATAGGTTCCCCGTGAGAGTACGCTGGGTGACTGCCGATCCTTGCGGAACCAGATGGTTTCAGCGTCAAAGTCGAAGGTCAGACACGCTTCCAAGGCACCTCAACTCCTTTCTTTTGACGGTCATCGGTCAATCGCACAGCTGGATCGATGCGGGGCTCGAAGTTGTACCTCAGCGAACGGTTGAGAGGGTGTTCTATACTTTGGAGGGCACACCTTCAGAAAGGCGCCAACATCACGGCATGCGGCTGACGACAGTGTTCGACGTGTTCCGCCAGATCGGCGCGAAGCGCTTTCTTCTGGAGATCCCACCATGGCTGGTGCGCCGGCGCTACATCTTCTACGCTGGACTCTACACCGGGTCGCCGGCCGACGTCGTTGCGCCTCAGTTCCCTTACCGTCTGGATCCAGTCCTTGAGGGCGATCTGCACCAACTGGTGGCCCTCCGTCCTGACGTCTATACCCTTCCGCAACTCCGGGCGAGGCTCCAGCAGGGACATCTAGCCTTCGTGGGGCGCAGCGGGGGCACAACCGTGCACGTTCGCTGGATCTTCGTGGGTTCTGTCTATCTCCCTTATCTCTCGCGGCGACTTGTCCTCGCGCCTGGTGAGGGGTATCTGGACGAAGTCTATACGGTGCCTGCCTGGCGGCGGCGCGGCGTCGAGACCGCAGCGGCGGTCCAGATGCGCACGGCGTTGCATGCCCGAGGTTTCCGGCGGATCATCTGTGCGATCGCTGAGTGGAACCGCACGCCGCAGCAGGTGGGCGAGGCCCAGGGAAACGAACGAGTGGGATCGGGTGGGTACTGGGACATCCTGGGTTACAAGAAGTTCTTCTGGGACGGGAGCGTGCGGGACCACGGCAACGGCGACGTGAGTGTGGGGCAAGAGCACAATCGCGATCATTGACAGGGGGTCAAGGGGATGCCTCGGATTCCGTATGCGGACCCATCGTCCATAACCGGTCCCGAGCTCCGTGGGTACCTGGAACTCGCCCGTCAAGAGGGGACGCCCAGGCCGGAGAGCCAGGCGATCCGGGCGCACAACCCGAACGTCATACGCGCCTTCTCGCAGGCCTGGGACCTCACGTTCCGCAACGGCGTGTGCGACCAGCGTTGGATCAAGACGCTGGGCATCGGGCACGGGGAGGTGCTGGGAGACACTACCTCAGGCTTGGCGCCAGGGACTGTCCCGAGGATGCCGTGACCTTCAGCGAATTCTCTGCGCTCTGTCGTGACCTCGCGTCCACGCGCAGCCGCCTGACGAAGACCGCCAGGACGGCCGAGTTTCTGCGCCGTCTTGGCGCCGAGGAAATCCCTTCAGCGGTCGCCTTCCTGACCGCGCGGCCGTTTCCTGTCTCCGACCCGCGGGTGGTGGAGGTCAGTTGGGCCACGCTGTCTGGGGTGATGGAATCGGCCATGTCTGCAGCAACCTCACCAAGCCTGATGCTCCTGGATGTGGCCCGCGCCTTTGCGGACATCGCCGAGGCGTCGGGCCGAGGATCCAGGCGCGCGAAGGCCGAGCGGCTCGTCGCCCTGCTGGGCCGGGCAACGAACGATGAGCGACGAATGATCCAGGGCATCTTGCAGGGCGAGATGCGAATCGGGCTCCACGATGGCCTGATTCAAGAAGCCGTGGCGCGCGCGGCCGGCGCCGACCTCGATCTGGTCCGCCGCGCCGCGCTCTTCCTTTCCGACCTCTCGGAGGTCGCCCGGATCGCTCTGACCGAAGGCTCGCCTGGCCTCCGGCGGGTGGGGGTGCGCCTTTTCGTCCCCCTGCTGCCGATGCTGGCCGAAAGCTCAGAAGACTTTCAAGCGGTCTTCGAGGCGCACCGCGGCCGGACCGCGCTGGAGTTCAAATATGACGGCGCGCGGATTCAACTCCACAAGCGGGGCGACCTCGTCCGGATCTGGAGCCGGCGCCTCACCGAGGTGACCGGGAGCTTCCCTGAAGTGGCGGCCATCGCGCGCAGGGATCTCCCTGCGGATTCCCTGATCCTGGACGGCGAGGTCGTGGCGGTCGGCGGCAGTGGACGCCCGCTTCCTTTTCAGGAGTTGATGCGCCGCTTCCGGCGCATCCACGAGATCGAGGTTACGGCGGGCGAGATTCCCGTGGCTCTGTATCTTTTCGACTGTCTCATGCTCGATGGGCGCTCGCTCATCGATGAGTCCTACGAGGCTCGCTGGGCCGCGCTGCAGCGGGTCACCGGCGGGGCGTATCTTGCGCGCAGGATCATCCCGGTCGGCGCGACCGAGACTGAAGCGTTTCTCGCCGAAGCCCTGGCGGCCGGTCACGAGGGCGTCATGGCCAAGGCGCTGGACAGTCCGTACGCGCCGGGCAGCCGGGGCAAGCGCTGGTTCAAGGTCAAAAGGGCCGAGACCGCGGACTGTGTCATCATCGCGGCGGACCGGGGCTCCGGCCGGCGGCGCGGATGGCTCTCTAACTATCACCTGGCAGTGGCCGACGGCGCCGGCGGGTTCGCGCCAGTCGGAAAGACCTTCAAAGGGTTGACCGATGAAGAGTTCCGCAGCATGACCGCCCGGCTGCAGGCGCTGCAAATTGGCGACGACGGCTACACCGTGACCGTCCGGCCGGAAGTTGTCGTCGAGGTCGCCTACAACGAGATCCAGCGGAGCCCGCAGTACTCCTCGGGGTTCGCGCTGCGCTTCGCGCGCATCAGCCGGATTCGGGACGACAAGGGCCCGCAGCAGGCCACGGCACTGACCGAACTGCGGGCCCTATACGAGAAGCAGTTTACTTCAAAGAGCCGGCGCGAGACCTAGCGAATCTGCCCCCGGATCTCCCCGCCCGGTAACGCCGAGGTGTGGACGTTGACATAGGCGCCGCCGGAGTTGATGGCGTTGATGAGCGCGCTCAACGGCTGCCCGGCGAGCGGGCCAACGAAGTTCGCGGGTGTGATGGTCCCCGAACCGATCATGGCGGAGACGACGCCCGGCATCAGGACTGGCGGCGGCGCGGCGGGATACAGCCAGACGGCGAATGCGGCATTCTGCCCGAACGCGCCGGTGTGGATATGCGCCATGATAACGTTCTGAATGTTATCCACCGAGAGCCAGTAGTTGATCGCGTTCCCGGCAGCATTCAGTTGAAAGGAGGCCATGCCTGTTCCGCGCGAGCTATTTGTCGGAACTTCCTCCGCACTCGAGAGGTACGCGACCCACGCCGTCCGGGCCTGCTGCGCGGTCGCCACGCCCATCGACGTGGAGGCGAACATCATGACGAGCAGTATGATAACCAGACTCGCTGTCCTCATGTGATTCCCCCTTGAGATTGATATACGCATTGCCTGACTTCGTGATGGATTCGGTGTGCCTCCCCTTTTTTCATTCATACTAGTTTAAGCGGCGAACTGTCACCGGACGGTAACGACGCTGGAGGAGCCCCTAGCCGGCCTGCCTGCCGGCGCTTGTCAATGACTTGACAATAAACATGTTAAGTTGTCAATAAGTTGACAGTAGAAAACAACGACTTTACAATTTTGCCGAGGAAACTAAACCGCACGGCGGACGGGATGAGGTACAGGATGACCCTGCGAGACACGATCCTTGCGATAGCATCCAGGCAGAGACAGTTCAGGTCCTCCGACGTTCTCAGGGCCCTGGACAGGAGGGTATCGCGACAGTACGTCAACGTGATCATCGGGGGGCTCGTCCAGGAAGGTGCCCTCATCAAAGGTGGATCCACGCGAGGAGCCTACTATGCGCTTCCGAAACACGCGATGGCGGCGGGCCGCAGCGTCAAGAAGCGCCTGACGAACCGATCCCTCACAGAGGACGATGTCCTCGACGATCTCAAACGGAGGGCACCGTTTCTTGCGGGCTTGAGGCCGAACGTGAACAACATCTTCTCATATGCATTCCTGGAGATGCTGAACAACGCGATAGAACACTCGACTTCTCAGGCGATCGAGGTCGAAGTCACCAGTGAGAGGAAACAACTGACCTTTGTTGTCAACGACTTTGGTGTGGGCGTCTTCAGGAATGTGATGAAGCGACGGAACCTCAACTCGGAGTTGGAGGCGATTCAGGACTTGCTGAAAGGCAAGACCACCACACAACCCGAGGCGCACTCAGGGGAAGGGATTTTCTTCACCTCGAAAGTCGGAGATCTCTTTATCCTCGAGAGCTTCAAGTACAGATTGCGCGTCGACAACCTCATTGAGGACTACTTCATCGAGGAGCTCGATCGTTCGAAGAGGGGCACCAGGGTCACCCTCACGATCTCCGAAGAGTCGACGCGCCAGCTGAATGATGTCTTCAGGAAATACCAGGTCGATCAGTCAAAGCCAGGCTTCGACAAAAGCGAAATCAAGGTTAAGCTGTATGCCATGGGCACCGAATACGTCTCGCGCTCCCAGGCGAGACGACTGCTCTCTGGTCTGGACAAGTTTCGAACGATCGTGCTTGATTTCAACCATGTACGGACGATTGGACAGGGGTTCGCGGATGAGATTCTCAGAGTCTTCCGGAGGCAATATCCGGACATCGCGATCCAGACAATCAACGTGAGCGACCCCGTGAAGTTCATGCTCGACCGGGCCCGCGAGAAGTAACTCCGGGATCATCCCGTTCGATCAAGATGGTCCCGCTTTTCAGTTCAGAAGCCCTCGCCTGCCAGCGGCGCCTTCCATCGGCATTGACGGGTGGAGAAGGATCGTATACTGTATACAGTTGATAATGCACATGCCCCAACCTGGTCATTCTTCGAATGTTCTGAGCCTCGGGGTCAACCCCACGGAGCTGGAGTTTGACCCCATCCAGGTTCGCTCGCTTCACCATCAGGTCCAGGCGTACATCCTCAAGGGTACCTATGAAGGCACCCTCTCACCGGGAGACCGGCTCAACGAGAGCGCCATCAGCGCTCAGTTGGGGATCAGCCGCACCCCCGTACGCGAAGCCCTCACCTACCTGGAAGGCTCTGGGCTAGTCGTCCGGATTCCTCGGCGGGGGTTCTTCCTCGCGTCGCTGTCGGCGTCGGATGCGGCTCACTGCTACGCCGTTCGCGAGGTGCTGGAAGGCCATGCGGCGCGCCAGGTCGCAGGCCGGATCGGCGACGCGCAGGTCGAGGCGCTCGGGCGCATCGTCGAGGCGATGGGCCGCGCAGTCGAAGCGGGGAACTGGCCCCAGGCCGCAGTGCAGAACATCGCCTTTCATGAGACGGTCGTCGTGATTGCGGGCAACCCTGTCCTCCACCGGATGTGGACCTCAGTGGGCCCGGTGCTGTGGTTCTTTGATTCGCTGACAAGGACTGCGGCGGACCCCACGGAGAAAGAAGGCTTCGTCCAGCGGCACAAGGTCCTGCTCGCGGCGCTGCGCGGCGGTCATCCCGATGCTGCGGAGGCGGCCTTTGTCGAGCACATTGAGAACGTGAAGCAAACCGTGATCGTTCGTCTGAAGTCCCATGAACGATCCAGAAGGGGGAAGGATGATGAGTAGAAGGATAGCGAGTCGCCTGGCAGTCGCGCTCATCGTATTGCTGACGATCCCCTTGCTTGCAGGCACGCCCGGCCGCGCGCAGCAGCCACTCG
>JBGPLF010000028.1:0-22875 GCA_041486265.1 bacterium
CTGGAGCGAACCAAGACGGAGGGGGCGCGGTAGACCCGCACCCCCTCGACACGCCCCCTTCTCTAAAAAGCCATGGAACGTCGTGCTCGGGAGGGCGCGCTGTAGTCCCGCCACCAAGCGCCGCGCCCACTGACGAGCCAACTCCATCGTCGTCACGTTTGTGCCCGCGGCGTCTTCTAGCGTCACCGTGATAATAGTGATGTCAGCCACCACCATCGCGGCGTTCTGTCCCAACGGGCGAACCGAAACCGTGATGGTACGCCGGTCGATTCCTGGAATACTGAGCACCTCCGTGATCTGGCGCTCGATCCGGACGACCCGCTGCTCCAGAGAAAGCCCTCCCGCACCACGCGTGATGCGACACACCCAGACCCCGCCCACAGAGATGTCTCCGATGTCAGCCAGGGCTGGATATGCGAGGCTGAGGACAAGGCTTCCAACCGCAATGATGGCGATCACCAGCCTTCGAGCAGTGTGCATGTATCCTCCCCCTCTCTTGGTGCATCACAGCTTGTAGCTTCAGGACCGCTCTCTCGCTCCCGTATCAGACCAGGCTTCCGCAGAGAGCCCGGAAGCCCGATCTGGTGCTCTGGTGCACTTAAACCGCCCCGTCCTCTAAGGTGTGAAGGGCGTCCACTGGCCGGTCTGCTGATGGTTCAGGTACCGGGCATAGCCGGCCTGGGACATGAAGTTCGTCTGCGCGCTGAACGCGGTGAGGTTGGCCGTGTTCGGAGCCGGCTGAGCCGACGCGACACCCACGAACGCCGCCGAGAGCATTGCAACGGCAAGGACGATGACCGCGAGCTTTTTCATGGTTGTGCTCCTTTCCCCTGGATTTTGACTTGCGTAGATCGCACGCTTAGATTCTGGCCCGGCTCCTGCTCAGTTGTCGGAGGCCCCAGAGAAACACCACAGCCCCGACGAAGGCCACCACGATCGAGCCGATGTTGAGACCGGTGACGCCGGAGTGGCCGAAGTCGTTGAAGATATACCCGCCGACGAACGCTCCGATGACGCCGACGATGAGATCCCCGAGGATGCCGTGGGGACCCTCATGCATCGAACTCTTCGCCAGATAGCCGGCGACGATGCCGACGATGACCCAGACCCAGAAAATGTTGTTCACCTTGGACACCCCCCTTTGTCACAAAAGGTACCACGGCAAGGGTGTGCCGTCTGCTCAATATTGCTCACATCTGGGCGGACGGCTGGCCGTCTTTCGCATCGCGACCTGAGGAGAACGTCTGACGCCACCGGGAACGACGAATCTTGCTTTCGACGAGCATGCTGCGAGGCACTTGAGAGGACACAGCCTACCGAACTAGAAGTCGGGCATAGCGTCGGCTCAGCACTGCCCAGTCCTGGGGGGTGCGGATGATGCGCGGATCCACACAAAAAACTTCACCTTTCAGACTTGCCATCATTGTCTGCGTTCTATCGACGTTGATATGGGCTGTGGCGCAGCCTACGCAGGCACAAGATGAGGGATTGGTTAGCCGCATCAAGCCCGCGGTAGTCCTGGTCTCGGTCAAGTACGCCCTTGGTCACGTAGGCCGTGGGTCTGGTTTTCTGTATGATTCTTCTGGGCTGATTCTTACGACTCATCGTGTGATAGAGGGCGCTGTCGATATTACCGTGATGCTTTCCGATAGGCGCATCTTCAAGGCTACTGTAGTCGACTATGTCCGTCGTGAAGACTACGGTGGAGAAGAACTTCAAATGGTAACAGATGCAGCCGTGCTCAAGATCAACGTCCCAAACTTGCCGTCGATCCCTCTTGGAGACTCGGATGCGTTGCGTCAGGGTCAGGAGCTCTTGGTCCTCGGATACCCGGGATCTGTCAGTACCGATGAAGTGACTGTTGCGCGGGGTATCGTTACCGCCCTTCGTCCCGGTAGGGTCCAGACAGACGCAGTTATTGAGCGCGGAAACATCGGCGGGCCGGTCGTTGATCGGCAGGGTCGCGTCGTAGGGCTCGCCACACTCCTCGCCGGCCCGAACAGGCAGATTGGGGGCGCCGTGGCCATCAACGGGGTTCGGGGTTTGGCGAACTCGGCTTTGAATGATGGTGCACCGCGCATTCGTGAAGTGAAGGTCACGGGAATGGAGTACGTGGCCATTCGGGCCGGCCGGCGAACGGTCTGGCGGAGGAGTTATGCTCCCGGCTCGACCGGCCAGCAGGCGTATGTCACAGAGGTGACGAGCGAGGATCTGCAGGTAGACAACTACAATGGAGCGCTGCTGGTTCGGGCGCGAGACTCCACGGGCGGAGAGTCCAGGAGTTACTTGGATTCAAACGGGCTACTGGGTCTCCCGTTCTCGCAAGGCGGATGGGTGTTTGCCCCAGAGCCAAGACTCATAATGCCTCTCCCTCCATTCGAGGGCCGGACGTGGCAAGATCGTCGAACGGACCAATACACTCCGGAGGGACTGGTTCGCCAACTTACGTCGACCACCAGAATCGAAGGCCTCAACGAGACCCTGACGGTTCCCGCGGGGACCTACACGCAGTGTATGAAGGTCGTCGAAACGATACTCCAGGTTGATACTCGCGGTGGTCAACAACGGGTGTGGCACGTTACCACGACTGCCTGGAGAACCCCTTCAGTTGGTCCGATTCGAACTGTCAGAGAACTCTTGGAGTCCAGGGAGCGGTTCGTGCAAGAATTGGTTAGCACGACACCCTGAGACCGCGAGGCAGCCGATGCTCATCTTGGACACCTCCCTTTGTCACAAAGTCCGGGCCTACACAGGATAGACTCGGCTCGTGGGTGTCGGGTCGGTAGCGGCGGTCGACGTGACGGACGTAGCGCCGGATGAGTGAATCCACAGCCTCGAGCCGACGAGACCTCCAGACGATCGCTCGTCGCGCGATGCTTGATCGCGGCCTCCTGCCGGAGTTCGACGCGACCGTGCTCGCGGAGCTGAGGGCCATCAGCGGGCCTGCCACGGCGAGGATTTCATCTGTCCGCGATCTGCGCGGGCTGCTTTGGGCGTAAGCAAGGGAGGGCTCGATCAGCGAACCGATTGAAGCCCTGAGGGTTTTCCTCGCCTTGGCCGGTCAGTAACTCGTTGGGATACCCGCCGAAGAACTTGTTGATATTCCTCTCGCATGAGTGACTTCTTCGGAAAAGGCCTTCGTCTTCTTCCGGCTGGCTTGGCCCCTCTGGACGGGTGACACAGGAATTCACTCTCCCTTACCGTCAGAAAGCGGTGGTATCTACACTACAGCCCGGCGAGACTGGCCTTCCGGTATCATAATGGCATGGGCGAGTTTGAGGTCATCGAACACACCGCGGACGTCGGCATCGCCGCGCGGGCCTCCACGCTGCCCGAACTATTCGAGGTCGCCGCGGAGGGCATGTTCTCGTTTCTCATAGATCCCGCCACCGTCGAGAACCGGACCTTCCTCGAACGCAGGGTCGACGCCGACGACCTCGAAGGTCTGCTGGCTGCCTGGTTGAACGATTTGCTCGTCGTGCTGAGCGCCGAGGGCTTCGTTCCCAAGGTCTTCGTGGTGGATGAGGTGAATGAGAAGCGCCTCTGCGCGACGGTCCACGGCGAGCCGGTGGATCCTGATCGGCATCACTTCCGCCTGGACGTGAAGGCTGCCACGTATCACATGCTCAAAGTCGAGCGTACCGACGGCGGCTGGTCGGCCCGGGTCATCTTCGACGTGTAAGATCCGTTACCGCAGGACGTGCCCTGACCGCGCCTGCGGCACACTCGGAAGGAGGCCGCGATGGATGCTGTGTCGCAGTGGGGCGTCAACCTGACCCTGACGCTCCAGCGCCTCAGCCCCGGGCTCGACGGGATCATGCGCTTCCTCTCGTTCCTCGGCCGGGAGGAGTTCTTCCTGATCCTCGTGACCTTTCTCTACTGGTGTGTTGACACCGCCTGGGGCATGCAGGCGCTGGGGATCCTGCTCCTGTCCGACTATACGAACGGGCTTACGAAGTGGGTCTTCCATGCGCCGCGGCCCTACTGGATCGATCCGCGAGTGAAAACGCTGAGCACCGAGGCGAGTTACGGCATCCCCTCCGGGCATGCGCAGACCGGGACGGCGCTCTGGGGCCTGCTCGCGACGATCGTCAAGAAGCCTTGGGCATGGGCGGCTGCGGCGGCGCTCGTCTTCGCCATTTCGCTCTCGCGGCTGTATCTGGGCGTTCACTTTCCACACGACGTGATCGCCGGCTGGCTGATCGGCGGGCTCATCTTGAGTGCCTACCTTTGGATCCAGCCGCGTGCGATTCGATGGCTGCATCCACGGCCGGCCGCATTCCAGGTCGCTGCCGCCCTGGCGCTCACGTGCATTATGCTCGGACTTGCGCTCGCCGTCCGTGCCGCGCTCGCCGGCGTGACCGATCCGCCGTCATGGGATACTCAGGCGGCGGCGCATCCGCTTGCCGCGGGTGAGCGGGCGACCGATCCGCGCAGCCTGGATGGTGTGGTGACCGTCCTGGGTGTGCTGTTCGGCGCGGGCGCCGGCCTCGTGCTGATGCGGCGGTACGCGCCCTTCGACCCGCGCGGCCCTTGGTCGAAGCGGCTCACCCGTCTCGTTGTTGGATTGGTTGTGCTCGTGGGGCTGCGGGTTGGGCTGGGAGCGATCTTCCCGCAGGAGCCACTGGCCGTCGGACTGCTGTTTCGCTGCATGCGCTATACCGTGGTTGGGCTATGGACAATCTGGCTGGCGCCGTGGGTCTTCTTGAGGGTTGGGCTGGCGGCGCGGGCCCCGTCACCGGGGTGATACCAGCATGGCACGCGTGAAGATGAAGCCCGTCGAGGGCGAGTGGTTTCACTTTCATGAGCACCGGGAATGCCGGGTCCTGACCGAGACAGTACTGCAGCATCTTCCCGGCGCGCCAGAGCGGGGTACCGTGCGCCGCGTCACGCGCGGGGATCTCGTCTACGCGATGGGCGATCCCACCGGCGATGTTTTCTTCCTCCGCCGCGGCCGCGTGGCGATCAGCATGATCTCTCCGGACGGCCGCGAACGGCGGTTGATGACCGTCGAGCCCGGCGAAATGTTTGGGGAACTCTGTTTCTGCAACGTCCGCGCCCGCCCGGAGCAGGCCGCGGCGCTGGCCGCCAGCGAGATCGTCCCGATGCGCATGGATGATCTACTGGACGCCATCCTCGCCTCTCGCGACGGCACGACAGCAATGCTGGGGACGCTCTGCGCCCGCGTCTCCGAAGCCCAGGAACAGATTCTGCGTCTGGCCTTTCACACTGTCCCGCAGCGGATCGGTCTGCTGCTGCTGTCGCTGTCCAGGTCCACAGAAGCGCTTGAGGATGGAGGGTGCGTCGTGTCGCGCTAGAAGTTCGAGCCCCCCTGGCGGGGCAGATTCCAGGAGAAAGAACGGGGCCGCCGGCAAGAAGGCGGCCCCGCTGAGTTTGTCGCGAAATAACTACCGTAGGATCAAGAGGGAGTGACGCAGTTTCTTCAGGGCGCCCTTAACTCGGTGCGTTCCCCCGGTTGGCGAGTCGAGGCAGTGTTCCAGACCACCGGTGAGCAGGCCGATGGCGACGTTGTCGAGCGCGGCGCGCGCGGCGGCGAGTTGCTGGATGATCTCCGCGCAGTCCCGCTGCTCACGCAGCATCCGCTGCAGGCCTTTGATTTGCCCCTCGATGCGGCGCAGCCGTACGAGGGTGCTTTCTCGTTGCTGCTCGTCGAGTTGAAGATCCGCGCTCATGAGGTCCTCCCACGGCCATTGTCGTAAGCTCTTCCGCCCGGTCACCGATGGCATGTGCGCTGCTAGCTGGGCGATACCCCAGCAGAGTATATGCCTGGCCGGCCGCAGACCAGAATCAGGTGAGCAACCGATCCGCATCGGGGGGAGGCCCGATTGCTGCGTGAGCAGCCGCGCCATACCGTGAAGGCGGGTACTCCTGGGGAGTAAGAGTATCGAGCGGGAGTCGAGGGGTGATGTCGATGACGACCATGACTGAGCAGCTGTGGCCGGCGCCGGTTGATCGCGCGCCGGCGACGGCAACCAAGAAACTCTCCATGATCGTTTTCAGCGGCGACATGGACAAGGTGATGGCGGCGTTCATCGTCGCTACCGGCGCGGCTGCGGCCGGCATGGAGGTGGTCATGTTCTTCACCTTCTGGGGCCTCAACGCTATCCGGGTCGGCAAGCGAACCGGCAAGGGCCTCTTCGGCCGGATGCTGGGGATGATGAACCGGGGCGGCATCGAGCGCATCGGCCCGTCGCGCTTCAACTTCGGGGGCGTCGGCCGGTGGATGTTCAAGGTCATGATGAGGCAGCATCGGGTCACCCCGCTTGCCGAGCTGCGCGAGATGGCGATCGATCTGGGCGTCAAGCTCCTGCCGTGCGGGATGAGCATGGATGTGATGGAGATCGGCCGCGAGGACCTGATTCCGGAGACTACCGAACCCGTGGGGGTGGCGACATTCATCGAGCACTCGCAGCAGTCGCAGACCACGCTGTTCATCTAGAACGGCGATGAGAACATCGGCGGCGAACTCCGCCGCCGCGATGAGGAGGATGTCATGAGCATGCAGATCCCGCAGGCACCGGCCCTCACCCTGGATCTCAAAGGGCTGTTGTGCCCGCTACCCATCGTGAAGATCGCTCAGGCCATCAAGAAGGTCAACGTCGGCGACACGGTTGAAGCCACAGCCACCGATGCCGGCGTCCTGGCCGACATCCCGGCCTGGGCCCGAACCAGCGGCAATGAGGTCGTGAGCCTCGAGAAGTTGAACGGGCAGATCCGGTTCGTGGTACGCCGGGTGAAATAGCGGACCATGAGTTCCCTGCTGATCGCCCAACTGGCAGCGCTGGCTGGCCTGACGGTCAGCGCGGCGGGTCTCGCCGCGCGCTGGCGCGAGATGGCGTGGCGGCCGGCGCCGGTTGATCGCGCGCCGGCGAAAGGAGATCCAGCCCGGGGCGTGCTCTATGCCTTCACCCTCGGGATGGCGCCCTGGGCCAAAGAGTGCACGCGCATCCACGCGATGGCGTACCTGCGTGGCATTGGTTTTCACCTGGCGATCTTTGTCGGGCTGGTTGCGCTCGCGACGCGCTCTGCCTGGCCGATGCTGACGCCAATGATACGCGATGCGGTCGCCGTCTTGCTGGCCGTTGGGGCAGTGCTCGCGGCGGCGGGCTCCGCGATGCGATTGCGGGAGCCCAATCTTCGCGCCCTAAGCAACCCTGACGATCATCTGTCTATCTGGCTGGTCGCGGCATTTCTGGCGCTGACGGCGCTGGCATTGTGGAATGCGAGATTCGTCGTCCCGATGTACCTGGCGGCCGGGCTGCTCTTCGCCTACATCCCGCTGGGGAAGATCCGCCACTGCCTGTACTTCTTCTTCGCCCGGCGATCCTTCGGCAGGTTTGCCGGCCGGCGCGGCGTGCTGCCGCATCCCACAGCGACGTTCCCTGAGGGCGCCCGATGAGCGCGACCACGAAGACTGCCCTCGAAGTCCTGGAAAGCCAACTCAACCAGCCGCTGCAGGCCGCGCTGGAAGTCTGTGCCCGGTGCGGGCTCTGCGCCGAGGCCTGCCACTACTACCGGGCTGAACCTCGTCCGGAGCACGTGCCTGGATACCGGGGCGAGGCCCTACGCCGCGTCTATCGCCGCGAGCACGACTTCTTGAGCCGCGTCTTCCCGCGCTGGACCCGCGCCCGCAAACTGGACGAGGACACACTGGCGTCGCTGACTGAGATGGCCTTCAGCCAGTGCACCCTGTGCCGGCGGTGCTCGTTCAACTGCCCGCTGGGCTGTGATCTCCCGCTGATGATGCGGGCGATCCGGGCGATGGCCACGGCCACCGGCACGGCGCCCGAGATCCTGGTGATGCTCGCCGACGCGGCGATCGAGCAGGGCAAGGATCCCGAGATGTACCGGGAGATGTTCCTCGAGAACATCCGGGATCTCGAGCAGCAACTCCGGCAGATCACCGGTGACCCTGACGCCACCATCCCCGTAGAGCTCAAGGGCGCGAAGATGCTCTACGTGCCGCTGGCCGGCACGCACAGCATCCTGCCGCCCGCGATCATCTTCAACGCCGCGAAAGAGTCGTGGACGCTGAGTCTCTTCCAGGCTGCGAACTACGGCATCTTCCTCGGAGACGTCAAGCGGGCCAAGGAGATCGCGCGGCGGATCGTCGATGAGGCGAAGCGACTCGAGGTGAAGGAGATCGTTCTGGCCGAGTGCGGACATGCCTATGCGGTCTACCGGTGGGAGGCGCCGAACTGGTTCGGCCCTGACTACAACTTTAAGGTGCGGAGCATCGTCGAGGTCATCGCCCAGTATGTGCAGGAGGGCCGGCTGCACCTTGATTCGACCGCCAACACCGCACCGATTGCCTACCACGATTCATGCAACCTGGGACGCGGCGGTGGACTCTTCGAAGAGCCCCGCGCCGTGCTGCGCGCCGTGGCCACCGACATCCGCGAGATGACGCCCAACCGTGAGCAGGCCTTCTGCTGCGGAGGCGGCGGAGGGCTGGTGGCAATGCCCGAATACGAAGAGCGGCGCCTGAGGGCCGGCAAGCCGAAGGCGGAGCAGATCCGCAAGACCGGCGCAAAGATCGTGGCGGCGGCGTGCGAGAACTGCCGGCTGCAGATTGGTGAACTCAGCGACCACTATGGGCTCGGAGTTGGAGTATCGTCGCTGGCCGAACTGGTCGTGCGGGCGATGCGGCTGCCGGGTGCGGCCCCGGATGACTCCAGCACCCCGGCTGAAGAGAGGGTACCGGCGGAAGAGAGGGTTCAGGTCGCGGTCGCCTGACTCGTGACCGAAGGCGTCGCGAATCCCCCCCGCGACGACGACTCGGTTCGGGTAGACTGTCCTAGACCGGGATGGTACTCTAGATTCGTTCCGGGATTTGCGTCTCCACACCCCCGGTAGCATCACGTCGCCCGAACAGCGTCCGCCGGAGTGTCTTCCCTTGATTCGATGTCCGCGGTGTGAAACCGAGAATCCGTCCGGCGCGCAGTTCTGCATGCGCTGCGGCACAGCGCTGACCCGGCGGTGCCCTACCTGCGGCGCCGACAACCCGCCGAATGCCCACTTCTGCCTCCGCTGTGGGACGCCCCTGGTGGTCACGCCTCTGGCGGAACGGCGGGTGGTCAGCGTGCTGTTCGCCGATCTGGTTGGATCCACGCCGCTGACGGTCCGCCTCGACCCCGAACCGATGCGGGCCATCATCGCCGATTACTTCGCGGCCATGCGCGAGGAGGTCGAACGGCACAGCGGTACCGTCGAGAAGTTCATCGGCGACGCCATCATGGCGGCGTTCGGCCTGCCCGTTGCGCACGAGGACGATCCCGAACGCGCAGTGCGGGCGGCCATTGCCATGCGCCACCGGATGAGGGAGTTGAACGCCCGGCTGCGCGCCGACCTGCGCATCCGCATCGGGATCGGCACTGGCGAGGTCGTCACCGATCCGGCGGCGGTTACCGCAGGCGAGTTCATGGTGACCGGCGAGGCCGTCAACCTGGCCGCCCGACTGCAGCAGCAGGCTGCGGCCGATGGCATCGTCATTGATGAACGGACGTTTGAGGCGACCCGGCGCATCGTCCAGACGCAGTCGCTCTCGCTTCCCGGCGACGGTGACTTCGCAGCGCGGCCGCGGTGGGCGGTGTTGGGGCTGTCCACGGGCCCGGCGGCCAAACGTCTGCGCGCGCGCATGCTGGGGCGCGAAGGCGAGATGCAATTTCTGCAGGTGCTCTATCGCCGGGTCGCCGACGGCCGCCGGCATCACCTGGTGACCGTCATCGGTCCCGCGGGATCCGGGAAGAGCCGCCTGGCCGACGAGTTCCTGGCCACGCTGCGGGGCGAGCCCAACGACCCGCAGATCCTGAGGGGGCGATGTCCAGCATACGGCGAGGGGTTGACCTACTGGCCGCTGGTCGTGATGTTGAAGCAGGACTTCGGCATCAAGGACAGCGATCCGCCGCCGGCGGTGACCGCGAAACTGTGGGAAGGCGTGCACCGCGTGTGCGCCGGCCTCGTGAGCGCGGAGGACTGCGA
Organism: bacterium; assembly: GCA_041486265.1. GTDB lineage: Bacteria > Sysuimicrobiota > Sysuimicrobiia > Sysuimicrobiales > Humicultoraceae > JBGPLF01. The sequence continues at coordinate 10,003 of JBGPLF010000028.1, forward strand.
GGGGATCGCGGCCGGGCTAGCCCCGGTGCTCGGCGCCGAGGTGCCACGGCAGGACGACATCTGGCGGGATCAATTGCAGGCGCTGCGCCGCACCGCCGAGGGCCGCTCGGCGGCCCTGGAGGATCCCGGCGGCCCCGGCGCCCCGGCATCGGCGATTGACGCCTTGCTGCGCGCGCTACGCGCGTTTCTCGCCGCTAAGGCCGCAGCGCGGCCCCTGGTGCTCGTCTTCGAGGACCTGCACTGGGCCGAGGAGAGCCTGCTGGATCTGCTGGAGCACCTGGCGATCCGCGCCGCCGACGCGCCGATCCTCACCCTCTGCCTGGCGCGCCCCGAACTGCTTGAGCGACATCCCCAGTGGGGAGGACGGATCCGCAATTACACCGCCGTCTCACTGTCGCCGCTGCCGAACAGCCTGGGTCGCCAGCTCATCGCCGATCTGCTGAAAGGCGAGGCAGTGCCGGCGGATGTCCGGGATGGGATCCTGATGAAGGCCGAGGGTAACCCGTTCTTCATTGAAGAGATCCTCCGCATGTTGATCGACAGCGATACCCTCGTTCGGGATGAGGAGGGGTGGCGTTGGGCTTCCCACCCGGTGGAGATCCGCATCCCCGACACGATCCACGGCATCCTGGCCTCGCGGCTGGACCTGCTGTCGCCCCTCGAGAAGCGCGTCGTGCAGGACGCCTCGTTGATGGGACGCACCTTCTGGTTGGGCGCGCTCATCGCCACGAGCGGGCTGCACGCGGCCGAGATCGTCGCGGCGCTGGAACGGCTGATGGAGCGCGAGGTGATCGAGGAGCGCCCGGCCTCGTCACTGGCCGGGGAGCGCGAGTTCGCGTTCACGCACGCGCTCATCCGTGAGGTCGCCTACGCGAGCCTGCCCAAGGCACAACGGAGCCTTCACCACCTGCGGTTCGCGCAGTGGGTGGAGGCTTCCGAGGGCGACGACGAGTTCCTCGAGGTACTCGCCTATCACTATGAGCAGGCCTGGCGATACAAGTTCGAGACCAGCGAGAAGGCGGAAGATCTGGCGCGGAAGGCGATCGGCGCCTTGCGCAAGGCCGGCGCCCGGGCGACGGCGCTGCGGACCCTGCCCGAGGCTCACCGGCTCTACGAGCGCGCGTTGGCGATTCTGCGCAACGCCGGTCTCACCGGAGATGTTCCGCTCTACCTGGAGGTGCTCACCGAGCGCTCCGAGGTGGCCAAGTGGATGGCTGCGCCTGACGTGGTGATGGAGGACACCGAGACCGTCCTGCAGCTTGCGCCGCGCATCGGCCGGGATGACCTGTTGGCGCGGGCATGGTTGAACCGCGCGTTCGGCGAGTACAACCGCAACCGGCTGGAACCCGCCGAGGAGGCGATCCGCCGGGCGCTCACGCTCTTCCGTGAACGCCGCGACCGCGGCGGTGAGGCCGAGGCGCTCGAGGTCCTGGGGTTCATCACCGAGGACCTGCGTGGCAAGCTGACCACCGCGCACGCCGCGTACCGGCAGGCCTTCGAGCTCTACCGTGAGATGAACGACGGGCAGGGGATGGCCCGCACGATGGCCCGGCTCGGCCGCTCGCTGCTGGACAATGGGCGGCTAGGTGAAAGCCAGGAGGTCCTGTCCGAAGCGATGCGTCTTTCGCGAGAGCACCGCGAGCCGCTCAGCGACGCCACTGCAGTAACCGGACTGGCGATCCTGGCACACATGACCGGTGACGACGCCGAGGCCGTGCGCCGCTTCGAAGAAGCGATTGCGATCCGTCATGACCTGGGCAACCTGCTGTCCGAGGCCTACACCCGCCACCGCCTGGGGATGTACTACCTGCGCGTGGGCCGGCTCGACGATGCGGAGACGCAGTTCCGGTCGGCGCGCGCGCTGCGCCGCGCCCACGGGGTGAAGGGCGAGTCGTCAGTGATTCTTCGCGGGCTGGCCGAGGCCTCGCTCGCGCGTGGCGATTTGCTGTCCGCCAGCGAGCAGGCCGAGCAGGCGATGGCGGTCCTTGGCGAGCAAGATGCGCTGGCGCGCGCCACGCACGGCGCGACCCTGGCGAAGATCCGCGCCGCGCAAGGCCGGCGCGACGAGGCCGAGGCGCTGTTCAAGCGGAGCCTGGAGATCCTGGAAGCAAAAGAGTATCCGATCGACCTGGCCCTGACGCTGTTGCGATACGGTGAGGCGCTGCTTGTGCTCAACGAGCCCCAGCGCGCGCGGACCGTGCTCGAACGTGCCCGCCTGCACTTTGCCGAGATGGGCGCGACGCGGTTCGTCAATGAGGTTGAGGCGCGTCTGGAGCAGGTGAGCGTGAGCCGTCCGTAGGATTCCCCCCTGATGCATCTGGCGGCGTTCATCTTCGTCCTGACCTACGTGTTGGTGTCGCTGGGCGAAAACAGCCCGCGCAAGCTGGACCGGCCGACGGCGACACTGCTCGGCGCGGTGTTGATGGTCATGACCGGGTCCCTCACCCGCGCCGAAGCGGCCGCGGCCATCGATGGGGCGACCCTGGTGCTGCTCTTCGGGATGATGGTGCTGCTGGTCATCCTGATGCAGAGCGGGCTCCCCACACGGCTGGCGCTTGCGTCGTTGAAGTACTGTCGCAGCGCGGAGGCGCTACTGGCTCTCGTCGTCTTCGGGGCCGGGATCAGCTCGGCCCTGATGCTGAACGACACGGTATGCCTGCTCGGCACTCCGCTCCTCCTAGAGGTTGCGGCCAACCTGGAGCTCCCCCCCGCGCCGTTCCTTCTTGCGTTGGCCACCAGTTCAAACATCGGAAGCGTCATGACCCTGACGGGGAACCCTCAAAACATCATCATCGGTCATACGTCAGGGTGGACCTGGTCGGCGTTTGCCCTCCGCATGGTGCCCATCGGCTTGATCTGCCTGGCCGCGAATTGGGTGCTGTTGAGCGTGCTGTACCGACGCTCGCTCGCCGCCGTCAGGATCGCTTGGCAGCCCGACCGATCACCGAACGTCCACGTGGCGAGGAGGCTGGCCGTCAAGAGCGCATGCGTCTTTGGAGGGTTGATCGTCGCGTTCCTGGCCGGGGCGCCGATGGACTTTGCAGCGGTGGCCGCGGCGACCATCCTGCTGGTGTGGGCGAACCGGCCCCCACGGGAAGCATTAGAAGCGGTCGACTGGTCCCTGCTGTTGTTCTTCGCCGGACTCTTCGTCGTGGTTGACGGATTCGTGAAGGCCGAACGCGTACTGCTGGATCACTGGATCGGGGTGCTGGGCACACAGGTGAGCGGGGCGACGATCATGCGGATAAGCATCGGCACGCTCGTTGGTAGCAACATCTTCTCCAACGTGCCGTTCGTGCTGATCGTCGGTCATTGGGTCAGGAGGATGAACAGCCCTCGGTTCGTGTGGCTGTTGCTCTCGCTGACGAGCACGTTCGCCGGCAACCTGACGCTGTTCGGCAGCGTTGCAAACGTCATCGTGGCCCAGAGGGCGAGCCGCGACGCGCCGCTGCGGTTTATGGATTTCCTGCGGGTAGGCCTGCCCATCACGCTGGTGACCACGTCGCTAGGCGTCGCACTGCTGTGGGCATTCTGGGCGATGGGATGGATCTGAAAGGGGGTGGCACACATGTTGTCGAGTCTGCACGTTCATCCCACCATTCCGGCGAGCGATCTGAATCGGGCGCGCAGGTTCTACGCGGAGAAACTGGGGTTCAACCCCACACGCGAGATGCCCGGAGGTTTGATCTACGAATGCGGTGGCGGTTCGTGGTTTGTTCTCTACCCATCGCAGGGCGCCGGGACGGCCCAACACACCGTGGCGGGCTGGGAGACCGGCGACATCGTGGCAGACGTCGCCGCGCTGAAGGCCCGGGGCGTCGTGTTCGAAGAATATGACCTGCCGAACTTCAAGACCGTCAACAGCATCGCGACCACGGGACCGGCCCGCGCTGCGTGGTTCAAGGACAGCGAGGGCAACATCCTGGGGCTGGTGCAGTTGAGCTAGCGTTCATCGTGCGTGACGAGGCTCCTGCCCCGTCATGGACCCGGGCGAAGTTTGGCCATCCGGGACGCCGCCCACTGGCGTATCTCGCCGCGGTGCTTCGACAACCAGGTCAGGACCGCGGGGGTGGAGACCACGGCGCGAACGGCGTCCCAGCCCTTCGCTTCCTGGCCGAGCAGGGCGTAGGCGGCATCCAGGCCGAGTGCCGCGCCGCGGACGTACTGGAGACCGGCATCGGTGCTCCCCTGCTTGACGGCATCGCGGAGTCTGTCCGTTTGCTGGGCGATCTCCTCTCGGACCCGGGCTGGGAACGATCGCGTGCAGTCGGCGAACAGGCTGCCTTCAAAGCAGGCGATGAGCATCATCATGGGAGAGCAGGCAAAACAAAGATCGTCGAAGTACGCGAAGCTGTCGTCGCCCAGCAGCAATTCCAGCCTGCCGTCGCCGTTGAGATCGATGAGCTCGTACCCGTCGGCATTTCCCGCATTGTAGCGCAGCAGCACCCGGATGCGCGGGGCCAGCGCCACGATGTACAGGATCGAGCAGCAATGCGCGCCCCCGCTGTAGCGCTCGACGAGCAGATCGGGAATGCGATCGCCGGTCGCGTCCCGGCACGTCACCGAGGCGATGGAGCCTGCGCCCGCATCCGGAAGCGTCCACACCGGGCGGCCGTTCTTTACGACCCGCAGGCGCGCCGGCGAGCCCGACAAGGACATCTCGCTGGGCTGATCGGTGACCACATCGTAGCCGCCGCAGCGCACCCGCGACGCATCCGGCTGTGGGGCCTGCGCAGCCTGGCTGGCAGGTGGCAGCGTCGCCGGCACGCCCGTCATCAACATGCCCGCGGCCAGCATGGTTGCGAGCGCCGCGCGCACGCGCGGCGTGCATTGGGCTAGACGGTCCACGTACGCCCTGGCAATCAATGGAGGCATGAATGCTTTCATTGGCCGCAAAAGGATAGAAACCTCCCTCGCCCCGAATCAGAAGAGACATGTACTATGATGTCATTGTCCTCGGTCTGGGCGGCATGGGGAGCGTCGCCGCCTACCACCTGGCCCTTCGCGGCCGGCGGGTGCTGGGGCTCGATCGCCATCCGCCCGCGCACGACCACGGCTCATCCCACGGTCGCTCGCGCATCATCCGTGAGGCCTACTGGGAGCATCCGTCCTATGTCCCACTGGTCCGCCGGGCCTATGAACTGTGGGCGGACCTCGGGCGGGCCAGCGGCCGATCGCTGCTGCTGATCACCGGAGGCATCAACATCGGCGCGCCTCACACCGACCTGATCCGGGGAGCGCTTGAGAGCGCCCGCGTCCACCACCTGGCGCATGAGGTGCTCGACGCGGCGGCAGTTCGGCGACGCTTTCCGGTCTTTGCGCCTTCCGATGACATGGTGGGAGTCTATGAGCCGCAGGCAGGCATTCTCTTTCCTGAAGAATGCGTGCGGGCGCATCTGGAGCAGGCGGCGCGCGCCGGGGCTGAGCTACATCACGAAGAGCCTGTGCTGGTCTGGCGTGCCTCGTCCGGCGGCGTCGAGGTCCAGACCCCGCGAGGCCGGTACCAAGCCGATCGGTTGGTGATTGCGGCAGGGCCCTGGGCGCCGCAGGTGCTCGCCGACCTCAACCTGCCGCTTGTCATCGAACGCCAGGTGACCGTCTGGTTCCGGCCGGTCGCCCTGGCTGAGGCGTTTGATCCGGCCCGATGCCCGGTGCACATCTGGCAGGCGAACGGCCGCTTCTACTATGGGTTTCCCCAACTTGGAGGGAGCGGCGTGAAGATCGCCGAACACGCGACAGGCGATCCCACGACCGCTGATACGATTCGGCGCGAGATCGGGCCCGACGAGATAGAGGAACTCCGGCGCGGCTTCGTCGCGCGATACATGCCCGCGACCAACGGCGAGGTCATGGCGACCGGTACGTGCATGTACGCGATGACCCCGGACACGCACTTCGTGATCGACCGGCACCCGCGGCTTCCCAACGTGGTGGTCGCCTGCGGATTCTCAGGGCATGGATTCAAGTTTGTACCGGCGGTCGGCGAGATTCTCGCGGACCTGGCGCTCGACGGGACGACCCGGCACGATATTTCCCTCTTTGCCATCGGGCGGTTTACCGCGAAGTAACCTGAGGTCACTTTGCTAAGCTATGTCCTGCTCCTGTTCATCCCTCTCGCACTGATTCTCGAGTTCACCCATGCCCCGGCGGTCTGGATCTTTTTCACTGCAGCCCTGGCCCTGCTGCCGCTGGCCGGTTGGATGGGCCGGGCGACTGAAGAACTGGCGGCCCGCGCAGGCAGCACCGTCGGCGGCCTGGTAAACGCGACCTTCGGCAACGCCGCCGAGTTGATCATCGGCGCGGTCGCGCTCTTTGCGGGCAAAGTGGAGGTCGTCAAAGCCTCGATCACAGGTTCTGTCCTCTCCAATCTGCTGCTGGTCCTGGGACTCGCGGTCTTTCTGGGGGGCATCCGGCGCGAGCGGCAGTTCTTCAACAAGCAGGCCGCCAGCATCTCGGCCACGCTCCTCACCCTGACTATGATCGCGATGCTGCTGCCTGCCCTGTTCGATCTGGCCGAGCGAACCTACTTCAAGGTTGAACCCACCATCCCGGACATGGCGTTCAGCCTGGCCGCCGCCCTGGTGCTGATTGCTGTCTATCTGGCCAACATCTTGTTCTCACTACGCACACACAAGAATCTGGTGGACGGTGCCGAAGAGCACCACAGGTCCAGGTGGAGCTCCCGGCGGGCGCTGAGCATCCTAACCGTTGCCACGGTGGGTGTGGCCGTGATGGCCGAATTCCTGGTGGGGAGCCTGGGGGCCGCCACGCGGACCCTGGGTCTTTCCGAGTTCTTCGTGGGCATCATCGTGATTCCACTGGTGGGCAACGCGGCCGAGCATGTAGCCGCGGTGACCTTCGCCATGAAGAACAAGATGGACCTGGCGGTGCAGATCGCGATAGGTTCGTCCATTCAAATCGCCTTGCTGGTAGCCCCGCTGCTTGTACTACTGGGCGCCGTCTCCGCTCATCCGATGGATCTCGTCTTCAGGAATCCGCTCGAGATGATCGCGCTGGCCGCGGCCATCATTGCTACCAACGCCGTGGTGAACGACGGAGAAACACACTGGCTCGAGGGCTTCTTGCTCCTGGGCGTCTATGCGCTCCTGGCCATGGCGTTCTTCTTCACGCCCCATTAGAGTGAATGCGGGGTGCGATGTTTCGCATTGATATCGTTCCAGGGGGTGGATCGTGAAGCAGTATCTGCTGATTCCAGGCCCGACGCCGCTTCCGGACGAGGTGCTGCTAGCCTCGTCGCGCCAGATGGTCAACCATCGCGGCTCCGACTTTGGCCGGCTGCTCGCCGACATGCTGGCCGCGGTGCGGCGCATCATCATGACGCGCCACACGATCCTGCCGTTTGCCTCCTCGGGGACCGGCGGGCTGGAGGCGGCGATCGTGAACCTCTGCTCGCCGGGCGATACCGTGGTGGTGGTCTGCGGCGGCTCGTTCGGGGAGCGGTTCGTCGCGATCGCGCAGGCGTTCGGCGTCACGGTGGTCAGAGTGGACGTGCCGTGGGGGCAGGCAGCGGATCCCGGCGCGGTGCGCGAGGCGCTGCGGCGGACGCCGCAGGCGAAGGCCGTGCTGGTCACGCATAACGAGACCTCGACCGGCGTGCGCAACGATGTTGGGGCGATCGCCGTAGTCGTGCGTGAGACGCCCGCCCTGATGGTCGTGGACGCGGTGAGTTCGGCCGGCGCGATCGAACTGCGCACCGACGAGTGGGGCGTCGACGTCGTCGTGACCGGATCGCAGAAGGCGCTGATGGCGCCGCCGGGTCTGGCGCTGATTAGCGTGTCCGACCGCGCGTGGGAAGCCGGCAAGGCCGCCCGGCTGCCCCGGTTCTACTGGTCCTTTGACAGGATGAGGACCGACCTGGGAGACACGGAAGCGTATACGCCCTTCACCCCGGCGATCAGTGTGATCTATGCCCTCCACACCGGGGTCGCCATGGTCGAGGCCGAGGGACTCCAGGCTCGTTTCGCCAGGCACCGCCGCACCGCGCGGGCCGTGCGCGCCGGCGTCCGTGCGTTGGGCCTGCGGGTGGTCCCCAAAGAAGAGGATGCCAGTGAAACCGTCACGGCGATCTGGCTGCCGGACGGCGTCGACGCGAAGGAACTGCTCGGCAAACTGCGCACCGAGCACGGCGTCGTACTCGGCGGCGGCCTGGGGCAATTGCGGGGGAAGACGTTCCGGTTTGGCCATTTGGGATGGGTGCCGGATGATGCTGTGCTGGCGGGGCTGCGCGCGCTCGAGGTCGTGCTGCCTCAAGTCGGCGGTCCGGTGGGGAAAGGCGCCGAGGCCGCGGCACAGGAGATCCTGGCCGGCGCGCCGGCGTAGCGGCCTGACCGCGAGGCTGTGCGGCGGGATGAAGCGAAGGAGCAAGCATGCTGGACCTCAAGAAGATCCGCGACGATCCTGAACGGTTCAGGGCCGGGCTGCGCAAACGCGGTCGGGATTCCAGAGCCATCGACGACGTGCTTGATGTGGACCGCCGTCGCCGCGAGTTGCTCGCGGAGATCGAGAAGCTGCGGGCCGAGCAGAATCGTGCGTCGGCCGAGATTCCTAAGCTCAAAGGTGGCGACCGAGATGCGCGCATCGCCGAGATGCGCGCGCTGTCGGAGCGCCTCAAGGGTCTGGATCCCACACTGGAACAGGTCGAATCCAGCCTGGACATGCTGTTGCGCGCACTCCCGAATCAGCCCGATGATACGGTGCCCGGTGGTGCGGACGCCTCGCAGAACGTGGTGATTCGCACCTGGGGGACGCCGCCGGCCTTTGATTTCACGCCGCTCGATCACGTGGACCTGGGCCTGCGCCTGGGCATCCTCGACTTCGAGCGGGGCGCGAAGGCATCGGGGTCACGGTTCTTCTACCTGCGCGGCGACGGCGTCCTGCTGGAGCTGGGGCTGGCGCGGTTGGCGCTCGAGCTCCTTGCGAAGGAAGGCGGATTCACGCTGCTGTCCACGCCGATGCTGGTGCGCACCGGCGTGATTACCGGCGCGTGGGGCGGCGTGACGTTTGACTCGCAGCAAACGTACAAGATCGAGGATGAGGATCTCGCGCTGATCGGCACCAGCGAGCAGAGCCTGGCCGCCTATCACATGGAAGAGACGCTCGACGCCGGGGCGCTGCCGGCCCGCTACGCCGGGCTGTCGTGGTGCTTCCGCCGCGAGGCCGGGTCGTACGGACGGGACATCAAGGGATTGTACCGGGTCCACCAGTTCTACAAGGTTGAGATGTTTTCGTACGCGCACCCCGATACATCGAGTGACGAGCATGAATTTCTGGTTGGGCTCGAGGAACGCTTCGTCCAGATGCTGGGGTTGCCGTACCGCGTCGTGCTGCTTTGCGGCGGCGACCTTGGGCACGCGATGAAGAAGACCTATGATCTCGAGACCTGGATGCCGGGACGCGGCGGCTACGGCGAGACGCATTCATGCAGCAATGCCGGCGACTTCCAGGCGCGGCGTCTGAGCCTACGGTTTCGTTCGGGACCGCGCCCACCGGCCGAGTTCGTGCATACCCTGAACGGCACGCTGGTGGCGACCGGGCGCGCGATGATTGCTGTTCTGGAGAACGGCCAGCGCGCCGACGGCAGCGTCCGGCTGCCCGACGCGCTCGCGCCGTACATGGGCGGGCGGACCGAACTGCGGCCGGCATGACCGGACGTTGAACGTCTCCCTCTACCTCTCGGCCGCCGGGTCCAGGTTCTGGGCGGCTTCGACGCCCCTCAGTCTCACGGATGCCATCGCCCGGGCCGCCGGCCTTGGGTACGACGCCGTGGAGATCATGCCGCGCGATGTGGATGATCCAGATCCTGAGACACTTCGCCAGACGGCCGGACGGTACGGTCTGCGTGTCATGGCCCTAGCCTCGGGGTTCATCGCCATCGAGCGAGGCCTGACGTTTACTCATCCCGAGGCGGAGATCCGGCATCAGGCGGTGGCCGCCATGCGGCGGTGTCTGGAGGCGGCACGCCGTGCGAGGGCCCCACTCGTTTCTATCGGCGTGATCCGAGGAAAATTGCAGGCTGGGGCGGTGCGAGCCGATGCCCTGACTCACCTCACCGAATGCGTCCGCGAGTGTGGCGTGTATGCTGAGGAATTAGGACTGACCCTCGCCGTCGAGCCAGGAAATCGTTACGAGACCGACTTTCTCCACACCGTGGCCGAAACTCTCGACTTCCTGGCCGACGTGAATCTTCCGTCGGTCCGATTGATGCTTGACACCTTCCACATGAACATCGAAGAAGTGTCCATCGCCGACGCGATCCGCCGTGCCGGGCCGCACCTGGCACATGTGCACTTCGCCGACAGCAACCGGCGGGCGCCCGGATGGGGGCATCTCGACTTTTACGCGGTGGTCGAAGCGCTCCGGGAGGTGGGCTACTCCCGTGCGGTCGGTCTTGAAATGATTCTGGCCCCCGACTTTGAGGTCGCCGCCCGCCAGGGGCTGCAGTTCGTCCGAGGGTTGTTCCCGCCAGCCTAGCGGGACCCGGCCCTCAGCCGGGCCAGAATGAAATCCTTTCCCGCTCTGATCTCAGCGTCGATGTCGTCGTAGTTGCCCGCGACGTCGATGTTGGCGAAGCCCGCATATCCCACTTTGCCGAGCGCCTGCAGCACGCCGTCCCAGGAGACGACCCCCTTGCCGGGCGCCCAATGGAAGTCGCTGGCCCCGTCGTTGTCTGCCAGGTGGACGAGGAAGATCCGCTCACGCAGCTTCTCGATGGCGATGGGCAGGAGTTCCTTCTGGACCAGGAAGTGCGCCGTGTCGAACACCAGACCCACGGCGGGCGACCCAACCGCGTCAATGAGACGACGCATCCCGTCGGCGTTGCTGACCATCTCATAGGGGCGGATTTCCATCGTGAGGCGCACGCCGGCACGCTCGGCCACGGCTGCCAGGTCCCTGATCATCTCCACGTACCGGCTCCACGCCGCCTCCCAGGAAAATGTCCCGGGCACATCCACCTTCGTCGGCGGGGTGAAATCGTCGTAGAGCCGGCGAAACTCGATGGTCCACGAGGGGTGCGGCGCCGAATGAAAGTAAACGAGATCGGTTCCCAGCGCCCGCGCCACGTCCACCGACTTTACAAACTCCGCGACGGCCTGGCGGCGGACGGCGGCATCCTCGCTCACGGTCATGTGGCGCAGGAACCCTGCTTCGAACGCGTTGATGGCCAGCCCCAGGGATCGACACTGCGCCCCAAACCGGCGCAGCACGTCCAGGTCCGCAAAATCCCTAGCGAACTGCTCAAGGGTGAACGCAGCCAGTTCAATGCCGGTGAACTGTGTCCGTGCCGCCCATTCGGCAAAGGCCGCGTACTGGTCGAGCGTCGGGGTGTCGCCGTAATGGACACGAGCGTGCGCGACGGTCACTCCAAGTTGCATTGATCATCCCCCTCTTCCGTCTGGGTTCGTATTTTGGCGCCGGGAGACCGCGGTCCTTCTCCGGCGATTCGCACAGGAAGCGCGTCTGGAGGCCCCGAACTGGTTAAGCGGAGATTCATGATCAGGCCGTGCAGGTGCTAGGAAAAGGGAGGTGGCGTGACACGATGAGATGGTACTCGATCGCGGCGCTGCTGCTGGCCGTGTTCCTCGCTGTCGGCGCCCCGCAGGTGGGGGCGCAGCCGAAGACCACGCTTACCTTGTGGTATCCCGCCGGCGACATCGCGGCGGGGCCGGTGTCTCCGTTCAGCGACCCCAACCTGTTCGCTCCATTTACGGCAACCAGCGGCATCAAGGTGGAGCTGGTGGCGGTCGACTACGACACGATGGTGCAGAAGATCTTCACGGCTGCTGCGGGCCGGAACATCGCCGACATTCTCTTCATCGACACCTCCTGGCTGCCGGGTTTCCTCAAAGAGGAACTGCTCGAGCAGGTGGATCCGGCGAAGGCCAAGAGGTGGCTGGCCTCGGTCGCGGTGGATATCGTGCAGCTCTCTGACTACGGCAACGGCACCATGTGGGGTTATCCCCAGATGGGCTACGATGTCTATGGCTTGACGTGGAACAAGGCGCAGTTCAAGGAGGTCGGCCTGAATCCCGACAAGCCGCCGACGAACTGGGATGAACTGCGCGACTACAGCAAGAAGCTCGCCAAGCGCGACGCGGCCGGGAACCTGACGCGCGTCGGATTGGCGATCCGCCACGTCGGGAATCCCCAAGGGACGGTGCACAAGTTCACCTGGGCGCTGTGGGGCGCGGGCGCCGATATCATCGACAATCCCAACCTGCTGCGCGGCGGCAAGCCGGCGTTCAACAACGACGGCGGTCGGGCGGCTCTGAAGCTCATCGTCGACATGCTCAATGTGGACAAGTCGACCAGCACGAACTTCCCGGATCCACGCGCGGCGTTCCTGAGCGGCATCGCGTCGATGCAGATCAGCGAGACGGTGAGCATCCGAACGCGCCAGCCCAAGGAGGCGCCGAACATGCCCTGGATGACCGGATGGGGCATGACCCTGCCGCCGGTCCGCAAGGCCGGGGACAAGCCGGGGACGCTGCTGGGCGGGTGGCTCTTCACGGTGCCCAAGGTCGCCAAGAACAAGGAGGCTGCCTGGAAGGCAATCGAGTGGCTGAACACCGAGGTCAACGACTACAACATTGCGAAGAAGTACGACCTGACCCCGCGCTACAAGACCAATTGGGCTAAGGAGCCTTTCAAGTCCGACAGTTACGATCAGGGGCTACTGAAGCTGGCGCCCTACGGCCGCAAGCTCCCGATCAACCTGGGGCTGAACGGAGTCCTGGATAACCTGGGGTTTGCGATCCAGAAAGCCCTCCACGGCGAAGCCTCGCCGGAGGCGGCCCTGGCCGAAGCGGAACGCCTGGCCCAAAAGGCGATCGACGACGCGAAGAAATAGGATCC